>NZ_JBIXGO010000010.1:0-353763 GCF_046161205.1 Sphingobacterium sp. BS-2
GACTAACATCCTCCGGGGTCTTTATGACCAATGACAAGTTAAAGTCTTGTTCCCTCTCTCGGCTGGATCATCAAATAGACCAACAAAATAATATTCTGTCGATTGATCTCCAATTATACTTTCTCAAACTTACGATGACAAAAAGTAGTGGGCATTTACGTACAGATTCTTCACTAATCGTTCAGAATTGGAAATGCGCTTAAGAGGGATTCAGAGTGAAGCGAAGAATCTATTTTTTAACTTATAGTGAATTGCGGTCATTGTGAATCGCAAGATGAACAAACTATTTTCTTGTTTCAGAAGGGTTCAACCCTAGCCCCCACCAATCCGGTCTCTTGTCTAATGTCTATTATCTAATGTCTAAAAAACACGAAAGGCTCCCTCTTCAGGAGCCTTTTCATGTTTTTTAAATATTTTCGTTAAAATTCTTCTTCTTGATTTAATACTTCTTTGTGATTACTTAGATTAGTTCTTGTTTTGGTCTTGTGTTTGTTAATCTGTCGTCTAATAGATTCAATTGCAATATCCGTTGCTTCCTCGAAACTCTTAGCTTGTGCTTTGGCAAACAGTTGATTGCCGGGAATATTAAATTTAAGTTCCACTATCTTGTTGGCTTCATCTTCTACGTTTTCCAGTCGTAAATAACATACACCTTCGATGATGTTATCCAAGAACTGATTTAGTTTTTCCGCTTTCTTCTTAATGAACTCGATTAGCTTACTGTCAGCATTAAATTTAATAGATTGCACTGTAATGTTCATTTTTCCTCCTTTTTTAAGCTTTTGGATGAGCTTGTTTATAAATTGATTTTAAACGTTCTGCCGAATTATGGGTATACACTTGTGTTGCCGATAACCCAGCATGACCTAATAATTCCTTGATTGCATTTAAATCTGCGCCGTTGTCCAACAGGGCGGTTGCAAAGCTGTGCCGCAAAACATGCGGACTCCTTTTCTTCTGGGAAGTGATTGTACTTAAGTATTTCTTGACAATGCGATATATCAGTTTAGGATAAGCTTCCTTCCCTTCTTTGCTAACGATTAATTCCGGTGATTTGTTTTGAAAATCCTTTGCTTTTTTCAAATCCAAATACTTCTTTAATTCGTTGGCCAATGTTTGGTGTATTGGAACAAAACGCTCCTTGCTCCTTTTTCCGAATATAAGTATTTTTTTATTATAAAAATCAATATCCTGCTCCTTTATTTTTAACAATTCCGCCAAACGAATACCAGTTCCAAACAAGAGTTCCAAAACTATGAAATCCCGAGTTTGCTCGAAATCTTCGGACTCCAAACTCATGTTGTCCAGTAGCTTGACCATCTTGTCTTTCTCAACAATTATTGGCAACCTCTTGGCAGTTTTCAGGGACTTGATCAAAGCACTCGGATTCTGTTTGGCCAGACCCTCGCGCATTAAAAACTTATAGAATGATTTCAATGAGGATATCGCCCGATTCACCGAGGTAGCTTCCTTTCCTTGCTCCTTTAGATTGGAAAAGTAATACCTTAAAAAACGGTAATCGATTTCTTCAAAAGGCATGCTTTCCACTTCCAAGAATTGGAACAAAGCATCTATTTCCCGTTCATAAGCAACGATCGTATGTTCAGAATACCGCTTTTCAAATTTTAAATAATTAATAAATCGATCCTTATACATTCTCATTTGCTTCTTATTGTAATATTAAGGATAATATACCGTAAAAAATGTGATAACGGACAATTTTACATTTGATTTACTTCAGCCTTTCCCGGAGCCTTAATTTTCAATAGACACCCTTATAATTATATACGTGCTTAAGCTTTGCTTATTATCCAGAAGTTTGAATTGTTTTCAACAGTAGCAGATTTACTTTATTTAAGAGAAGATAATAGCCAAATCAAGCATAAGCTTCTCTAAAATCCAGGATAATTTACCTTGCTTTGCTTCGGGAATTATTCGAGACATATTCGAGAAATCACTTGACCAGTCCGAGCGTTCTCGAATGTGCCTCGAATGAGGTCAGAATTAAATCCCTTAAAAGGAACAAAAAAAATAGCTATCCGAAATGGATAGCTATTTTTAGTATGTTAAATTATGTTTTAGAATTATATTTTATCAGTTGCATTCACCGCGTTCAATTCAGCAAAAGCTTGCTCTAAACGCTCAACGAAAGCTTCTTCACCTTTACGCAACCATACACGTGGATCGTAATATTTTTTGTTAGGAGAGTCAGCACCTTCTGGATTACCGATCTGCGCTTGTAAGTATTCACGGTTTTTAGCTTCGTATTTTCTCACACCGTCCCAGAATGCCCATTGCATATCTGTATCGATGTTCATTTTGATAGCACCGTAAGAAATTGCTTCTTCGATTTCCTCAGGAGATGAACCCGAACCACCGTGGAAAACAAAGTTAACCGGTTTTTCAGCAGTTAAGTTGAATTTCTCGCGGATGTACTCTTGAGAGTTATGCAAGATAACTGGTTGCAATTTCACGTTTCCTGGTTTGTACACACCATGTACATTACCAAAAGCAGCAGCAACAGTGAATTTATCAGAAACTTTAGAAAGCTCTTCAAAAGCATAAGCAACCTCTTCAGGTTGAGTATATAATTTTGAGCTATCTACGTCAGAGTTATCCACTCCGTCTTCTTCACCACCAGTAACACCCAATTCAATTTCGATGGTCATACCAAGTGGTTTCATACGCTCTAAATATTTTTTAGAAATCTCGATGTTCTCTTCCAACGGTTCTTCTGAAAGATCCAACATGTGAGATGAAAACAATGGCTTACCATGTTGAGCAAAGAATTTCTCGCCAGCGTCCAACAATCCATCAATCCAAGGCAATAATTTTTTGGCAGCATGGTCAGTGTGCAAGATAACTGCAACACCATAGTGCTCTGCTAATAAATGTACGTGTTGAGCAGCTGAAACAGCCCCTAGAATACATGCTTGTAAATTATCATTGTTCAGTGATTTACCAGCGTAAAATTGCGCTCCACCGTTTGACAATTGAATGATCACAGGTGAGTTAACTTTCTTAGCCGTTTCCATAACAGCGTTGATAGAATCTGTACCGATAATGTTTACTGCAGGTAATGCAAATTTATGCTCTTTTGCTTTCTCAAAAAGCTCTTGAACTTGATCTCCAGTTAAAACTCCTTTGAAATCTTTTAGGCTCATAGTATATTTTCTAAATTTTATTAATACCAATAAAGATAAAGTTTTTTTGTGAGTTCAAAGAATATAGTGTAAAAATTACACTAAGAACTTTTAGTTATTCCCGTCACCCCCCCCTCCCTTAGCTATTAAAGATTTTATTAATATCTTTAGCAGAACAAAAAAATCTATTAACAATATAACTATGCTTCAGGTCTACGGAATTAAGAATTGTAATACAGTAAAAAAGGCAATTGATTGGTTAAATGACAACCATAAAGAGTATGTTTTTCACGATTATAAGAAAGAACCGGCTACCCTAGAAAAACTTGAAGAATGGGAAAAAGAAGTTTCTTGGGAACAACTACTGAACAAAAAAGGGACAACCTGGAGAAAGCTTAGCCCTGAAGAACAAGCTGCCGTAAAGGATGCAAAGAGTGCAAATCAAGTCCTTCTTGGTAACAATAGTATGATAAAAAGACCTTTGATTGAAAGTCCGAAGGGCATTTTATTGGGTTTTGATGAAGACGAATACAAATCTAAATTATAAACACGCATGAATAAATCTATTATTAAAATATCCCTGGGGCTCTTATTGGCCCAAGCTGGTATTTTACAAAGCAGTTTTGCGCAGAAAGTCGAAAGTAAATATGATTACAAAGAGGCTTTCAAACCAGGTTTCTATACCCAAAACGGCAATGTTTACCGTTCTGCATCTGGAAAACCTGGACAATTGTATTGGCAAAACGCTGCAAGTTATGATATCAAGGTTAGCTTGGACGACAAGACCCATGAGGTAAAAGGAACTGTAAAAATCCATTATACCAATAACAGTCCGGATCAATTGGATTTCATCTGGTTGCAATTGGAGCAAAACATGTTCAATCAAAAATCTATAGGACAAGCTGTTGTTCCTTTGACCAATAGTCGTTATGGAGATGCAGGATCCGATTTCAATGGGGGTTATACCATTTCAAACGTTTCAGGTGGAGGTAAATCTGACGTGAAATACAGCATCAATGATACGCGTATGCGAATCGACCTTCCTACTCCATTGGCTGCAAACGGTGGTAAGACAGAAATCAGCATGGACTTCTCCTATATCGTCCCTCAATATGGAGCAGACCGTACCGGTATACTTCCTACTGAAAACGGAGATATTTATGCCATTGCACAATGGTACCCTAAGGTATCGGTTTATGATGACGTAACAGGCTGGAACACATTACCATATTCTGGACCAGGTGAATTTTACCTAGAGTATGGAGATTTCAATGTAGAAGTTACTGCTCCTGCAAACCATATCGTCGTTTTAGGTGGTGAATTATTGAACCCGCAAGAGGTATGGACCAAAGAGCAACTGGAAAGATACAACAAGGCTAAATCAAGCGATAAAACAGTGATCATACGTTCTCAGGATGAGGTAACGAATAAAAACTCTAGACCGAGCAAAAGTACCTTGACTTGGAAATATAGACTGGAAAACGCGAGAGACGTGGCTTGGGCTTCTTCTAAGGCATTTATCATCGATGGAGCACAGATCAACCTACAGGATGGCAAAAAAGCCTTGGCACTATCTGCTTATCCAAAAGAAAGCAATGGTGGAAATGCTTGGGAGCGTTCAACGGAATATACCAAAGCCTCTATAGAATATTACTCAAAAAAATGGCATAATTACCCGTATCCGGTAGCTGTAAACGTAGCATCCAATGTGGGTGGTATGGAATACCCTGCTATTGTATTCTGTGGTAGCAAAGCAAAAGCCGGAAGCCTTTGGGGCGTAACGGACCATGAATTTGGGCATATTTGGTTCCCAATGATCGTGGGTTCTAATGAGCGTCTTTATGCATGGATGGATGAAGGTTTCAACACCTTTATCAATGACCTTTCTACAGAAGCATTCAACAATGGTGAATATTACCGCAGAATGGGAGATAAAAATGCTATGGCTAAAGCCTTGATGCATCCGAACCTAGAGCCGATTTTCACTAGTCCTCAAGGCATGAAAGAAAGAAATATCGGTCTTTTGGCTTATTACAAACCGGGCTTTGCCCTTAGAATCCTTAGGGATGAGGTTTTAGGTCCAGAAAGATTTGACGCCGCATTCAGGAAATACATTGATTATTGGGCGTACAAGCACCCTACTCCGAATGATTTCTTCCGTACGATTGAAAATGAGACCGGGGAGAACTTAAATTGGTTCTGGAGAGGTTGGTTCTTGAACAATTGGTCTTTAGATCAAGCGATTTCTGATGTTAGCTACGTGGACTTAGATCCAACAAAAGGTTCGGTGATCACCATTGAAAACCTTCAAAAAATGGCTATGCCAGTGGTCGTTGAAGCAACGACTGCAAGTGGCAAGAAAGTAAGAAAGAAATTACCGGTGGAGGTTTGGGAAAGAAATACTTCATGGAAGTTCCAATTAGATACTACAGAGAAGCTTACTAGCGTTAAAATAGACCCAGACAATGTTTATCCGGACATCAATCCTGAAAACAATACCTGGTCATCAAAATAATATATGAAGATTCACAAAAATTTATTGCTAATGGTTATGTTGCTTCTAGGCAGCATAACCTTTTCATTTGCTCAAGAAATCAAAGGGATAGTTTATGATTTGGAAACCAGCCGGAAATTACCGGATGTACAAATCAAAAACTTGCGCACAAACGACATGGTTAAATCCGACCTGCAGGGAAACTTCACGATCCCCGGGAAAATGAACGACTACCTAAGCCTGATGGTCCAAGGATATGACCGAGACACCGCATTTATCTATCAAGAAGGAATCACTCGCATCTATCTGGTAAACGACAAAAGCACCATTACGATTGATGAAGTTGTGGTATCGAAGATTACCGATAGCCGATTGACCAGGGAAATCGAAAGGGCGAAGAACAACAGTAAAGCCGTTGAAACAAGCACAACCCGTGGAGGTTTGAGGATATCTCCTTCCAGATTATTTGGTAAGGAAGCGAAACAGGCACGGGCATCGATTGAAATCTTGGAAATTGAACGAGAACAGCGAAATGTGGACCGTGTGTTTACAAACGATGCCATTCTTTCCCTGATTCCTATGGAGCGACAAGATCTACTCTTGTTCAAAGATGGATATAGGCCTTCTTATGAGTTTATTAAGCAAGCCTCTCCTGAGGACCTTAAAGCTTATATCTTGGATTCCTATGCGAAATTCAAGAAAAATAAGGTGGAGCCTATCAAGCAATAATTGATTGGAATAAACATTTTATACAATAAATTGTATTAATAGCAGGTTAGTCAGACTTTGAAAGAAGTATGCTAACCTGTTTTTTATTGATTAAAATTGAATATTCATGAAAGTAGCTTTAATTGGAGCAACAGGCTATGTTGGCTCTCATATATTGGAAGAATTGGTAAACAGAAACATTAAAGTGACTGCGATTGCACGTGAGGTTAACCAAATCAAGGATAAACCAAATGTCCTAGCGGTTCAAATGGACGTGATAAAGGACACAAGCCTTGGAAGTGCCTTGAAAGGCAATGATGTAGTTATTTCAGCCTTCAATGCGGGCTGGTCAAATCCCGAGATCTATGATGATTACCTAGCTGGATATAGGCACATTTTGGATGAGATAAAAGAAGCGGGAATAAAACGTGTCATTGTCATAGGAGGCGCAGGAAGCCTACTGAATGAAAAAGAGGAAAGACTCGTAGATGACCCCAATTTCCCAAAGGAGATAAAACCGGGAGCATTGGCTGCTGCAGATTTTTATGAGGTCATTCAAAGGGAAGATGAATTGGATTGGACATTTATCAGTCCTGCGATTGAAATGAATCAGAGTAAATCTGGGAAAAGAACCGGAAAGTATAGAACTGGAACAGACCACCCTGTTTTTGATCATGATGGGCATTCCAATATATCAGTGGAGGACTTGGCAGTAGCTGTTGCTGATGAAGTGGAGAACAATAATTTTATCCAAAAAAGATTTACCGTTGGCTATTAATTATTTATCTTTTACCCTACTAATTTACTGATTTTTAAATATCCTACTTCAAGTGTATCTTCAGGTATATTGGATGCTTCTTGGATTAGGATATGGTATTTTTCTTTGAATGTAGGGTTGAGTAAATCCACCACTTCATAAATATCATCCACATCAATTCCATATTTATCATCAATATGTGAGGATTCATGATGTTTCCAAAAAACAGTGTCCTTTGCAATCTTTGTCGCTTCAGCTAGATTAGCAGCCACGACCAACTGCTTGTAATGGTATTCTTGCATATCATTGGGCTTATAGCCACCTAGATTGACAAAATATAATCTTTTGGAATTATTAGGGTTCTGTTCAGACTTCTCAATGATTTGAATATTGTATCCATCAACCTTTCCAACCTTGCGCCAAGAGTCAATATGCATCCTTCCCTCTAGTGCTGGCCAAAACTCAAACATACTGGGCACTAATTCTTTCAATTCATCAGCAATGCCAAAGAATACATCGTGCTGTTCTGTAAATCTTCCTTCGGGTTTTCCACCGACAACAACCATAAATAGTTCCATAGTATTTTATTAATCCTTAAATTCGAAGCTCAACTAATTTAATTCTAATCCATGAAAAAACTATTCAGTCTTTGCATTATTTTTTTAACCATTATTTGCCAAGCTCAAGCACAGAAAATAGACAAAAAACTTACTGAAAAAATAAACCAAGCCATAACAGGTTTTCAAGGTGATATTGGAATCTATGTCAAGCACCTAAAGCACAATAAAATTGTTAACATCAATTCAGACAGCACCTTCCCTACTGCAAGTGTAGTAAAGGTTCCGATACTGGTTGGGGTTTTCCAAAAAATTAAGGATGGGGAATTAAGATTGGACCAGAAATTTTTATACCGCGATTCTCGGGCTTATGGAGGTTCTGGACTCATGCAATTTTTCAAGGACAGTACCGAAACGGATTTAGCGACCTTGATCGGATTAATGCTCAGCTATAGTGATAATGTGACCTCTATCTGGTGTCAAGAACTCGCTGGCGGTGGTCAAAGCATCAATCCCATATTAGATCAGTTGGGCCTTCCAAACACAAAGGTAAACTCTAGGACGCCGGGACGTGAAGAAATATGGAAGAAATATGGCTGGGGACAGACTACGCCCCGGGAAATGGCAACCTTATATGAAATGATCCGAAATGGAAAAGTAGTTTCTCCTGCACATTCGGATAAGATGTACAGATTCTTGAAAAACCAATTCTACAATGAGCGAGCATTATCCCAATTTCCTGCTCAAGTCAGTTGGATTGGCAAGACAGGCTCTTTGGATGAAGTGCGTTCAGAGGTGGTCTTAGTGAATGCCCCACATGGAGATTTTGTATTCTCCTTCTTCAGCAATAATAACAAAGATAGAAGCTGGACCAAGAGCAATGAGGCGGAGATCCTAACTAGAAAGATAGCCAATATCATCTGGAACCATTACGAGGAAGATTATACTCCTTTTCCTGCAATCGATTAATGATATAAATAATCAATACAAATAGAGCAGCTTAATTGCTGCTCTTTCTGCATTTTATCAATCAGTTTCAAAAATTACTTTCGCATTAGTCTACTCTTTAAAGGTTTCCTTTTTTCATTTCTTCAATAGCATATTTACATGCACGTGCCGTCAATGCCATATACAGGATAGATGGACTTTGATTTCCTGTACTGGTCATACAGGCTCCATCCGTAACAAATACATTTGGACAGGAATGGATTTGATTCCATTTATTTAACATGGAATTCTGGGGATCTGTTCCCATTCTAACCCCTCCCATTTCGTGGATATCCAATCCAGGTGCAATCTTATTATCCACAGCTTTGATATTTTCACAACCGGCTATTTTTAGCATTTCAGAACTCTGGGTCAAAAAGTCTTCGAGCATCTTCTCATCATTTTCATCGTAATCCACTGAAGTAATCAGTTGCAGCATCCCATATTTGTCCTTTGCAGTTGGGGATAAACTCACTTGGTTTGATTCTTTCATAATAGTCTCTCCCTGCATATACATATAGACGAACCAGGGACCTGCCAAACTCAAATTATCTTTAAATGCAGCACCAACTTCCGGAATATTCTTGTCCACTATGCCCCGATGCCTTCTAGCAGCTATAAAGGTGGTATATCCGCCAACAAAAGGTCGATCTTGCTTATCTAGATTCACATAGTTTGCCAGAATGTTCTCCGATGGATTTCTACCGAAATAATAATCTTCGGTAAATCCCGGCATATCACCGGAAACAGAACCCCTATAATTATGGAAACCTATGTACTTACCCAAAAGCTCATGATCATTGCCTAAACCATTTGGAAACCGTTCTGATTTGGAATTCAAAAGGATCAGGTTGGAATTTAAGGTTGAAGCATTCAAGAATATGATCCTTGCGTAATATATGGTTTCCTCATTCGATTGGGTATCACGGACGCGGACGCCAGCAGCTTTTTTCGTTTGTTCATCATATATAATCTCCTTCACCAAGCTATTCAGTTTAAGGGTCAGATTTCCTGTTCTTTGCGCCCATGGAATCGTTGAGGAAACAGAACTAAAATAACCTCCAAATGGACAACCACTCATACAGGCATTCCGAGCTTTACAACTGACCCTGCCTTGTTGTTTATGGATTTCCTTTGCTTCTGTCAAATGGGCCCAACGGGCATGGACCATGTATCGATTTTTATAATGTTTGAGGATGGCTTCACGGACATGACTTTCCACCTTATTAAATTCAAATGGCGGCAGGAATTCTCCATCAGGCATAGCGGCTAAATGATCATTTGAGCCACATACCCCAATATATCGTTCTACATAACTGTACCAATCGGCTACATCATCATAACCAATCGGCCAATTCATCCCATACTTCATCCTTTCAGGTCCAGTAAATTCATAGTGACTCCAACGCTGGCAAGCCCGACCCCATATCAAAGATTTACCCCCAACTTGATAACCTCGGATCCAATCAAATGGTTTCTCTTGAATATAAACTTGTTCGGCATCCTTGGTAAAGAAATGCTGATTGCTTTCTCCAATTCCTGCTGCCCTACTCGCAATTGGGTTCTCTTTTCGAAAAGCATGACTGAGTTCGCCGGCATGGGGAAATTCCCAAGGGTCTTTATTTGCAGTTGGATAATCCACAATATGCTTTACATCCCTACCTCTTTCTAGAAGCAAGGTCTTCAAATTTCCCTCACAGAGTTCCTTTGCCGCCCAGCCCCCAGAAATGCCTGAACCGATGACAATCGCATCGAAGTTATGCTCAGCAGGGATGTTTTTTTTCATTGCGTTCATTTTTCATATTCTCTATAAGCACCAAAATTAGCGAGCTGGTCTTCACCCAGTGATTCTGGAATTGGAAGAAAAGGGATTTTTAGATGGTCCGTAATTTGCTTCCATAAAGTAGTTCGATTTATAATTTGGACCCATTTTTTAGCGTCCTAATACAATAAGTGAAACTAATTAAATAAATAATTGCGGTATATACAAATAATATAAAAAGAGCAAAACATGCCCTATTTCAATTATTATTCAAGAGATTAGGAAGAATTTATGGATAGCTACAATATCAAACTATTGTAATATCACTCCTAATTTAAGACAAAATACTCTTTAATTAAAAATACTGCTTATCTTTGAACTTTAGGTATTGATTATGTTTTCAAAAGCTTGTGAACACGGAATAAAGGCGATCATTTATATTGCCACGCAATCATTAGATGGAAACCGCGTAAAGATTACGGCGGTAGCTGAACATACGGGTACCCCAGAAGCCTTCACTGCTAAGGTTTTAGGGTTATTGACGAAGCATCAGATCCTACATTCGATTAAGGGACCATTTGGAGGTTTTGAAATGGACCAAAATCAAATCCATAACACCAGTCTATCACAAATTGTGAAGGCTGTGGACGGGGATCAAATCTTCATGGGCTGTGGATTAGGATTAAAAGAATGCAATGCTTTGAAACCTTGTCCGATGCACAATAGTTTCGTGAAGATCAGGACCGATCTAAAGAACATGCTGGAAAAAACTACTGTCTATGAATTGGCAGTAGGCATTATTTCTGGCGAAAGTATCTTAATGAGGTAACTCAGGAAACATGGGCCAGATGGCCAATGATTAAAAGGAATTTAAGCATGGAAAGTACAAAACATGATATTCAGAATATTGAGGATATCAAAGTCTTGGTCAATAAATTTTATGATCAAATAAGAGAGAATGAATTGTTGGGACCTATTTTTAACGGGATCATTCAAGATCGTTGGCCGGAGCATCTGGAAAAAATGTACAGATTCTGGCAAACTGTTCTTTTGGAAGAACATACCTATTATGGAAGTCCATTCCCACCCCATGCAAAGATGCCAGTAGAAAAGAGACATTTCGACCAATGGGTCGGTATGTTCTCAAAGACCGTTGACAGCCTTTACGAAGGAGAAAAAGCGGAAAGAGCAAAATGGCAAGGCGCAAGGATGGCTGAAATGTTTCAATATAAAATTGAATACTATCAGCAAAATAATTTAAAGCCACTAATGTAAATCAAAACCATATAACAACTATTTAGATAGGACTTTTATTTCTTGTATTCAGCAAGATTAGAAGTTGTTACGCCCAGGTTTGGGTAAAAAAAAGAGCTATAATTCCAAAATTATAGCTCTTTTTCTATTGTTTAAAACTCTTATTTCTTTGGAAGCCACTCATTAAAGAATGCCATGACTTTGGTTTCATCATAGCCTTTTCCGGATTCCAGGCTACCGCTTTCTCGTGTGAACAATACTTGACCATTGCTGTCCATGACAATAAAAAATGGAAAGCCATATTCCTCTCCTTTACCAGCTGCGTATTTATTGAATACTACCTCATTTTTATTTTCAGGAGAAAAATTCAGGTGGTAATACACAAAGTTATCTTTTAGCAAATTGGCTATTTTGCTGTTTTGATGGATAAAATTGTTGAACCGTAGGCACCAAATACACCAGTTACCACCAGCTTGAATGATAATGTTCTTGTTTTCCTTTTTAGCCAATACGACTAAACTATCTATATCTTTTTGAGCATCCGCCTCAGGATGGTATGGTTTTGCTAAGGAATCCAATTCTGGATTGGCTTTTTTAGTTTGGGCAAAACTCTGTGTTTGGAATGCTGAAAGCAGCATCACTAGGCTGAATCCTAATATTAAAGTCAATTTCTTCATTTAAATAGATTTTTCCAATGTAAAAACGACACGAATTTAATTAATCGTATGTAATTTTAGCATCATTTTACATATTCATTATCTGTGTACCATTATCTTCTAATCCTTCACTCCTATTTCCGTTGGCTTGTTTTATTTGCGCTTCTATTTCAAATCGCCTGGATTTTTATCAACCATAGAAATAACAAGACTTTTAGTTTGAAAGATTATCAGATCTTACTTAGATTGACCTCGATTTATAATATACAATTCCTAATTGGTTGGATTTTATACCTGAACAGCCCCATCGTTACTGCCTTTTGGAATGATATTTCAATTGGGGTCAAAACCAGGCAACTCAGATTCTTCGGATTGGAGCATATGACCATGATGACTTTGGCTGTATTCATGATCAATATCGTGAACAACCTTGTAAAGAAAAAGATTGGAAGCAATGGTTTTACTTATTTATGGAAAAGATATATTTGGATCAGTCTAATCATTTTAAGCTCCATTCCTTGGTCCTTCTCTCCCTTCACCAATCGCCCAAACTTTAGGTTTTAAGAAGAAGCAGCGTTGGTGAAATAGTTGATAAACTGGAAGACAGAGGTTAAAATGACTACAGCTAATACAATGTATTTGAAGACCCTTTCTGAGGTATATTTCAGGATTACTTTACCCAAATAACTTCCCAAAACACTTACAAGGATCAGGAAAGGAATGAGCTTGATATATTCTGATGGAAAATAACCTTGGGATACGTAAATGATTGCTCTACTGAAATCAACGCCTAGATCAATCAAGGCTGAAGTAGCAATAAAGATATCCTTTGGCAGATTGAAGGCAGCAAGTGTAATTCCCCTGATAGCTCCACCAGTGCCTACAAGACCTGCAAAAAAGCCAGAAATAACCCCGCCTATGTATAGGTTCTGATTGGTTTGTTTCAATGGCTTATCGAATCGGAAAAGCAGGAATACGGCAAGACTGGCAATGAGGAGGTTCATCCCTAATTCCATTTCCTTAACAGGAACGTATTTAGTTAACATAGCTCCAAGGATCACAAACAACACTGCTGGAATGCCAAGTTTTATAGCGATATCCTTATTGATCCCTTTGCGGAACAAAGTAATTTTGGAGAGGTTGCTAAAGACATGGAACACTGCAGTAATCCCCAATACAGCCTTAAAATCAAAAAACAAGGAGGCAGTCGGGACGAAAAGAATAGATGAACCAAAGCCTGATACAGTTCCTATAATCTCTGTAATCAGCGCTAAAACCAAGAAAACAAAATACTTCTCCATTTGAAGAATATCCGGTTAATAATTAATAATGTTTTTCATGCGATAAAATTGCCGGTCGGTATTCAAATATACTATTTAGGTGGTAGAATCAAGGTTATTCAATCGAATTGGGGTATTGAAAATCGGTAATGAATTAAATTTTTCCTTTAAAAAGCAAATGGGTCGGAATTTCAGAGAAACCCAACCCATTCTTTTGGTGTTCTTGGCTTTTAATCGGAAAGCTAAGAACGATGGAAATGTATCATAATGATACTGTGAAGCTTGTTTAATATGTGGTTTTATCTCCAACCACCGCCTAATGACCTGTATAGATCAACATAGGACTCTAGGTGTTCTTGACGTAATTCGACCAATGCCAAATCTGAATCAAGTGCATTGCCTTGTGCAGTGATAACCTCCAAATAAGTAGCATAACCACTCTTGAATAATAATCCTGCATTTTTTACTGCCTTTTCAGAGTTTTCCACCCTTAGTCTTGCAAATTCTAATTGTTCTCTTAATTTTTCTACCGTTACGACTACATCTGAAACTTCCGAAACTGCTTCTAATACGGTCTTCTGGAATTCAATTTCAGCCTTATCACGCTCAATCTTAGCAACCTCCCATTCGGTTTTTAATTTTCTGTTCTTGAAGATTGGAGCAGTTAAACTTCCCCCAATACCCCCTAATAATGATCCAGGGATAGAAAACCAGTTCTTAGGCAAACTAGAGTTAACACCAAACACTCCTTCAAGGGATAAGGTTGGATAACGCATAGCTTGTTGGATATTGGCATTGGCATTTGCTGCAATTAAGCCTAATTCTGCTCCCCTGACATCAGGTCTATTCCTGATGATATCAACAGGTGAACCAAGGGAAATATCTTTATTTTCAGCAAAAAGGTGTTCAAAACTGGTTCCTCTTGAAACTGAATCTGGCATTTCACCAACTAGAATCCGAAGAGCATTTTCCTGAAGGACGATCTCTTTTTCCAATTCAGGCACCAAGGAAGCAGCGATCAAACGCTGGGACTCGGTCTGTTGGATCGCTAAGGCAGTATTTTCACCTGCATCATATTGCAGTTTGATCATCTGTAGCGTGCTATCATTCAATAATACGTTCCGTTTGGCAACTTCGATTTTAGCATCCAACATCAATAAGTTAAAATATCCTTTGGCCACACTGGCAATCAAATTAGTCTGGATAGCATTCTTTGCCTCTTGGGTATTGAGGTATTCTGCAACCAATTGATCTTTTGCATTGCTGATCTTTCCCCAGATGTCAATTTCCCAACTAAAGCCTATTTCTGTACCGAATTGAGAGGTATAAGTAAACATGTTCTCAGGGGCCTTTTTGTCATTGAACTCATACCATCTAGTGGAAGGTCCAGAACCAAAATGCTTAGATCGGTATTGTTTATTGACGCCGGCAATGGTTGCATCCACTTCAGGGAGATAATTAAATCTGTTCTGACGCATCCACTTGTTTGCTATTTCTATGTTTTTCAATGCCGTTTGCATATCATAGTTATTGCTCAATGCAGAATCAATCAGATCCTTTAAGGTAGGGTCATGGAAAAACTCTTTCCATGAGATCTGGCTGATACTTGACGTATCCCCGAAATATGCCAGGGTATCGCCCCTGAATTTTTCAGGCAAGTTTAAGTCTGGTTGTTGGTATTTCTGCCCTACCTTACAGCCCTGCACCATAAAGAATGCAGCACAAAGACAACCGATTAAAACTCTAAATATTATTTTCTTATTCATTGATGATCTATTCTTCTTCCGTTTTAATTTTATTACGAACCTTCTCGTCCAGCGATTTGAAAACCACAAATAGCATTGGGATAATGAAAATACCAAAGGTCACTCCGAACAACATACCGCCCGCAGCACTGAAACTGATAGAATGGTTACCGATAGCTGATGGTCCAACAGTCCACATCAACGGGATCAAACCTGCTACGAATGCCAAACTGGTCATTAAAATAGGCCTTAACCTCAATCTAGCACCATTTATAGCGGCATCTACAATACTCATTCCCTTCTCTCTTTCCTGAACGGCAAACTCCACAATAAGGATGGCATTTTTCGCCAACAGTCCGATCAACATGATCAATCCGACCTGTACATAGATATTGTTCTGAAGGCCTGCTAATCCAATCGTTGCATATACTCCGATCAACCCGACAGGAATGGATAGTAATACCGCCCAAGGGAGGATATAACTTTCATACTGCGCTGCTAATAAGAAATATACAAACAGGATACTCAATGCAAAGATGAGGATGGTTTGAGAACCAGATTGGCTTTCTTCCAAACTCATACCAGTCCATTCATAGCCAATATTTCCTGGTAATTTATCTTTGGAGAAATTTTCAATGGCTGCCATGGCATCACCAGTACTGTAGCCTTTAGCGGGTTCAGCATTGACAACAATGGCATTGTATAAATTATAACGGGTTATGGTTTCTGGTCCAACGATCTTTTTCAAGGTGACGATGGTATTAATAGGAACCATTTTACCTTCTGTATTCCTTACGAAAATCGAACTAAAGGATTCAGGATCGGTACGGAAATCAAAGTCTGATTGTACATAAACACGATACTGTCTACCAAAACGGCTAAAGTCGGAAGCCTGTACCCTAGCAAAATATAAACGGATGGTTGACATCAAGCTGTTGATACTAACTCCTAATGATTTAGCTTTTACTACATCAATATTCACTTCATATTGTGGGAATGTAGATTTAAAACTGGTATATGCATTACCGATCTCTGGTAATTCGTTCAGCTGGTTGATAAAGGTATCTGCCAAGACGTTAAAGTCACGGATATCACCTCCTAACCTATCTTGAAGTACCAATTCGATACCGGCAAAATCACCAAAACCTTGAACGGTCGGTCTTGGGAATACCGTGAATTTAGCTTCATGAAGTTGAGAAAGGTCATTTCTGACAGTATCCATAAAGTCTTGGATATTCTTGATATGCTTACGTTCAGCATGCGGAACCAAAGTGATATAGCCAGCAGCAAATGCAGGACTGGAACTAGCATCCAGCGCATTATAACCTGATACCGATGTCATGCCTTCAATATCCTTATGTCTTCTCAAGATTGAATCTGCTTTCTTTAGGACTTCTGTTGTTCTTGAAAGGGAAGCACCTGCAGGCATGGCAATATTAAAGGTCACGAATCCATCATCCTCGGTCGGAATAAATGACTTAGGCGATTTCATCATTAGGAAGGCTCCTATGGCAGTAATTACTGCTAAGCCAGCCCAGGCTACCTTTTTGTTTTTGATCAACTTCTTAACGCCGATAATATATTTATCGGTAAACCTATCGAATGAAGTATTGAAGGCTGTAAAGAACTTGTCTTTATAGGTATTGAATTTATTTTTCTTCTTACCGATTTCCTTTTCATCTTGAGGTGCCTTAAGAAGTAATGCACATAATGCCGGACTTAAGGTCAAAGCGTTCAAGGCGGATATCAAAATAGCTGTCGCCAAGGTATAGGCAAACTGTCGATAGAATATACCGGCAGGTCCCTCCATAAACCCTACTGGTAAGAATACTGCTGCCATAACCATCGTAATGGATAGGATGGCTCCTGTAATCTCTGACATGGTCGATAAAGTGGCCTGTCTAGGTTTTTGACCCGTAGCATGCATTTTATGGTGTATGGCCTCGACGACGACAATGGCGTCATCGACCACAATACCAATGGCGAGCACGAGGGCAAACATGGTCAGTACATTCAGCGAGAAGCCAAAGAGCTGCAAGAAAAAGAATGTACCGATCAAGGACACCGGGATCGCGATGGCAGGGATCAAAGTAGATCTGAAATCTTGTAAGAAGATAAATACAATGATAAACACCAAGATAAAGGCCTCGAAAAGGGTGTGTTTTACCTGATCAATGGATTGATCAATCTGATCACGCACCGAATAGGTAATATCATAATCAATTCCTTTAGGAAAGTATTTCTTTTGTTCTTCTAGTACTTTACGGACTTCAACATCAATATCATGGGCATTGGAACCACTGGTTTGTGTTAAGTTCAGGGTCAATCCTGGTTTTCCATCAACCTTGTTATCCGAGTTTAAGTTGGTAGCACCAAATTCAACCCGAGCAACATCTTTCAGGTAAAGAACAGAACCATCATTATTTGTTTTAATGACTATATTCTGGAACTCTTCAGGTTGGCTAAATCGACCTTTGTGTTTAATAACGGTCTCAAAAGCTTCATCGGATGTTTCACCAAACTTACCCGGTGCAATCTCAAAGTTTTGATCCTTGATAGCGTCTGATATATCTTTAGGAACTAGATTATACAAGGCCAATTTCTCTGGATTCAACCAAACACGCATGGCATAATCCCTAGCCCCAAGTCTTGAAACCTGTGCTACCCCATCCACACGGAGCAATGGGCGCATTAAGTTAATTTGGGCGAAGGCTTGTAAGAATGTTTCATCATAAACCGAATCTTTTTGATTGGAAAAGATATTGATGGTCATGATGACACCACTCTGCCGAGGCATCGTAGTAATACCAGCCTCATTTACTTCCGCTGGAATGGAAGATATAGCTTTTGAGATCCTCGTTTGAACGTTTACTGAAGCCACATCAGGGTTGGTTCCGGTCTTGAAATATACGGTAACCGAACCAGATCCTGAGTTAGATGCAGTCGACCTGATATAAGTCATGTTCTCTACACCGTTGATTGCTTCTTCAATGGGCAATAATACGGAGCTGGCTACAGTTTCTGCTGTTGCACCTGGGTAACTCAAGGACACAACCACACTTGGCGGAGCAATTTCGGGGAAACGAGTTACCGGAAGCAACTTCATCCCAACTAAGCCCAAAATAACCAAGATAATGGATACAACGGTAGCTAAAACGGGACGACTTACGAATGTTTTAAGCATATAGCAATATTATGGGGTTTAGCTATCCTAAGCCCTTCCTGCAAATGCAGAGGAAAGGTTAGAATACGCATAATTAATTTGACAATTATTTTTGTTGAGGTATAGGCATGATCGCTGAGCCATCAGTTAGCTCTTCGAATCCACTTAGAATAACGCGGTCACCTTCTTGCAATCCTTCAGATACGATGTACTTATCTTTTGTAGAACCGTTCAATTTGATGTTTCTGCGTTGTGCCTGATTGTTTTTGTCTACAACAAACACAAAGGTTTTATCCTGCAATTCATTAGTTGCAACTTGCGGGATCTGCAAAACATCTTTCTTGACTTCAGCAATTTTTAAGGTACCGGTACTACCCGAACGCAAGATATTGTTAGGGTTAGGGAAAGTAGCTCTCAAAGAGATTGAACCTGTAGTTCTATCTACCTGTCCATTAACCGCATCTACAACACCTTTAGACGAATATTCTTCACCATCGGCCATCATTAACGTAACTTCTGGGAAAGTCAGGCGTTTCAACTTATCGTATTTACGCCCTTCCACACTATCAGCTTTAGCTTGTGCTTTGGAGAAGTACAAGAAATCTGATTCGTTCATAGCGAAATAGATATAAACCTCCTGAATATCTGATAAATTAGTCAAGGGCTCTTTGTCACCCTTGGTAATTAAGTTACCGATACGTTTCGGAATACGTCCAATATAACCACTCACTGGCGCGGTGATCGTTGTAAAATTTCTACTTAATTGTGCGGAACGCACTTCTGCAGCAGCTTGGTCAAGCCCCGCTTTTGCGACTTGATAATCAGATTCAGCCGAAGCTAATCTAACATCTGCAATGACCTCGTTCTCAACCAATGGTTTCAAACGGTCAACTTCTAACTTCGCATTTTTCAACTTGGCTTGCGCCACTTTCTCTGCAGCATACATATTATTTAAATCCTCTTGATAAAAAGATGGATCTATTTTGAAAAGCTTCTGTCCTTTTTGGACATAAGCACCTTCATCGACATAGATTTCCTGCAGCAGGCCCTCAACCTGAGGACGTACTTCGACATTTACCTTACCTTCAATGGTACCTAGGTAATCTTTTACCGTTACAGCATCTGATTTCTCGACGGTGTAAACTGGTAATGCCATGGGTTTTGCGGTGTCTTCTTTTTCTTTGGATTTACTCTCAGAACAACTGGCCATAATGCCGACTGTTCCTATTAATAATAATGTTGCTTTTAAAATTGATAACTTTGTTTTCTTCACAGTAATTTTCCGATTTTGTACTTTGTCTTCGTAATATTTTTATTACACTTCCATCTTATTAACGTATCATTTAACAATTATTGTACCGTTTAACATTTGTTAACATATTATACTTTAGTTAACATTTTGTTAATTATGAGATATTTAAGCTTTAAGACGTTGGTTTTCAAAGAATAAAACCACTCATTCGGAAAATAAAAAAAGACTGATTCATCTGATTTTTTTGATTAAACCTATAGCGGGTTTATTAGTCAAAGACAATCTTTTGTATGATTTTAGGGAATATTAAGGTAATAAAGGAGTAATTCTAACTTATATTACTCCAAATATTGACCTTGTCTGATCAATAGCCAACGATATTTATTGAAAACAGAAGACTTAGAAATAAAGCCTAAGTATTGCTCATCCTTATTGACCACAGGAAGGATCCAAACATCTTCTTTATTCATTTTGGTCATTACATGCTCCATGTTTTCCGTTTCAATGATGATATCATTTGGTTTTTGGGCCAAGGCAGCAAATGTCTTTTCTCTTCCCTCCTCTTCCCCTAATAAAATGGAGAACAGTCGCTCACTATAGAGTATTCCAAGTAGCTTACCTTTTTCATCGACAATTGGGAATATATTTCGTTTAGAATGAATAATATCAGATTGACGGTCTAATGGTGTTTGATCGGGTCTAAGGACCACAAAATTGGTTTCAAGCACATACCTCAGCTTCATCATACTGAGAACCGTTCGGTCCTTATCTTCATAAGAAAGCAAATCCCCGGATTCCGCCAATACTTTGGTATACACCGAGTGTTTCATTACTCCTCTATTGATTAGATATGAAATTGAAGCTACCAACATCAATGGGACCATCAAGGTGTATCCTCCAGTGATTTCTGCAATCAGGAAAATCCCTGTTAAAGGGGCGTGCATAATACCAGCCAAAGCAGCCGCCATGCCCGCCATTACAAAATTGGGAACATTCAGCTGTACAAAGCCTGTTTGGTTCATACCATAGGCAAAGGCAAAGCCGATCAATCCACCCATTACCAAACTTGGCCCAAAAATACCTCCATTCCCCCCTCCATTAATCGTGAACAGCGAAGCGAATGACTTTCCAAATAATACCAAAATCGTATAACAGACCACTACCCAGGCCATATCTCTATAGTCTGAAAAAAGGGAATTCTTGACAATGGAATTGAAATGACCGTCAAGAATTTGCTGAATCGTCAGATATCCCTCACCATATAAGGCCGGAAACACAAAAATCATGACTCCTAAGGAAATCCCACTGACCCAAACCTTATTGTATGGATTCTTGATCTTTGAAAACCAAGTCTTGACGACCTGACTGATCTTTGAGAAATAGATGGTATAAAGCCCTACCAACACCGCTAAGAGGATATAAAAGAAAATAGAACTTACTTCCCAGTCGGTAGCTGCAGTATGAAACAGGGGTTCACTGTACAAGATCCTAGAAATAACAGCGGCTAGTGCTGAAGAGATCAATAAAGGGATAAATACCGGAATTGAAAACTCAGGCAACAAGATCTCAATGGCAAAGACCATCCCAGCAACAGGGCTATTGAAAGCCCCAGAGATACCTGCCGCAGCTCCGCAAGCCAATAGCATGGTGACCTCCTTGTAGCTCAATCCGAAGAATCGTCCAATATTGGACCCAATCGCAGAACCTGAATAGGCAATCGGTGCCTCTAACCCAGAGGATCCACCAAAACCTACCGTAATGGCACTGGTAACAATTTGGGAATAAATATTATGTAGATCGATTCGACTGGAACGTCGTGAAATGGCGTATATAATGGGTGTGATTCCGTGCTCAAGCTTTTTGCCTTTGATAAATTTCCGGACGTAGAGCACACTGAGAAAAATACCTATCAGCGGAAATATTAAATAAAGGGAATATTTGAAATGCCATTCTAGGTCATCCTGCAATTTGGCCGCGATAAAATGAGTCATTCCTTTTAAAAGAGCAGCCGCTAAACCTCCTACGATACCCACCACAAAGGCTAGAACGATTAGAAAATTCCTGTTTGAAATCTTCTGCATTCTCCACCTATTTAAAGCCTCTAGTTTCTTTAGAAATTTTTGTCTCATTCCTTGGTCATTTCCCCTTTAAAACAGCTAAAACTTAACGTTCGCTATTAATAAAGGTTAAGGTTCCTATTATTTAATTAGCGTGAATATATTTCCTTAATTTCTGCAAATATAGGAACCATTTATCGAATAGTTAAATAATACCCTAGCTAATGCAGTAATAAATCTGATTTGGCGATTAACATTTAGTATTTTTGGGATGAAACAAAATCTATAGTTATGTTAAACTTTATCAAAGCAGGGATAATTGCTGCTTTCTTAACAACCGGAACGGTCATCATTCCAAATGCCATTCCTGATGAAGGGATGTTCCCTTTAAGTGAATTGGGCAAAGCAGGTTTGAAAAAAGCAGGATTAAAAATTAGCGAAAAAGAAATCTATAATCCAGGACAGATTGGGCTAGTCGATGCCTTAGTTCAGGTAAGTGGATGTTCAGGTTCGTTCGTTTCTCCAAATGGATTGATTATCACCAACCATCACTGTGCTTTCAGTGCAGTTCAATTAGCCTCTACTCCAGAACACAATTACCTAGAAAATGGATTCGTTGCTAATTCCCATGAGCAAGAGATCGAAGCAAAGGGACTCAACATTAGGATTACGGACTCTTATGAGGATGTGTCGCAAAGAATCTTAGATGCTGTTGCTAATGTCACAGATCCTAGCCAAAGAATTGACATCATTACCAATAAAAGAAAAGAAATTGCCAAAGAGGCTGAAGCTCAAGATCCAACCATAAAAGCTGAGGTATCTGAGATGTTCATCGGCAAGAGCTATGTATTGTTTAAATATAAAACCATAGAAGATGTGCGCTTGGTTTATATTCCTAGACAAAACATTGGAGAGTTTGGTGGCGAAACTGATAACTGGGTATGGCCAAGACATACCGGCGACTTCTCTTTCTTGAGAGCCTATGTGGCTAAGGACGGTTCCTCTGCAAAATATTCTAAAGATAATGTCCCTTATAAACCAAAGAAACATTTAAAGGTGAACCCTAAAGGCGTCAATGAGAATGATTTCGTATTTATCCTAGGCTATCCAGGTCGTACATTCCGTCATAGGCCTGCTCAGTATATCGAATACCAACAGCAATACCTATTGCCATATACTTCTGAACTTTATGATTTCCAAAATCAACAGATGTTACTGGCTGGGAAGGATGATAAAGCCACAGAATTGGCACTTGCAACAAGAATCAAGAGGAATGCCAATGTAATGAAGAATTACAGAGGTAAATTAAAAGGTCTAAGAAACATCGACCTTGTCAACACAAAAATCAAGGAGGACGAGGAACTAGCCAAGTTCATTGAAAATGATGCTGAACTAAAAGCTCAATATGGCTCTTTGATGAAGGATATTGATCAGCACTATCAATTGGTTTTTCAAAATGCTGAAAAAGAATTATGGTACAACAATGTATACTCCGGAATTCGTGGTTTACAGCTTGCTTCTTTGACAAACAGCTTCCAAGATGCAATTAACAAGGAATTATCTAGCAAACGTAAGGAAGAATTGTACAATGCTAACATTGAAAACTTCAAAAAGCAATTGGCTGGTCTTTACGAAAGCTTCAACTTAAATGTTGATAAAAGCATTGCAAGCACAATGTTTGCCCAAGCTTATCAATTAAAGGATGGTAATGCATTACCATTTGTTGCCGCTCATAAATTCAGTAATGAGCAGGCAGCATCTGATTATATTTCAAAAACAATTGAGGACTCAAAACTTTCTAACCAAGAGTATTTTGAGAACACCGTATTAAAGGATGTGAATTCATTTTTGAAATATTCGGATGATTTGATGAAGTTCCAAAAAGAACTGGACAAAGAAATGCAGCCTTTTTATGCCGAACAAAAAAGAAGAGAAGGTAATTTGAACAAATTAATGGCGGACTATATTGCCGTGAAAGAAAAATTCCAATCTAAAAGCTTTATTCCTGATGCGAATTCAACTTTAAGATTAACTTTCGGAAACATCAAAGGCTATAGTCCAGCTGATGCAACCTATATGGAGCCATTCACTACCGTGAAAGGTATTATAGAAAAAGGTAATTCTGGATTAAACGAATTCCATTACCCTGAAGCAATCAAGACGAATTGGTTGGACAAAAACTTCGGAAACTATTTCAAAAAGGACCTGAATGATGTTCCTGTCAATATGCTATATAATATGGATACTACAGGCGGAAACTCCGGATCTCCTATTATGAATGCTTATGGAGAATTGATCGGCGTAAATTTCGACAGGGCTTATGATGCTACCATCAATGATTTCGCTTGGAATGAAAGCTATAGCCGTTCCATTGGTGTTGATATCCGTTATGTATTATGGATAGCTGACAAGATTGATAATGCCCAATTCATTATCCAAGAAATGGGTGTAAAATAAGTAACACCTAATAAAAAAGAAATCGGTCAGTCTTGCTATGCAGACTGACCGAATCTTTTTTTACTATATTAGAATTTGGATTTGGTAATTTTTTCTGAATATGGCAGATACATTGGAAGAGCAGCCGAACCATACCAGGTATAAAGGGAATAAGTCAAATATCCCGCTTTTATTGCTGGATCAGTTTCCAGAATCGCTTTCGCTTCCTCCTCAGATTTCACATTGTTCAGAATAAACAGACCCCTATATTGATCTGTATTCTTTCCAAAAGGACCTGCTACTATTAACTTCTCCTCTTTAACCAATCTATTGATGTTGTCCATGTGACCCTTGAAAGCTGTATTGATCGAATCTTTATCTTGATTCTTATTCTCCCCAGTTTTCAATACCACATAAAAGTAGGACTTCATCCCATAATCATCTGAACCTAACTTTTCAGCTAGCTTCTCATCATAAGCAATTTCCTGCGCCTCATCTGAACCCTGGATCGGCTTCATGATTTGGGTATGCTCCTTTCCTTGACCTGCAATTTTGACAATCAAATTCCCAGTGGAATCAGACGCCTTGCTATAGGTTATTTCTTGAGGAAAATCATGCTTATGATTTACAAACTTGATCTGCTTATCAAAACTTTCACCTTCAGCAATGAATTCAATAGGTTTTCCGTTATTCTGACCTATCACTGTTGCTATCAAAACCAGTTTCCCTTTTTTTAGCTGAATATCCAGATATTCAGTAACCTGGGGAAGAGCATTATTAATCTTATATCCGAAGCCTTTCATGCTCTCAGCAGAAAGAACATCCCAATGTTCTTCGTTATTACTTCCTTGTATCCCCCAATGCCCTTTTAAGAACAGAGGTAGTTTATTTTGGGCAAAAGAAAGTTGAAAAAAGAACAAACACAATAGGCTAAAAAGTAATCTCATAATTAGATGTTTGTGCAAACATAATTATTTTCAAACTTCTTAAGTAATGCCCTATACAAAAGATGGTTCTACACTTGAATATTCAGCAATGAATTGCTCCACTTTTTCAACCATATTTTTACTTCCAATGATCAAAGGAGTTCTTTGGTGCAGTTCTACTGGCTCTATATCCAATATTGCCATTTCACCTGTAGTTGCTTTCCCTCCTGCTTGTTCAGCAATAAATGCCAATGGATTACATTCATACATCAAACGTAATTTCCCATTTGGATACTGATAAGTATCAGGATACAAGAACAAACCACCTTGAATCATATTTCTATGGAAATCAGCGACCAATGAACCTATATATCGTGAAGAATATGGACGATTGGTCTCTTTATCGATTTCCTTACAGAATTGAAGGTATTGTTTTATTGCAAGTGAAAATTGATTGTAATTACTCTCATTGACCGAATATGTCTTTCCATTTTCAGGAATCCTTAAACCTGGATGAGAAAGACAAAATTCTCCAATAGAAGGATCTAAGGTAAATCCATTCACTCCTTTTCCTGTACTATAAACGAGCATGGTGGAAGAGCCGTAAATTACATATCCAGCGGCAACTTGCTTTCTTCCAATCTGTGCGAAATCTATGCTTTCTAGGTCCTCTCCGGTACTTACTCTTTTATAGATGGAGAAGATGGTACCAACTGATACATTTGCATCAATATTAGAAGAACCATCCAATGGGTCAAAATAAACCATATACTTTCCTACAGAAAACCTGTTCCGTTTCGTAAGATCTATCCCATCTTCATGTTCTTCTGAAGCTAGATAACAGCATTCACCGAATCTTTCCAATGCATCCATAAAATAATGGTCTGCAAAAACATCTAGCTTTTGTTGCTCTTCACCTTGTGCGTTTGTATTTCCTTGTTTACCTAAGATATCAGCAAGGCCGGCTTTATTTACTTCTCTATGAACAATTTTTGCTGCTAACGAAATCCCTTGTAGCAACCGCGTCAACTCTCCTTTAGCTTGAGGAAATTGAGTCTGTTGCTCAGAAATAAATTGCTCTAATGTTTGATTTCCCATTTCTGTTTTTATTAACTCAATACCTTTTCAACTGGTTTCGGGATAAATTGAGCATAGTTTTCATCAAACATTCCCTTTAATTTCTCCGCTAACTCCTCATAAGCCTCTGGGTTATCCCAAACACGTTTTGGATTTAATAGATTAGTCGGGATTTCAGGACATTCCCTTGGCATCTGAAGGTTGAAGATCGGATGTTTCTCATATCCTGCTTCGCCAATATCCCCTTCCATTGCCGTGCGGATTAATTGACGTGTATATTTTAATTGAATTCTTCTACCTACTCCATAAGGACCAGCAACCCAACCTGTATTGACTAACCAAACTTGGATCTCAGGGTTTTCTTCAAGTTTTTTCCTTAACATTTCAGCATAGTGCATTGGGTGCAATGGCATAAATGCAGCGCCAAAACAAGCTGAGAAAGTTGCTGTTGGAGTCTTTACGCCCATTTCAGTTCCTGCTACCTTCGCGGTATATCCATTGATAAAGTAATACATCGCTTGTTCAGCAGTAAGTTTTGAAATTGGAGGAAGAACGCCAAATGCATCAGCGCTTAAGAAAAAGATATGTTTTGGTGAAGCACCATATCCTCTAGGATTCACATTTTCCAAAAACTCGATTGGATAAGATGCGCGCATGTTTTCAGTGATGCTGCTATCATCGTAATCTGCTTCACGAGTTCCCGGTTTGAAATTCACATTTTCTAATAATGCACCAAACCTGATGGCATTAAAGATCTGTGGCTCGTGTTGTTGAGTCAAGCCAATTGCTTTCGCATAACAACCACCTTCAAAGTTAAAGACCTCTTTTTCTGTCCAACCATGTTCATCATCTCCGATCAATAAGCGTCCATGATCAGATGATAAGGTTGTTTTACCCGTCCCAGATAGGCCAAAGAATAAAGCAGTGTCATTTTTCTTGCCAACATTAGCAGAACAGTGCATGGTTAACACATTATGCTTTAATGGCAAATAATAATTAAGAGCAGAGAATATCCCCTTCTTAATCTCTCCTGTATATGCCGTTCCGATGATGATTACCACCTTACGGCTTAGATCCAAAACCACACAATGAGAAGTTGGTAAACCAAGTGCCGCATAATCATCTACTTTTAAATTTGAAGCAGCTAAGACAGTCCAATCAATTTGTTGTTGGGATTCTACATCAACATTGATAAACATATTGTTTACAAAAATATCCTGACATGGGCTTTGCGTAACTGTAATTACATTTTGCGCGTAATCTTTATGATTACATGCCTGTACTGATCTTACATAAATGGGATTTAATGAAAGGTATTCAGTTACCCTTGCAAGCAACAGGTCAAACAGCTCGATGCTCATGGGCTTGTTTACTTTTCCCCAATTTACATGTTCAGCTGTCTCGGAGTCTTTCACGATAAATCTAGACTCTGGCGAGCGCCCTGTAAAGATGCCAGTCTTGAAACTTAATGCTCCTGTTTCTGTTAAAGAAGCTTCATTGTTTTTAATCGCTCTTTCTACCAGCTCTGGTACTGGAAGTTGAAAATAAATTGGACTTGATGGACGGATCCCAAGTGACTCCAATTGACTACTGATTAAATTTGTCATATATAGGATTTATTTTGCGAACAAAGCTATATATATTTTTAGCAATAAAAAAAGTAAATTTAGCATATTGTAAAATTTACACAATTGTAACTACCTTATTTTCAATTCAATAAAATCAAAAATATTGATATAATTAATTTAGCAATTTTTTATAGCAAAAAACAGGGTTTTTCATAATGTGCCTTTAAACAGTTTAAACGCAATTTTCAATGTTTTTGGCGATTTTTAAAGGATTTTAAGGCATTTATTATTTTAATTGAAATGAAAATGTAGTCATAATTCTACCTTGCTAAAATGAAATGACAATATCCTTTAATAAATTGACAATATATGTTAAAAATTATTCCCATTTTGATTAAAAATCAAAGGTAAATTTTGAACTTACTCAAAGAAAAAAAACTCCAATTCCTATGTTGATACTAGACTAATGCCAACTCCTTAAATCTGTCCAGCCGCAAATTTTGACAATCATGACAAAGCTCAAATAATTCCATACATTAAGATTACCATTTCAATGTATTTTGAAATGTATATTTACCTTATGAAGAACATCCAATATTCCCTACTGGAATTAGCTACTCTAAAGAAGAACAATACCGCTGCTGATGCTATTGAGAGAGCATCACAAGGTGCCAGACATATAGATAAATTAGGTTATACAAGAATTTGGCTTGCAGAGCACCACAATATGGAATTCATTGCCAGTTCCGCGACTTCCGTTTTAATTGGTCATATTGCTAGCCAAACTAAAAACATTCGTGTGGGTTCCGGAGGAATTATGCTTCCAAACCACTCTCCCTTGGTCATCGCTGAACAATTTGGAACCTTAGAATCGATCTATCCAAACAGGATTGATCTAGGGCTAGGACGAGCTCCAGGTACTGATCAGGTAACCGCCATGGCCTTAAGAAGGAATAATTTAAATACAGCATTCTACTTTAAAGATGATGTGCAATCCTTACAACGATATTTCAGCCAGGAAAACCATAGCTCGAAAGTCCGCGCTTTCCCAGGAGAAGGATTGGAGATTCCAATCTGGATCCTTGGATCAAGCACAGATAGCGCCTTCCTAGCTGCCGAACTCGGATTACCTTATGCATTTGCGGCACATTTTGCACCTAATATGTTGAAAGCAGCTTCTGAAATCTATAGAATGAATTTCAAACCATCCGAGCAATTGCAAGAGCCCTATTTTATGGTCTGTGTAAATATTATCGCCGCAGACACGAATGAGGAAGCCTTATTTCTATCCAGCAGTCTACAGAACTTATTTGCAGGAATAGTGACCAATCGAAGGATGCCACTATCCCCTCCTACCGAAAAAACAATTTTCCATGGGATCCCAGAAATTGAACAGGCAGTCCAATCCATGACCTCTAGTACCTATACTGGCAGCCCAGAACAATTGGCAAAAAGTCTAAAAGAATTAATCGATGAAGTGCATGCTCAAGAGATCATGACCACAAATTATATATACGATGACGAAAAGAGATTGAAATCTTTTGAATTAATTAAAGAAACGTTCGACTTAATAAACCAACAATAAAGAACTTCTTTATTATCGTAAAGCAACAAAAATGGGGATTTCACACAAATCCCCATTTTTATACCCTAATTGTAGGGTATTCATAAAAAAAATTAATAAAATAAACTCAAAAAACACATTTCTCTAAAACGTTTATGGTTATTTACTGTTATATTTACTACATCACACATAACTAAATCTTTGTTGAAAAGATTGCGAAGCAAGTGGCACATTAACGCTTGCCTAGCTTAATAAGGTACAAATAACATTAATGTGATTTAGTAATTAACAATTTTGGAGATATCAGTTAGATGTCCTTGGAGGGTTATGAATTTATCCCAAGGGTTAAAACATTGATTGAAGCAAAAAAAGTGAATTTCTAAACAAGTGAATCTAAACTGTTAGGCCATGGTTGATCAATCATAGCAAGATTTACAATGCACTAAAACGCTTAAATCTATTAGTAAATTTAATTGAGCTCCAATGATTAATAAAAAAATAGATTATGATTTGGAATTCTGCATATCTAGACCCACACCTTTGTAAGGTGACGAAAAACATTTACAGTCAAGTTGTGAATGAAGAGGAGTTGCTTGCCAAACAATCTGACGCGATTTATATCGCCATTATTGGAGGTGGCCCAAAAGGATTTTATGCTCTAGACCGATTTATTTCTAAAGCTATAAATCAAAACATCAATAGATCTATCAATATCCATTGGTTTAATCATAACCGAGATTTTGCTTCTGGGCCAAATTTCCAACCAAACCTTCCGTCATACCTCATCATGAATGATTGTATCGCGGAAATCAGTTGTTGGGAAGAATCCGATTCGCCACATTATATCCCCAATAGATTAAAACTCATTGATTGGATCCATCATAATAAGTCCGCAGAAAGCAATCCGAATCCTTCTGATTTTTGCTCTAGGGAATTGATGGGATTATATCTGATGGATGCTTTGCAAAAGACCATCAGCAATAAGCCAAATCATATCGAGATCAGCTTAGTCAACAGCAATATTTGGGATATGGATATAGAGGAAGATAAGGTTAGATTAACAAGCTCTAAAAAGACGTTGCCTTTCCTGTACGAATCCGCCATTTTTTGTACTGGCCACAGTTATTCCAATATGGAAGAGGAGGATTTGCTCGCGTCTGACTACAATGAAAATATCCTTTACCTTCCGCAAACCTATCCTGTTGAGCTCTTGGATGAAATCCCAGCTCAGGTTGATGTGGCAATTAAAGGGATTGGATTGACATTTATGGATGCAGTCCTGCATCTTACGGAAGGTCGTGGAGGAATATTTTACAAGCAGGACCAAGAGTATCGCTATCTCCCATCTGGATACGAACCTACCATCTATCCTTTCTCTAGAAGGAACCTCCCGATGTTACCTCGAAATGCATTCTGGAAAGGGAATAAATATGAATTAAAACTCATGAATGAGGATTGGCTCAATTTATTAAAAAGCAGAAATGAGCCCTTAAACTTCGAAAGAGACATTCTCCCAACCTATAATTTAGAAGCGCAATTGGCATTCTACTCTTATGTACACGCGACACAAGAATTGACAGTTTCCGAAATCCTGGATTTCATTGATACTTTTGACTCCACTAAACTGTTCTCTATTTCTGCGCTCATCGACCCGATGACCTATTCTAAAGTGCAGATGGAAACAAATTATCATGAGTTCATCGTAGATCTGAGTATTTACAGCATGAAGTTATCAGATCAAGGCGAATTAAAGAGCCCAATGGCTGCAGCGCTAGCAGCATTAAGGGAAGGATTTTACCTGATTGCAGAACTTTTTGCGCACAATGGTTTTGATGAAGAATCGCAAGAATCTTTTGAAAAATATTGGCAAGGATTCATCAATCATACCGCCTTTGGCCCACCAAGAGACAATATTGATAAATTATTCTGCTTAGCGCGGGATGGCTATGTGAAATTTATCTTTTCCGAAGAACCGGTTATTGAAGTCCAACAGGAGGCCTTATTGCTGAAGAATTCTTACGTATCAAAAGAGTTTAATTTCTTGATCGATGCTAGGATCCCAAAAGGTGATCTCAAACTTCGCAATAACAAATTATACGAACGGATGCGCAAGAAAGGATTCGTCCAAGAAATCGTCAATGGGAATTATAGTAATGGAAAAATAGCCGTAGATAAAGATGGAAAACTAATTGGAAATATCCAAAATAGCCTAGTTTATCTGTATGGTATCCCAACTGATGGCACCTTTTTGCAGAATGACAGCTTATCAAGAGAATTAAACAATTTTAGCATTCCTTGGTGTCAGGCTACTTTAGAAAGGATCAACAGCAATCTTAAGCAAGATAGCCGACCGCATTATAGTTTAAGTTTTTCCAATGTTAATTACACAAACTTAACACCGAATTAATACACAGATTAAAGTCTATTTATATTTTTGATAATAAAATTTATTAAAGATGATAAAAGACGAAGTATTAACACAAGAATCGAATTCTATACTGATAGAATTCCTGTATGATGGTGATGATTTTAATTCAGAAGAGGATTAAAATCCACCATCATTTTTTTACCCCTCCCCCAACAAAACCAACTCCATTTCACCCTTCTTAATTATTACAATTCGATTTTAGAAGAATCGAATAATCCTTTTGTTTTTATCCTATAAACTCAAAAACGCGATTCACACTGTCATTTTTCTACAATATGCAATATATTTAATTTTTAATTATATATATTTATTCATATTAAACCATTATAGCGGCACCTTTATTATTTTAAGATGAATACTCCAGTCAATATGTCTGACAAAAATTTGTACCTACAGTATTACAAATTCATAAACTTTTATGCCTACAAATTAACAGGGGATTATGAGCGTGCAGAGGACTTAACTCAAGATGCTTTCACGTCATACCTAGTAAACAAATCCAAGATTTCCAGCAATCCTTCCGCCATCAAATCCTTTCTTTATACGACCGTCAGGAATAAATTGATCAATGAGCATAAAAGAATCGAAATTTCCCAAAGATATTGGAGGATTACAGGCTTTAATGAAAAAGATCCTCAGGAAATTGATCGTTTAGTGATCTATACCGAGCTGTTGCAGGAAATTGATAGACTCGTCAATTCTCTTCCCAATATGTGCCAAAAAGTGATCAAACTTAGTTTTTTTGATGGATTGACCAATAATGAAATCAAGGATCAATTAAATATCAGTATCAATACGGTCAAGACACACAAAAAAAGAGGGCTAGCCTATCTTCAAAAGCATTTGAATCCTGAATACTTCTTACTCTTTCTCAATTTCTTAGCCTCCAATTAAATTTATTTTAATAATCGTTCATCCTTTTCACTAATTAAGTTTTCTTAATTATAATTATGAACCAAAAGGAGAAACTAATAGCCATTCTGATTTTCAAATACATCCAAGGTATCTGCACATTCCGTGATATCAGGAAACTCAATAGTTGGTTGGAAGAAAACATGGATAACAAAGACTTTTTTCGTGATGCTGTCAATACTTCCCAACTGAAAAAAGACCTTGACTTATTGAATTCTTTCGACGCTGAAAAATCATGGAGGAAGAGACAAAGGAAAAAGCAAAAGCAAATTTTCAAATGGTCTATTGCAGCATCCGTTTTCCTTGTTGCTATTTCCATATTATTCTTGGATTTTGAAAGCTGGATGACCAATAATAAAACTGTTCATCGAGATAAATATGAATTCATAGATAAACCTCATTCAGATGATAAATTTCCAGCAAAGGTCGGAGCTCAGCTTATCCTATCAAACGGAGAAAGGATACAATTGAATGAACCTTTGCAAGTAAAGCTTTCAGGTGAAATAGTCAATTCCGAACAAATTGTCATTGCTAAAATCGATCAAGAAGCAAAAAATGAGGACATAAAATGGCTTGAGGTCCAGGTACCAGCTGCTCAATATTATTCTATTGTATTACCAGATAGCAGCAAAGTCTGGTTAAATTCTAATTCTAGAATAAAATTCCCTTCTCAATTCAATACGCAAGTGAGATTGATCAACTTAAATGGGGAAGCCTATTTTCAGATCAAACACAACCCAAAACAGCCTTTTATTGTCAAAACAGCTGATGCAGAAATTAAGGTTTTAGGGACCTCCTTTAATGTCAATAATTATAATAACAATTTAATCGCATCTCTTGAGGAAGGTAAAATTGAAATTAAGTCAAAATTAGACCTAAAGGAATTAAAACCTAATCAAAAAGTGGAGCTTATTGCCGATAAACTTATCGTATCGGACTCCGATTTACAAAAAGAATTGGCCTGGAAAAACAATAAATTCATTTTCAACAATGACAAACTCATGGATATCCTATTCCAAATTGAGAATTGGTATGGGATAAAGACCAATTACCGTTCCATCCAGAACAATGATGAAACTTTCACAGGAACTATTGATCGAGATGTAAATCTTTCCAAGATACTGGACATCTTAAATAGTACTACCAGATACAATTTTCGGATTATAGATAACCAATTAATTTCAACACTTAAACATTGATACCATGAGCACATAACATCTATTTTAGGGACAAAACAAAACCTTTTGTAGTCCCATTACAAACAAGAACCAATTTTAAACATCTAACAAATTCTTAAAATGCTGTACTTTTTAGTTCATAAAAAACTAGGAAGAGGGAAAGGTATTGACCTTAAATTCCTAGTTAAAATCCTAAAGTTCATAATCCTATTGATCCTATTAATGCTATATAGCATCATCGTAAAGGCTAATGAACAATTAATTTCCGTAAAGTTTCAAAAGGCAAAATTAAACACTGTCTTAAAAGCAATTACTAATCAAACCGATTACCAATTCTTCTATAACGACCGTGTAAATGTAATTACAGGTCCCGTCACCATTGATATTGAAAAGGGGACTGTTGTCCAAATTTTGGAATTAATCCTTCCAAAGGAAAAACTTGCCTATGAAATTTCTGAAAACCAAATCACGATCAGTATCCGAAGGCAAAATACCCTGACATCCATTGAACCTAGACAAGAAAATATCCAAGGTACGGTCAGAGATACTGAAGGCAAGCCTCTTCCAGCTGCGTCAGTCAGTATTAAAGGAACCAACAAAAGCACCTCGACAGATCAAAACGGAAAATTTGAGATCAGTGCCTTACCTACCGACATTATCATTGTCAGTTTTTTAGGCTATAAAAGACAGGAAGTTTCCATTGCCGGGAGAAAAACCATAAACATTAGTATGCAAAGGGATCAACAAACCTTAGAAGTTGTTGATGTCGTCGCAACTGGCTACCAAACCATCGATAGGCGCAAGTTTACCGGAGCAGCCACTAAGGTAAAAGCTGAAGATGCACAACGCTTTGGTGTACCCGACGTTTCCAGAATGTTGGAAGGTCAAGTTTCCGGTGTAAGTGTACAGAATGTCTCGGGAACATTTGGAGCTGCTCCAAAAATTCGTGTACGGGGTGCGACTTCTATCACTGGTGATAATAAACCACTTTGGGTAATCGATGGTATTATCTTGGAGGATGTAGTCAACATCTCAAATGACCAGTTATCTACAGGAGATGCCAACACATTATTAGGCTCTTCCGTAGCAGGGATAAACCCCGATGACATCGAAAGTTTTGAAATCCTAAAAGATGCGGCTGCTACTTCACTTTATGGAGCAAGGGCAATGAATGGGGTTATTATTATTACAACCAAAAAAGGTAGGGCCGGTACCCAAGCGGTTTCTTACCTAGGAAATTATACGACCTACCTTCGTCCATCCTATTCTCAATTTGACATAGTCAATTCCTATGATCAAATGTCAATCTATTCAGAAATAGCCAGAAAGGGAGCCATAGATTATGCGCTGATCCGGAACAACATGAATTCAGGCATTTTCGGAAACTTATCCAGAGGTCTATCGACATGGAAAGAAGATGGAACGCCCTTAATTGAAAACACTCCTGAAGGTCGTGAAGCCTTCCTGAAAAGATACATTTATCAAAATACCGATTGGTTCAAAACTCTTTTCAACAATTCATTATTGCAGGAACATTCTGTGAGTTTCTCAAATGGCAGCAATAAGGTCCAAACCTATTATTCAACCTCATTTTTACAGGATAATGGCTGGGCAAAAGCTAATGGAGTAAGAAGATATACGGCAAACATTCGAGGAAATTACAATATCACTGATAAATTATCGATAGGCTTATTGACAACAGGATCTATCCGTGACCAAAAAGCTCCCGGCACATTAGGCCAAGATAGTAACCCAGTTACTGGTGTGGTGTCAAGAAATTTCGATATCAATCCTTTCTCCTATGCCATGAATACTTCCAGAGTCATCGCACCATTCGATGAGAATGGAAATAGAGAAAATGTAACCATGAATTATGCTCCGTTCAACATCCTAAATGAATTGGACAAAAATATTATGGAATTAAAAATGATCGACCTGAAGGTTCAAGGAGAATTAAACTATAAACTTCCAAAGAACGTTAATTACAACTTCATTGGTGCCTACCGCTATGCTAGCACTGGGAATGAACACAAAATTAATGAAACTTCGAATCTGTCCAATGCTTATCGCGCAGGAACGATTTACGGAGTAGAAGGTATTGAAAATAGCATCATTGCAAACCAAAACAGGTTCCTATATAGAGACCCTGCGAATCCAGATGCTAGACCCATGTCTGTTTTGCCTTATGGAGGTATTTATATTACCAATGAAAACATCCTAAAGAGCTTTTATTTAAGAAATAGTTTCAATTGGAACCTAACATCCCAAAAACACTATTTCACTGCCTTTGCTACCCAAGAGATAAGATTCTTGGACAGAATGACGAAAGATATGACAGGCTATGGATACCAGTTTGATAAAGGTGGGGTTCCATTTATTGACCCAAATATCATCAAAATGACTGTCGAAGGAAATTTACCTTATTATAAAATGCAGGTATTTTCTGACCGCTTTGTAGCCTTTGCTGCCAATGGAACTTACTCATTCGACAGTCGTTATCAATTCACCGGAACAGCTCGATATGATGGTTCTAACCAATTAGGTCGAAGCCGAGTAGCAAGATGGCTTCCTACCTGGAACCTTTCAGGATCTTGGAATATAGACCAGGAAAACTTCTTCAAAAACCAGACTTTCTTTAACACTTTGACCTTGCGAGGAACTTATGGTTTGACCGCCAGTATGGGCCCAGCCACCAATGCGAGTTTGGTGTTGCGCTCCGGATCCGTCAATCGACCTTTCATCCATGAACAAGAACCTGTAATCAACATTGATTTCCTAGAAAACCAAGACTTGACCTGGGAAAAGCAATATGAAACCAATATTGGCCTTGATGCAACTTTCGCCAACAGAAGGTATCAGATCGTCTTGGATTTATATAAAAGGGATGCATTTGATCTAATCGGTCCTATGCGGATATCAGGGATAGGTGGTGAAGCCATAAAATTTGCCAATTATGCCGATATGAAATCCCGAGGGATTGAATTATTGTTCAAGGCAACTGTATTTGACAGAAAGAATTGGGGCTGGAAAACCCAATTGACCAATGCTTTTTACGACAATGAAATAACTTCGATAAGAAACGAACCCAATATCTGGAACTTGGTCAATTCTGTTGGTGCAGCAAAAGAAGGTTATCCACATCGCGGTCTATTTTCTATTGACTTTGAAAAATTGAATGAGTTCAATGGTACCCCAATATTTGTCAATGAAAACAATGAAATCTCTAACAATGTTTTCCTACAAAGTATACAGACAAATTACCTAAAATATGAAGGTCCTGTTGACCCAACTTTCAATGGAGGTTTTTATAACAATTTCAACTATAAAAACCTTAACCTTTCCTTCCTAGTTACTTATAGCGCAGGAAATAAAGTCAGATTAAATCCTATCTATAAAAACCAGTATTCTGAATTGGATGCGATGTCCTATGATTTCTTGGATAGATTTCTTGCACCTTACGAAAACCTATCCCCTTCTATTGCGACCTCTAGGACCTCTTCCAGATTACCTGGAGACCAAGTCTATAACGCATACAATTATACGGATCAAAGGGTGGCAGATGGTGGATTCATCCGGATGAAACAAGTAACCTTAGGGTATCAATTTCCAAAAAAATTCTTTGGGAAATCAATTTTCAACAACCTCTCTTTAAATCTGGTTGCCAACAATCTGTTCTTGATTTACTCAGACCCAAAATTGAATGGACAAGACCCTGAATTCTATGGATCCGGAGGGGTGGCATTGCCAATTCCTCGTCAATTTACACTTTCCATTAAAGCAGGATTATAAACGAAAACCATTATGAAAACAACTGTAATTTTAACTCTCCTTTCTGCCTTCCTTTTGTTGGGATGTTCTAAATTTTTAGAAACTCCACCAGATTTAAGGACAGAATTAGATTCTCCTAGCAAGATTGCAGAACTTCTAACTTCTGCATATCCTAGGGGAAATTATATTCCCTTTACGGAATCTGCATCAGACAATGCTGGGGACAAAGGCATGACCAGCAGTTCAAACGTTCAAACGAATATGAATCCTTGGATGTTCCTAGATGTGGAAACCAACGATTCCGATTCTCCGACTTATTATTGGTACACCGCCTATAAAGCAATTAGTGCATCAAACCATGCCCTTGAAGCCATCGAAAAACTCGGGTTAAATAAGCAAACTGCCTCCTTAAAAGGTGAAGCATTGTTAACTAGGGCTTATGCACACCACATGCTGGCCATCTTGTACTGTAAAGATTATGAACCTGAAACTTCAGCTTCTGATCCAGGGATTCCATTTATTGATAAACCCGAAAAATTCGTACTCAATAAATATGAAAGAGGTACAGTAAAAGGTCTATATGACCTCATTGAAAAAGATATCGTGGAAGGTCTTCCCTTGCTTGATGACAACCGATACAAGGTCAAAAAATACCACTTTACTAAAACTGCTGCCCATGCCTTTGCAACTCGCTTTTATTTATTTAAACATAATTATACCAAGGCCGTTGAACATGCAAATCTAGCTCTTGGAGAAAATCTCTCAAACTATATCAGACCTGTAAACAATAGAGCTTTTGCAGCGATGGAATACTTGACTTTGCAACAATGGTATTCAAGTACAGATAACCCCACCAATCTTTTGTTAGTCGAAGCAGTTTCTTCTTGGGGTCGAGATTTACCATTCAATAGATTCGGATTTACCGCTCCAATTCTAGGTGACTTAATATTTGGAAATAACATTACCACCGGACGTTTTGCCTACCCAATATATGGCGGAACGGACTACTCATTGAACATCCCAAAATTCCGCGAACATTTTGTAAAAGGAAGTTTAAACGCGGCCTATGGTATCCCCTATAATATGATTCCATTATTGACAGCAGATGAGCTGCTTTTAAACCGTGCTGAAGCCTATGCTCGTGTAAAAAATTACGACAAGGCCATAGCAGACTTAAATACGTTCATCAGTCGAAAAGTGTATTACAGTCCCGATCAGCCCGTTTATGAACCAAATGTACATAATGTAAATCCCACTAGAATAAATGGTTTTTATGGAAGTTTAAACCTAGAAGAAAACATTATTAAAGCTGCCCTAGACTTTAAAAGAAGGGAATTCCTTTTTGAAGGGCTTCGCTGGTTTGATATTGTTCGACATAAAATCGTAGTAACCCATCGTACACATGATGAGAAAGAAACTTATGTTTTAGGTGCTAACAGCCCTATGCGTCTCTTTCAACTGCCTGCTGAGGTGGTATTATCAGGTGTGCAACCCAATCCAAGATAAAAACAAACTGTTATGAAATATTTAAAATATTCGATCGCCTTAATCATATTTCTCTTTTGTACTGCATGTTCAAAAGAAGAAACCTTGCCCGATGAACCCATTGTCGATTTAGGTGGTGAAAGATGGGTAAATGGTCCTTTAGATAAATTCATTTATCAAGAATTTATTAAATCCTACAATATTGAGATCAAGTACAAATGGACGCCTTTTGAAATCAATTTTAATAGGACTTTGGTACCGCCCCAAGAAAAAAGGGTCATTCCAGTTTTAACCGCGGTAAGAGATATCTGGATGAAACCTTATGAAAAAGTTGCGGGCAAAGATTTCTTGAAAAGGTATTCGCTTTCCAAGTTCATCTTGGTGGGTAGTGCTGAGTACCAAAACAATGGTACCATTATTTTAGGTACTGCTGAAGGTGGAACTAAGGTTGTTCTTTATGTAGTAAATGATTTTGAATTATCAAACCCAGATGCCGTAAGTCAGATGCTACATACGATCCATCATGAATTTGCACATATCCTGCATCAAAACATCCATTACCCTCAAGCATGGAGAGGTATAAGTACAGCTTGGTATACCCAAACTTGGTTTAATACGCCAGAAGAAACAGCAAATACTCAAGGGTTTGTGTCGAGTTATGCTAAATCTGCTGAACAAGAAGACTTCGTTGAAACGATCGCCTACTTGTTGGTAGAAGGGCAGGAAAAATTCGATGCACTTGTAAAGGCCAATGCTCCTGTGGAAGCTACTTTCCGTCTCAAGGAAAGCATCGTGGTCCAGTACTACAAGGAAGTCTTCAACATTGATTTTAGAGCTCTTCAAAGAGAAGTTCGAGCCGCATTCTTATCCTTAACTAAACCAACAACAAAATGAAACCAATAATTTTCTCATTGATTATGTGCTTGCTCCTAATTTCTTGTAAAAAGGAATTTGAAGGAGTTCGACCGGATGCCAAATTGAATAAATTAAAAGATGAATATGCTAAGCAATTAACAGGCTCGAAAAATGGCTGGATCGGATATTTATACCCAAAGGGTGGCGGAAGTTATACTTTTAAGTTCAATTTTGACGATAAAAACAGGGTTAAAAGCTTTGCCACTATTGATAATATCAAAGCTGGCACCTCCGACGAAAGTTCATACCGCTTAGCAGCTGATCAGGTAGTCAGTCTTTATTTCGACACCTATTCCTACATCCATCAGCTGTCCGACCCAGACGAACAAAAAAGTGGTGGTTTAAGAGGTGGCGGTTTGATTTCTGATTTTGAGTTTTCCATCATTGAAACCTCTAATGATACCATAAAACTAGTTGGAAATCATAATGAAAGCACTTTAACTTTAATAAGGGCTAAGGAAAACGAGGGGGACGACTATATTAGAAAAGCATTTCTCCTAAATGCAAAGGTTGAAGAAATAAACCAGTTGGCAAACTACTATAAAACTGTAAAAATTAACAACAAGGATTATGGTGTGATTTTCAATACGGAAACCAACAATATTGCTTTTTATTATGAAGAGAACGCCACTTTCAAAAGCTTTATTACAGAGTATGCCCTAACTGATAAAGGTATTTTTCTAAAGGACCCCTTAAATGCGGGTGGTTTGGCGGTGAAAGGTTTTGATAACTTCATCATTGACAAGACCAATAATAAAACAACTGCTAAATTGAATGGAACTGTAGATGTTGATATCCTTGATCAAAACAAACCAGTCTCAATCGATAAAGATGCACCAAGAAGGATGTACCTAATCAATAAAAGATATGCTTCCTCTTTTGGGTTTACGATCGCCGGAAAAAAAGACGCCTTAGGCATTAGAACTTTCCCTGGCTTCAATTTCCTGCTTTATATTCCTAGAAGATACATCGATCCACTTGATGCCTTGTACATCATTTTCTTGGGACAGTTTAACCTTGGACCTTTATTCAACACTTTATATAATGATCAAGGCATTTTATCCTTCAAGGTATTTAGCTCCCTCACCGGACTAACCCCAGGTACCGAATTTGAAGAAATAGCTAGAAAACAAAATCAGATCTGGTTTGATCCTCAGGGTTTTTACGTATTTGAAACTGGGGATGAGCAATTTGATTTTGTGAGCGTGAAAGATAGCAAGGTATGGATAAGATTTAATTAATAAAATCATGAAAAAATATATATTATTTATGTTGTCCCTTTGCTTCATTTTCTCTTGTAAGAAAGGAGATCTGAATACATTTGAAGTAGTAGAAGTCTGGGAAAAACCTGAAGTTAAGTTAAAGCAACTTACTGACGCAATTGCTTCGCATAAAACAGGTTGGGAGTTTGTAATTGAGTATGGTCCGAATCAAGTAGTCACTTACGGTTACCTAGGATTTAATTCTGAGAATTCTTCGGATTTTATCAGTGATTTCTCAAAGAATTTTTCAACATTCGATAAAACTAATTATCAATTCGGAATCATCAAAACCAATCCATCAATACGGTTTCCTAAAGGCAGTAAATTTGCAAATCTAGCGTCTGATGCCCGATTAATCGATACATTATTTACTTTTAAGAGCATCAAGTCGGATACCATTACTTTGGAAGGAGAAATGAGTAAATCCATTATGAAATTGACTAAATGCTCTCCTGAAAAATTAACACAATTAAAAGCAAATTCAATTAGTGCAGATTATGAAAAATTAAAGAAATTGGCAGAAATGCCTAGATATTTCTTTTCATATAAGCAAAACGGAAAAACCTTTGGTTTAGAAATTGACACGGCTAACCGTCTTTTATCATTTATTTCAGGGACCAATCAAAACCCAGTGGTTACAAAATCCAATTATTTCTTTAATGGAAGTGGAATATCACTGGTTAAACAAGTTGATATTGAAGGTGTGAAAATAAAATTGATTGAAGGTTTAGAAGTCAAAGCGACATCAATGAGCTCTAGGAATGGTGTTGAAATTTCCAATGAAAGTAAACCACAGATTTACGATATAAAAACAGCAAAGGAATTTACGGAAGTGAAAGGAAAAAGGTTATGGTGGTTATCGACACATGGCTTTGGAAAACGAAATCAACCCGATATTGCAGGTTTTCAAAAGATCCCAAATTTTACGGATTTTAATTTAGCCCCTAATTATGATTATTATGAAGAATACAAAACCTATTTCTGGTTTATGGGATTCAATCTAAGAGGTGAAAATCCCGGCAGCTTTCATGGTCCTGTTTCAAGGTTTGCTGACAATGGCATTCTCAGATTCATACCTTTTTTGGAAGGTGCTCCTGCAACTATTCCATCTGTTATTCAAGCAATGAATATCACTGCGAGATATATCTATAACCGAAATGGGTTTTATGTGATTAAAACCGGTATTGGCTACACTTTAGTCGATGCAACCGATGGTTTAACGTGGGCATATTTCCAAGCTCCACCTGATTTATCTTAAATTTATTCAAACAACTCCCCAAAGTAAATATTAAACCGGGGAGTTGTTTTTTATATTACCACACATTCAACAAACTATGCTGACTTGCCGTAAAAATATTCCTAAACACAATATTTAATTCATTTTCCCTTTGTGCCGCCCGAATTCCTAATAAAGGCAAAATCTCGGCACAATCCATCCGAACATCCTTTGCAATTTCTCTTGATAAATCTCCAATCTGCTTATAAAGATTTTCTTCCACCTCTTCTCCTGCTACTGCATACGCCCACAGTTCAACGCCATAAGCCTTTACCCTACCAACCTTTTCCTCAAACTTTGAACGCAATTGATCAAGCTGTTTAAATCGAACTTTGCTATGCTTTTCTGCCCAATTCACATCCTTTGACTTCTCGAAGTAATACTTTTCGCACAGGTCTAAAAACCGTTTAAACATCCCAACATAATTCACCAATAGGGTCAATTCTGCAAATGGCATAAAAGGAATATTGAATAGTGCCGAATCAGATTGCTTATATTTCGGATCCAGTACAAAAGCATTTTCCTTTGGTACTTTGAGGTCCTGAAAGGAAAACGAATGGCTAGCGGTACATTCCAAGCCAATGGTATCCCAATCATAATGGATCAGGACATCATCTTTTGGCACCAGAAATGAATAATATTTAGCCTGTCCAGATTTATCCTTAACCAGTTCTCCATTTTCAATGATTTCGGCATTAAAGGTGAAATGCGTTAAATGCGGAGCCCCAGTTGCATAGCTCCAAAAACCGGAAACCACATAATGATCGCCAACATCAATGGCCTTCCCTCCGACCCTTCCACTTCCGCCCAAACAGATCTTGGGATCAGACCATAGTTTCTGCGCAAATTCTGGCTGGATAAATCCAGCAAACATATTCGCTCCAGCACATAAAGTCACCGTCCAGGCCAATCCCCCATCCCAATAGGCAATCTCTTCCAATAAGTCCAAGCCTTCCGGGAATGACATCTCCAAGCCGTTTAATGATTTTGGAACCCAGAGGTTAAACCAATTGTTTTGATATGCAAGCGCTAGCTGTTCCCCGCTAAGGGTTTTATTCTTGATACCCACAGCCTGTAATTCTTTTATGATTTGGATTTGTTCTGATGTCAACATTTAAGGGTTTGTTTTTAATTCTAAATTTTGGGATTTCATAATACGCTGCCAATTCAGGAAGCCAAAAATAGCAACCACAAATAAAAAGGTAGTCAATGCAGCGAAAAGGTAGAGGTCCTTATGGATCAAAAGTGGGATGGCAAAAAAGTTACTGATATTGAGCAATATCCAATTCTCTATTTTTCTTTTTGCCAATAGCCACATTCCTGCCCAGGCAGTGGAAGTCACCCACGCATCCCAGATGGGTACATCGGAATTGGTAATGCTGCGAAGCAAAAAATAAAAGATCAAGAAACCTCCAAATACGATGCTGAGGACGGTGATCCATTCTTGCTTAGTCGCATGGGTAATAGGCTGTTCTTTCGCAGTCTTATTGCTAACCCAAAACCACCAACCATAAATACTCATGACCAAGTAATAGATTTGCAAGGCGATTTCAGCATAAAGTCCAGCATTGTACAGTACCAACATACCGGTAGTAATCCCTAAAATCCCAAATAGATAGTTGGATACTTTATTGTTCTTGGACAATAAGACTTGAATGATTCCACAGATTACAGAAAACCTTTCCAACCAGGAAGCCTGCTGCAATGTTTGAATGATGTTATTAAAGATTTCCTCCAATTTCGCTGAATGGTAAAAGCACTTATGGAGATAAGGGAAAGGATTTTTATTATTCCTACGCCAGCATTACCTGGATCAGGTTCATTCTGAATAAAATCAGAATTGGGTATCATCTCAGCCTAAAATATGTCCCGTTTGCAACGGGACATATTAGCACCCCATAAGTATTGTAAATATTATTTATCGATCTGCAAAATAGCAGAAGTACGATTTCTAGTTGATTGACACAGCTCGGCGTCATCATTTAATTTCTTGCCCCAAGATGGGATCATCTCACGCAATTTTTTACGGTAAGAGTCAGATTTTGCACGATCTGGGAAACATCTCTTCAACAGATTGATCATGATCGCTACTGAAGTCGATGCACCTGGTGATGCCCCCAACAAGGCAGCTATAGAACCATCTGCACTTGAAACTACCTCAGTTCCGAATTCCAAGATCCCCCCATGTTTCGGGTCTTTCTTGATAACCTGAACACGTTGCCCTGCTTTTTCGATTTCCCAATCTTCTAATTTAGCGGTAGGCATAAATTGTTTCAAGGAATCTAATTTGTCCTGAGGTTTCTTCATTACCTCGGTGATCAAATATTTAGTCAATGGTAAGTTATCCAAACCTGCCGATAGCATCGGACCGATATTCGAAAGTTTAATCGAGGCTGGTAGGTCGAAATAAGATCCTTTTTTCAAGAATTTAGTTGAAAAACCTGCATAAGGACCAAACAACAAAGCTTGTTTTCCATCGATATAACGGGTATCCAAATGGGGAACCGACATCGGAGGCGCTCCTACTGACGCTTTACCATAAACCTTAGCATGGTGTTGTTTAATGATCTCTTCATTATTACATCTCAACCATTGTCCACCCACTGGGAAACCACCATAGCCTTTCGCTTCAGGGATTCCTGATTTCTCTAACAATAATAAAGAGTGGCCACCTGCACCGATGAAAACAAACTTCGCCAAGATTTCTCTTTTCTTGCCTGTTTTCAAATCTTTAACTTCTACTTCCCATCTGCCATCATCTTCACGGTCAATATCTTTAACTTCTTGGTTCAAGGACAACTTGATGTTATCTTTCCCATCCAAGTAGGTAATCAAATCTCTGGTAAGAGCACCGAAGTTCACATCAGTACCGATATCCATCTTTGTAGCAGCAATAGCCTCATCAGCTGATCTGCCTTCCATCATCAAGGGAACCCATTCCTTCAACAATGCTTTATCCTCGGTATACTCCATACCTTTGAATAAATTTTGTTTGGTCATGGTCTCAAATCTGGTTTTCAAGAATTGCACATCTTTATCGCCGAATACTGCCGACATATGCGAAACACGACGGATAAAGTGATTAGGATTCTTGATAATATTCTTTTCTACTAGGTAAGACCAAAACTGCTTAGAAATCTCATATTGTTCGGCAATACTGATTGCCTTATCAATTTTCACACTTCCATCAGGCTGCTCTGGTGTATAGTTTAGTTCACAAAGTGCTGAGTGACCTGTACCGGCATTATTCCACGCATCTGAACTCTCTGCAGCAACAACATCCAAACGCTCGATTATCTCTATATTAATATCTGGACTTAGCTCATTAATTAACGTACCTAACGTCGCGCTCATGATACCTCCACCAATCAGAACGACGTCAACTTCCGTTTTTTTTGTTTTCTTACCCATGGTTTTTAAATGAAATACAAAATTAATATTCGCTTTATATTATAGCGAATAAATTTGTCAGAAACATTTCAAATATTTGTGATTTTATCAATAAACACCTATTTCCTTATTCAAATCTACCATAATCCCATTTTTTTGAATTTTTGAGAGGTGAAATGCGCTGTTGGGGGTAAATTTTGAACCAGGATTCCCTTCGGGAATCATCATCGGAGCCGAGATGCCACTCAGGGTACGGATATTTGGACCAGGATTATAGGCGGAATGCCAATCGCCTATATATTTATTCTTCATTTTTCCATTTCCATTGTCTTCCTGACGAAGGAAGGATCTAGGAACTATTTATTCAATAAATTTATTGGCGAACAGGTCATCCATCTTCGATGGATAATGACAAGAACGTTGTGGGGCATTTACGTACAGATTCTTCACTAATCGTTCAGAATTGGAAGCCTCCTGAGAGGGATTCAGAGCGCAGCGAAGAATCTATTGTTGTTTTATTTTTGCGGAAATTGTTATTCCGCTATCGTAAGATGAGGAAACTATTTACTTTATTTAGAAAGAATTATTGAAAAATATTTCACCCCCGCTATAGGTTTTCCATAAACATTCACCCTTCCGAAGGAAGTCCTTTAGCCCGCGGCTCATTTCCAGTGGCGGAAAAATGGAAAGAATGCCGATGCCTGTGCGATGGGATTGGCCTTGGAATGCTTTCAATAGCTCATCCCATCAAAAGGGATGAGCTATTGAAAGATATTCCCGACAACAAGGCATTCTATCCATGTGTGGGAGCTCGTGCGAAAAGCCACCTTAAATGGGCCGAAGCCGTTACGGATTCGAGTTGTTTTTTTGGTATCCGTGAGCTCCTTCGTCGGTTTGGTACTTTTGCGCTTCAAAAGTAACAAAGAATTTAATGTTGTTTACTAAAGGACCGTTGTCATCGTGAGCACCGCGAACGAACTATTTTTCTTTATTCAAGTAGAATTTATTGAAAAAGAATTCACCCATTCCAGGAGTTTTCTAAAAATGGGGCGAAGATAGTTCCGAGACCTTTCGTTCCTACGATGACAAGTTTGTTAAATCTGTGTTTTTAGGTATTTAGAGCTATATTTATTTTCCAGAAAAATATCTTTTTTGCGACATACTGCCCTAGAAGGGCAGAATTATTTTAGCAATGGTATTGAACTATAAAGGGGTAATGCAAAAACGATGTTCGATTAATCGAACATCGTTTTTGCGCTACCACCAGGCTAACGTGCCATGTTTGCTAAAATAATGGAACCCCAAAAGGGGTTATATATTTAAAAAATAAAAGAGCTAATTTATTTTCATTGCCAACATGCTGTCATCACCTTCCGATAAATTTAGTCCAAATTTTTACTTCTCAAGGTGACACTGGAGATGTAAAGCAAAAGGATGCTTATCACCCTTATGCTTCCCCCGCTTGCCCTTCCCTCTTTCCATAAATATGTCACTGAATACTTCCTATTACTATTCATTTTTTGTATTATGCAGTTTATTTTCCACTTTTGTGGACTTTATATTATTGAACATAAATATTTATTTATATGAAATTGTTAGCCGGAAAAACAGCCTTGATCACTGGGGCATCCAAAGGGATTGGTAGAAAAATTGCTGAAGTATTTGCACAGAATGGTGCAAACGTTGCATTCACCTACCTATCTTCTGTAGAAAAAGGTCAAGCCTTAGAAAAAGAACTTGAACAATTCGGAACAAAAGTAAAAGGATACCGTTCTGACGCTTCTAAATTTGATGAAGCTGATAAATTAATCAATGATATCGTTGCTGATTTTGGGACCCTTGATATCGTCGTGAACAATGCGGGAATCACAAAAGATGGCCTTTTGATGCGTATGACGGAAGAAAATTGGGACGATGTGATCAATATCAACTTGAAATCAATCTTCAACATTTCTAAAGCAGCTTCTAAAGTGATGATGAAAAACCGCAAAGGTAGCATCATCAACATGAGTTCTGTAGTAGGTGTACAAGGTAACGCTGGACAAGCTAACTATGCAGCTTCTAAAGCAGGCATCATTGGCTTCTCTAAATCTCTTGCAAAAGAGCTGGGTTCTAGAAACATCCGTACCAATGTGGTTGCTCCTGGATTTATCCGTACCGAGATGACCGATGTATTGGATCCTAAAGTTGTTGAAGGATGGGAAGCTAACATTCCATTAAAACGTGCTGGTGAGCCTGAAGATGTTGCAAACGCTTGTTTATTCTTGGCTTCAGACCTTTCTTCTTATATCACTGGACAGGTGATCCCTGTTTGTGGTGGTATGTTATAAGATCGAACGAATTTTTATATATTTCTTCGGGTCAAGTTCGGGTCTCATTCGAGACACATTCGGAAAATTCCGAATGTGTCTCGAATAAGGTCAAAGCTTGGCCCGAATTTTTTTTGTCCAATTTTTGGATTTTTTAAATTCGATGGTATTAAAAAAACATTTAATATTTGATGTTGTATATTTGCAGCAATGGAAATTTCGGACAAAATATTCGCTATTCAAAATGAAATAGACTTTAACAATTGTGCAGTTGAAATCTTTAGATTCCAAGCCAAGAACAATTTAGTCTATCAGCAATTTCTGGATATCTTAAAAATGAAACCGGAAGCAATCCAGCATTACCGAGAAATCCCTTTCCTCCCTATCCAATTCTTTAAATCACAGGAAGTAATAATCGAAGGATTAGAACCAGAAGTGACCTTCTCTTCATCGGGTACAACGGGCATGATCACTAGCAAGCATCTGGTAGCCAAGAGTGATTTGTATGTGGAGAGTTTCAGAAGAGCTTTCGAACAGTTCTACGGAAAAGTTGAAGATATGGCCATAGTAGCCTTATTGCCTTCCTATTTGGAGCGTTCAGGATCTTCGCTGATCTATATGGTGGATGACCTTATCAAGCGTTCTAATCAGGCTGAAAGTGGTTATTTCTTATACAACCATGATGACCTGTTCCATACACTGACAAAACTTAAGGAATCGGGAACCAAGACCGTCCTATTTGGCGTGACTTATGCCCTATTGGATTTCATTGAGCAATACCAGATTGATTTTCCTGAGTTGATCGTGATGGAAACTGGTGGCATGAAGGGCAAGAGAAAGGAAATGATCCGTGAGGAATTGCATCAGATCTTATGTGAAGGGTTTAATGTGAAGAGCATTCATTCTGAATACGGCATGACTGAATTGCTTTCACAAGGCTATTCTTATGGAAAAGGTTTATTCCATACCCCAAATTGGATGAAGATCTTGATCCGTGACACCAATGACCCATTGTCCCTATTGGACAATAAAAAAACAGGAGCAATAAATGTCATTGATTTAGCCAATTATTATTCCTGTTCCTTTATTGCTACGCAAGACCTTGGTAAGTTCCATGCAGATGGATCCTTTGAAATCTTGGGTAGGTTTGACAACTCGGATATCCGAGGTTGCAATCTTTTAGTTCAATAGCTTATTGCAAGCTAGGATCTTCAAAGGTGTTTCCAGCATTGATATCACCAGTATCATAACCTTTTTTGAACCAATACATACGTTGTTCTGAAGAACCGTGGGTAAATGATTCTGGATTAGACTGTCCATACGCTTGTTCTTGGATATGGTCATCGCCTACTGCTGCTGCTGCACGCATTCCTTCGACAATATCATCATAGGTAATCTCTACATCCGTAGATTTATTTAAGTGATGTGCCCAGACGCCAGCATAAAAATCTGCTTGCAGTTCAGTCATCACTGAGATTTTATTGTTCTCACGTTCACTCAATTTTCCTCGCATGGCATTGGTTTGCGATAGAACACCAAATATATTTTGGATATGGTGGCCTACCTCATGTGCAATAACATAAGCTAAAGCGAATTCACCTTTAGCACCATATTTTTGAGAAAGTTCACGGTTAAAGCTTAGGTCAAGATAGACTTTCTGGTCCCCTGGACAATAAAAAGGTCCATAAGCTGATCTACCGACACCACAACCACCTGTTTCAGTACCTTCGGTATAAACTACCATAGTTGGTTTTGGATATGATTTTCCATTTTCCTGAAAAATCTTGCCCCATACATCATCGGTACTTGCCAAAACCACATCCGCAAAATCCATCAATTTATCTTCTTCAGGAGTAGATTGATACTCCCCTTGTTCATTGACCGTGCCTTGTTGCCCTGAACCTTGCATTTGGTTCAACAAATCATTTGGATCACCACCCATTAAGAAGCCGATAATCAAAACGATAACACCTCCAATTCCCCCAAGAGTCATTTTCTGCCCACCAGACATCCCTCTACGATCTTCAATATTTCCGCCGCGGCGGCCGCCTTGCCATTTCATAAATATTTCTTTATTTAATTTTAGTTTGTTTTGGTTACACTACAAATTCTTTGCCATAGCTATTATCAGGTGATAATATTGGTTAAAGGTACAATTCATTCCCCTCATTTAAAATGCTTATCTTTGAAATCATTATATATTACCAAACATATGTTATTAGACGATCTGAAAAATAGAAGTGAGAGTCAATGCGAATTATGTCGCTCATCAGAAAACCTGGACATTTACGAAGTTCCTCCTACTTCCAACCCTTCTTTAGATAACAGCATTTTGATATGTTCTGTTTGCAAAGCACAGATAGAAAAAACCGAACAGATTGATCCGGAACACTGGAAAGTACTTGCTGAAACCATGTGGTCTGAGCATTTGCCGGTTCAAGTGGTTGCTTGGAGAATGTTGAGCAGATTGAGAAATGAAGCTTGGGCAGCCAATAATTTAGATATTTTATATTTAGATGATGAGACCCTCGAATGGGCAAAGAAAACAGGTGATCATGAAGCTGAGGCAACCGTAGAATTTCACCAAGATTCAAATGGCACCCGTTTGTTTGAAGGTGATACCGTGGTCTTAATCAAGACCTTGGACGTAAAAGGCTCCAGTATTTCAGCAAAATTGGGCACCGTCGTTAAGAATATTAGACTTGTTCCTGACAATACCGAACAGATTGAAGGTAAGATAGAAGGGCAAACAATCGTTATATTAACAAAGTACCTGCGTAAAGGCTAAGCTTTTAGGCAGCTAGAAAAACGTAAATCATGAGAAAATTATTATTCACCGCATTAATTGGCTTTGCTTGCTTACAAGTAAATGCACAAGAAAAAATTGATGCAAAAAAAATGGAAGAGGTCATAGCAAAACCTCAAACCCAATTATTGGATGTGCGCACTGCTGCTGAATATGCTGGCGGCCATATTCCAAATTCAGTAAATGTGGATTGGAACGAAAAAGAAAACTTCCAGGAGTCCATCAAAACACTGGATAAAAATGAGCCTGTTTATGTGTATTGCCTAGGTGGAGGAAGAAGCAAACAAGCTGCTGCATTCTTGACTGAAAATGGTTTTAAGGTATATGACTATTCAGGAGGAATGATGGATTGGAGAAGTGGAGAGAAACCAGAAATAAAACCGGATAACGCGAAAGAAAGCAAAGGATTAAGCACCGAAGATTTTGATAAGATCATCAATTCTTCTGAGCTAGTCTTAGTAAACTTTTCTGCTGTATGGTGTGCTCCTTGCCAAGAATTGAAACCAACAATTGAGAAGATTGAAAAAGAACAAGCAGGTAAAGTTAAGGTCGTAAGAATTGACGCGGACCAGAATAAAGAGCTGATGAAAGTTTTAAATGTCCGTGGCATCCCCCAACTATTGCTTTTCAAAAAAGGTGAAGAAGCATGGAATAAATCAGGCATTGCAACCGAGGCGGAAATACTAGCACAGATCAAAAAAGCGAAATAAATAATCAAATAATTAGAAAAAGGTGAATCAAACTGCATTAATATCCGGAGCTGTCCTAGGAATTCTATCCATCGTCTTTGGAGCATTTGGGGCACATGCCCTAAAAAAGGTTCTAACTGAGGAAAGATTAAGTTCTTTTGAAGTTGGAGTCCGCTACCAAATGTATGCTGCCATTACCTTGCTTATCATCGGTTTTCACCTTGATTTCAGTAGTTCTATTGAAAACTGGGCTTATTATGGTCTATTTTGGGGCTGTATCCTTTTTTCAGGAAGTATCTATATCTTGAGCTTCAAAGATCTTTTGAAATTCAACATGAAATTTATCGGACCAATCACCCCTTTGGGCGGTCTATTGATGATTGTTGGTTGGCTAATGCTCTTGATTTCTTTTATAAATTAAGAGCATTAAGTATAAAAAATACCCTCGAATAATTCGAGGGCATAAAAAATATCCGTTTTAGAAAAGGTAAAAACAAGGAGCAGAAAGCTATAGCTTTCTGCTCCTTGTTTTTTATCATGAATTCCAAATAATATTTCTAATATATGATATAAGTTAAATTTTATACTGAACAGATAGTAATACCTGCCTTGGTAAAGTATAAATAAATTGTTCAGTGAATAAATAGCTATTTTGAGAGGTTGTTATTATACTTTTATTGTTCAATAAGTTTCTACCTATAACACCAATGGTCCAGCCTTTATTCTTTAATTTATAGTCTAGCGAAACATCGAGTATACTGTAGTTGGAGGAAATGCTTTGAAGATCATTTTTATTATTAAGAAATGTATAATTAGATTTAAGTGTCCAATCTTCCTTAATTAAATAACTCAAATCGAGTTCTATTTCGTCTTTTAAGAATTTCAATTGGGAAAAGCCCTTATATAGTTGAAATCCTTTCTGGTAAGAAGTCAATAAAGTTGGCCATTTTTCTTTCTTGAAACGAACTCCCATTTTGAAAGAAACATTACTTATCCCTGTGTTGTACTTTCCTTCATTTAAATATTGAATGTAAGAAGAATAACTAGCAACTGAAGAAATTAAAGGTGTAAACAGTCCAAGGGTCCGTTCAAAAAACAAATTCCCTGATAGCTTTTTGTCAGGCGTATTAATTATATCAGTCTTAATCAGTTGTTCGATATCAGAATTTGAAACTGAATTCTGATAAGAATTAGCTTTAACCGAATACGATGCCAATAACCACATCATCCTATTCTTTGGTTTTATGTCTCGAAAACTTAGGGTCAAGTTGTTGACATGTTCTGTCCCAAGCTCAGAGGTACCCTGAAACAAGGTGATAATGATGACATTTCATAGCTTTCATTCAATTGTCTCAAATTTGGTAACCCAAACGACTTTTCATATTGCAAGTCCATTCTTGTTGAATTCGTAAAGGCATATTCAAAATTTGCTTTCGGAGTAAATAACATTTCAGTTTTTTTGTTTTCGAAATTTACATCCTCCAACCTTTGCCTAATAATGTGAAAGGAAGGTAAGAGCTTCATTGTTATTTTTCCTAAAACTAATTTGTATTGGACACCAAAAAGTAATTTATTTTGACTGATATTCAACATGTTTCCAAATCCGAAAGAAGTTAAATCAGTCTTTGCGTCGGTCTCCCGTAATTGGTATTTGTCATCTAGGTTTATGGAAAAATAATCAAGGCTTATTACAGGAGAAAATTGGTGATATCGGTTTAAAATATAATGATACTGCGCATGCGCAGTAGCTTTAAGTTGATGCAATTTTTTGCTTTGCTCGATATTTACATCGTCTGTAGTGCTAAGTGGCAGAAAGCTCTTGAACTGAAAGTTTTCAAATAAAAGAAAACGAGACATTGGACCAGTATTATACTGAACATCATAATAACTTTCAATAGCTTTTTTTGCGCTTATTTTTTTAGTCCAGTTAATTGAGCTATTGACGTTTGTCCCAAATTCATTTTTACGAATTTGTGAAAAAATATCTTCCTGCTGCAAAAAAGACTGCAAATTACTATTTCCTTTCTCCCGCTTAAATTGTAGTCCAATTTTGAAGTTAAAGATTTCAGTCAAAGAGGGCTTATAATCAAGCTTTAAGTCTAAAAATCCGTTTAAATTTCGTGGATCATCCTGTAATTTCCGTAGTTCCGTTAAATTATTATCAAATAATAAATAATTCAGGTTGTTCTCTGTTAGATCAGTAGCTTTTGTATGACTGACGATTCCATACATTGAAAGGTTTAATTTACTTTTCCAGTCCTTTTGATAACTAATCCCTCCAAAATGTTGCGCCATTTTTTTATGGTCTCTATTAACTTCAAGCAAGGAGGATAGTCCCTGAGTGCTAAAGTTATTACGGCCAATCAAGTATTTAGGTGCAGCCTGAAATTGCATAAGATCGGAGATGGAGAGAGCTGATTGACCAATTGTATTCCAATCGATAATCGCTTGGAAATTCCGACTTGGGTTGAAGGAAAATAATGCAGAATTAATTTTTAAAGCATCATTGCTTCCGGCAGCAGCCTGAACATCTCCAAAAATTATTTTTTTATGAGTTTCACTTAATTCAACATTCATGGCAATATCATCAGAAGAATGGATTTCCTTCATGAAATCTATTTCAGTAAAATGACTGATCAATTCAATTTTAGTTACAGCGTCAGAAGGGATGTTTTCAACAGCTAATTTGGTGTTACCGCCGAAAAATGGTTTATTCTCTACTTTAGTAGTATTGATTGCTTTCCCTTGAAAACTGACATTGCCATTTCTAACCTCCAGACCGGGCAATTTCTTGAGTACATCCTCTAACTTGCGCTCCGAGCCATCTTTGAAGGCCTTTAGATCGAAGACAATAGTGTCTTTCTTAATAACAATTGGCTCGTATTTGTAATCAATCGTGATTTCTTCTATATCGATGGATGTTGATAGTTTAAAATTAACAACCTCAGAATCCGAACCAACTGACAGTTCTATAGTCTTTTTATCCAGGCCCAAATAGCTTGCTGAGACTTTGAGTTGGGAGTTTTTAATAACATTCAATTCAAACCTTCCCACACTATTTGTTTTGATAAAAATATTATTCTCATTAGAATTTAAATACTCTATCATTACACTTGATGATTCAAGGGGTTGATCTAAATCGTCAGTGACTACACCTGAAAGGACCACAAAATTTGATTGAGCTTTCAGTCCCAATAAGGAACAAAAAAGCATTAGAATTATTATTAAAATATATTTCAACACTAATATATTTCTTGAAATCGTTTTATTAATTCTTCTTCTGAATATTGTTTCAAATTAGGAAGGTTAATGCTTTCAGCATTTTGATCGAATTTAATTGATTTTAGGCCGTATAAATATTTGTCAGTTTGAGCTTCGATTATTAAACCTGGTAAATTACCAAATTTAGATGGGCCAAATGAAAAAGGGATATCTGGACAGAACCATGCAATCAGAGGTGTAGAAAATGTTTTCTTACCGCGTTTTATAATGGCTGTCCTTGTAGCTTTAAAACACGTGAGGTCCCCAATTATTTTTGTTTCTTTAGTAATTTTCCAAGTTGGATTTGAAAGGTCTTCCTTTAAAAATACTGGTTCCTTATTTTGGAAATCTATAAATGTTTTGCTAAGCAATAAACCGTTCGTTTGATAGGTGGTATCAGAATAGCCAAATTGAATAAGGCTTAATTTCAAACTACTTTCGGAATATTGTTTTTGTTCCTGAGTTTCACTTAATGTGAATCGACTAATGGCGTTATTAAATTCCAACTTGAACAGAAAAGATTTTGAAATTTCATCTGAAAAAGGTTCCAAAGACCTCGCAATATCTGTACTACCTTCATGATTGTCATTTTCTACAGGTCTAACTAAATAATAGGCAACAGCACCGTTAATGTTCTGGCCAAATAAAGACAATGTTAAAATTGAAAAAATTACACATAAAAGTGCGTCCCTCTTGTTCATAGGTTTTGGTTAATAAGTTCAATGATAGAAAAGCGATTAAGAAACCAAGTATGATTCTTGAAATAAGGATATTAGGGTAATATATTCCTGCCTATTATTGTCATCTGGTCTTTTACTTGTCATGTGACTGTGCTACAAGTATTCAAGCATAGTCCCTGATATTAAAGTCGGAAACAGCTAGGTCTACGAAATTAGCTACTTTCTATGAGCATATTTTGCCCTTAGTCTCAAGCTAACCCATATGATATTCCGAGAAACATTATGTTCGTAAATATTAACGCTTTCCCTATTCTAGAATTTCATTTATTTATTACAACAATAAAATATCTCAATTGGATACACAAAATTTTAAAAGAATTTAATATATAATTTGGTAGTTAATTAGCATATAAATAAAAAGTGAAAATTATTTAACGCATACTACTGTTTTAGTTTTAAGATATAATTAGAAATTCGTTACCAACACGCTTTTATTGCTTATAGATATATTTTTACGGGCAATTGGAAATTTTAATTGATAATTGCAATATTCACAGGTGATCTAATGTATCCTTTTACAGTTTATTTTAATACTTATCTAATCTATTAAACAGCAAAAGCATCTGCTAGAAATATATCTTGATTCTGTTTCTCAACCAGAATATCGTAATAATAAAATTTACCCTCAAAAAACGATATCCTTTTGTCCATCATGAAATTGATGTTCATAAGAAAAAGAAAGAGTCCAATAATGGAATATTACTGGACTCTTTCTTTTTCTTAGGCAGTTTATTGCGGCACTGCTTTAATAATTAATATTTCTTTTAATTAACCACTTTAGGGCCTTTTTATAACTCTTTATACCATTTTAAATACTGTACAATGGCTTTTTTCTTGTCATCGTCCAAATGGTAATTCAAGCTCTCATTTAAATATTTGTGGTAATCAAAATTGGGAAATACCGGCAGACCCGGAATAACATCATCAGGTCTAGAAACACCATCCGCTAAGGCAGCATTGAATTTCTCCTCAAAACTATCTGGTAATTTTTTATTGGAAACCCAGACTGCATAGGCAAATGGTAAGCCTGTCAATTCTTTCCAATAATGCCCCAAATCATAAGCATAAGGTACTTGTTCTTTCTTACCAAAGGTTCTATCACCAATCAATACAAAGGCATCAGCCTCTCCTTCTGTGACAACTTCCACATCTCTCTTCCAGTAATGCTTTAATAGTATTCTAGCTAGACCATTTGAAGTCCTAGATTGCTTATCTAACAGCAAAGTATTGATTTCCTCAATGGGTTTTGTGGAGAAGATAAAAACAGAATCTACATAATCGGTTGAACCAATACAATAATCACCGATATAATGGTATTCCTGTAGATCGGTTAAAGCGGCGGTGGGAATAATTCCCATATCAGATTCGTCTGCAATAACCTTACGAGCACATTCTGATGGATAATCTACAGAAAGCTCAATATCGTTCATTACATCTGAGTTTCTTATTCCTTGCAAAAAGGGCAATGTATTGGTATAAGAAACTGCAGATATTCTAATCTTATTCATTTAACAAACCTTCTAAATGTTTGGTGTTGAAATAATCAACAATAGAAAAACTGTTGTTTTCATACTCTAATTTATATAGAGCAGTATTAGTGTGTGGGAAGTCATCCATTTTACATACGGGAACATCAGTCAGATGGCAGAGCATAATCCGCATCGCACGACCATGCATGCAGACTAGGATAGTTTCTTCCTCTTGTTGTTCGAGCATATAATCAACGGCTTCTCTCTGTCTGAAGACGAGGGCATTTGGCGATTCCCCGTTTTCAATAGCTAGATCCAGATCATTGTTTCTCCAAGAAGTCACCACTTTATCAAATCCCGAAAGGATATCTTCCGTTTGCTCCTGACCTTCATAGATCCCCCAACTGATCTCATCCAAGCCCATCAATTGTTCCATTGGAACTCCATCTTTAAGGAATGGGGAAACCGTCTGGTGGGTCCTCAATAAAGTAGAGGTATAAATCTTGTCAAAAGGGATATCTTTATAAGCATCATAGAAAGCTTGGGCTTGCTTAAATCCATTTTCATTTAATGGACTGTCCACACCTCTGCCCTGCACAATACCTTTTAGATTTAAATCGGTTTGACCGTGACGTATAAAATAAAATGTTTTCTTCAATTTAACTCCGACTTATGAATTTACGACAGGCAAAGAATAATATTGTTTCTTTGGATTGGTTTCTTCAAATACAAAATCTTTATAATCTGTGACCACATTATAAAGAGTATCACGTTCGATCGGATGACGACCAACATTCTTGATCAATTCAACCAGTTCTTTCGTACTCATGGCAGGAGTTTGTTCCTCTGCGCCAGCCATACTATAGATCTTGGTGGTATCATCTAAAGTTCCATCGATATCATCTACTCCAAAACTTAAGGCCATCTGTGCCGTATTTCTAGAGATCATCGCCCAATATGCTTTGATGTGGGCGAAATTATCCAAATAAATCCGCGCAATGGCGTAATTCCTTAAGTCTTCAATTACCGATACTTCAGGGACATGATCCATTTGGTTATCCTTATTCCTAAATTTCAAAGGAATAAAAGTTTGGAATCCACCGGTTTTATCCTGTAATTCCCTTAAGCGTTCCATGTGGTCCACGCGGTGCCAATATTCTTCAATATGGCCATATAACATGGTAGCATTGGTATGCATCCCTAGTTTATGCGCCTGTTCATGAATATCCAACCATTGTTCGGCATTACATTTATCATTGGCAATTTTCTCGCGAACTTCAGGATGAAAGATCTCAGCTCCTCCCCCGGGCATGGAATCCAAGCCACAGGATTGCAAGAATTTCATGCCATCGTAATGGCTTAATTTTGCTTTCTTGAAAATGTAATAGTATTCTACTGGGGTCAGACCCTTGATATGCAGTTCAGGACGATGCTCTTTGCAACGTCTAAAAAACTCGGCATAAAAATCAAGATTTTGTTTAGGGACAACTCCCCCTGTGATATGGACTTCGGTAACTGGTTCATCATCATATTTCTTTACGATGTCCAACATAGCATCTACATCCATTTCCCAACCATCAGTCCTATTCTTGACTAATCTCGAATAAGAACAAAATTTACAGTCATAAACACAGACGTTGGTGGGTTCTATATGGAAATTACGATTGAAGTAGGTGTAATCTCCGTGTTTTTTTTCTCTGATATAATTTGCTAATACGCCTAAATAGCCTAATTCCGCGTTTTCATAAAGGTATACCCCCTCTTCAAATGTAATACGCTCGGTATTAAGTACCTTCTCTGCAATTAGCTTTAATTCATTCGATAAATTTTTGTCGTTCAATAAAAACGATAATTTTTCTGTTGCTTCCATTTCGCGGTCCTTACTATACAAATGTAGGAAAACATACCCGAAAAAGCTAAATTTTGGAGGCCTAAGCTTCTACAAATTGTTGCATATCAATCAGGCGTTTGTAAAGACCATTTTGTGCGATCAAATTCAAATGTGAACCAACTTCAACGATTTGCCCAGCTTCCAATACGATAATCTTATCTGCATTTTGGATCGTACTCAATCGGTGTGCAATAACAACCGTTGTCCTGTTCTCCATCAGCTTGTACAAAGAATCTTGAACCAAACGTTCAGACTCGGTATCCAAAGCTGAGGTAGCTTCATCCAATAACATGATAGGCGGGTTTTTCAATACTGCTCGCGCAATACAGATACGCTGACGTTGTCCACCAGATAATTTAGACCCACGGTCACCAATATTCGTTTGATAGCCAGCTTCCGTACCCATGATGAATTCATGCGCATTGGCAATCTTTGCTGCTTGAATTACCTGTTCTTCCGTAGCTTCGGCATTGGCAAAGGCAATGTTATTGAAAATGGTATCATTGAACAAGATAGACTCTTGGTTTACAACGCCAATGATCCTTCTGAGCGAATCTTGCTTCAAATCCTTGACATCAACTCCATCAATACAGATCGCCCCTTGCGTAGCATCCATAAATCGAGGGATTAAATCTACCAAGGTTGATTTCCCTCCTCCTGATGGACCTACAAGTGCTACAGTTTCGCCCTTATTGATCGTAAGGTTAATATTTTTCAAGACTTGGTTCTCTTCATAAGCGAAATAGACATTATTGAATTCTATTTTGCTATCAAACCTATCTATATCTAAAGCATTTGGTTTATCAGCTACTTGGTTTTTCTCATCGATCAATTGCAAAACACGCTCACCGGCAGCAATACCATTATGGATATTGCTAAAGGCATCGGTCAATGCTTTTGCTGGACGCATAACCTGCGAAAAGATAGCGATGTAGGCGATGAATTCAGAGGCTTCCAAATCACCTTGACCACTTAGGACAAGATGACCACCATATAGCAATATGACTGCAACCATGGCTACTCCCAACAATTCAGAAACTGGAGATCCCATTTGTTGACGACGTACCATCCTCCGATTGATCTTGGCATATTCATCATTCTCGGCATTGAACCTCCCTTTGATGAAATCAACAGCATTAAATGATTTGATGATTTTTATACCAGATAAAGCTTCTTCCAATAAAGTAATCATATTGGCATAAATCTTTTGCCCCTGTTGTGCCTGATGCTTTAAAGTCTTTACGATCTTGGAGATAAAAAATGCCGAAACGGGAATGACCAACAAGGAAAACACAGTCAGTTTAGCCGAAATCAAGAACAACATCACCAAATAAGCAATCAGTTGCAAAGGCTCCTTGAAAGCGACCTGCAAGGTTCCGGTAACCGAAAATTGAACTACCTGAACATCTGAAGCGATTTTGGAAATGATATCTCCCTTTCTTTGATTTGAAAAATAACCAAGGTGCAGGTTCATTACATTGTCAAATACCGATTTCCTCAGGTTTAACAAGGTATGTATCCTTAGGTTTTCCATAATCCTTTGGGAAAGGTATCTGAAAAGGTTACTGATAAAAACAGAAGCTACAATGACAATACACACATATTTCAAGGCATCGTATGCACCTAAACGATCGTTCAGGTCATAAGCATAGTAATTGAAATAACCCATTACGTCGAAGCCTTCAGGCTTGGCAACGGGTTCTATTACGGCATCTTGGGAATTAAATAAGGTATGTAATAGCGGTGCTAGTAATGCTAAATTCAAGGTGCTGAACACCACCATTATCAATGTACATATGATATAAGGAATAGCATATTTTTCTATGGGTTTCGCGAACGAGAGCAGTCTAAAGTATGTCTTCATGCAGATTACTAAGATTACAAATGTAATAAAAATTGTAATCTAAGCGGTTTTCCTATCCTAATGGGAATGAATTGTTGCAAACAAATGTCAAAAATAGAGATGACAAAAACATTCTTTCTAACCATTAAGCTCACAATATTACAGCGAATAATTCTCCTTGAATCAATAAGATTTAGTTTTCATAATATTGAAAGTTCTCCCGGGTGACAATGTCTATTGGCATATATTGTAACTTCACGACCTTTCTTTTTGCAATAAAGAACTCGTACAAGGCTAAAAAGGCTTTATAACCTTGTTCCAAAGGTTTCTGGCAGATCAAGAAATCTATGATGCCATCTTTCAGGAATTCAATGTTCTTAGTATGATAACCATTACCAACCAATTTGATATGGTCTAGGCCTCTGCTTTTGAGATAATTTGCAACGATATATGCCCTTGAATTGGTTACATAAATAAGTTTAGGGTCCTTATTCAGTAGGTAATCGTCCATGAATACCGAAAACTCGTCATTTTCATTGATTTCAATATTGAAGCTATCAATAGAGCAATTGTATTGGCTATCCAAAAAGTATTGCTCAAAACCACGGATCTTTTCCTCCAAATGCTGGATGGAATCTTTCTCACGCACCACATTTACGACTAAAATTTCATCCTTGGGCTTAATGAGATATTGACAGAGGTGCCCCACTACCCTTCCGGACTGGATCAGATCTTGGCCAATATAACTTAATGGGTGTACTTTGGGGATTTGGGATTCAATAAAGACAAACTGAATTCGACGCTCAACACATTTGGCGGCAAATTCCCTGGTTTCATTGATAAAGATGGGAGCTACAATTACCCCATCAATATGTTTGTTCAAAAGCTCTTCACTCTGTTCTATAAAACTCAAGCGGTCTTCCATATCGAAGAAATAATAGCGTAAATCCACGCCAAAATCCCCGAATTCAGAAAGCGCCTCCTTTATACCTGACACTGGAGCATTCCATTGATCTGCTTCCGAACATTCTTTGGGAATCAGGATACCAAACTTGTACACTCTTTTGGATGCTAATCTCTTAGCTAAAATGTTTGGCTTATAATCCATTTCTTTGATTATGGACAATATCTTTTCCTTAGTTTTTTGCGCTACGCCGGTTCGATTGTGAAGGACTCTATCGACTGTGGCTATGGAAACATTTGCTCTGCGAGCAATCTCTTTTACACCAGATAATTCAGATACTTTCATGCGTCTAGATAATTAAAGAAAATTTTTTACTCTTTGTTGTATTACACTATCATTTAAACGAAAATACACTTTTATATCTTTAATTATTATTTTCTTTTAAATTAATTTTCAATGAACAGGTTTTTACATATTAAAATCAAGGGTAAACCGATACTTAACAAAAATTTTGGTCTAACTTGACTAGGTTAAGTAAACATTAAATAATGGGATGAAAGCATCAGATGATAGAAAATGCTGAAATCTGAGGAAGAAAAATGAAGGAAACTTACTTAAAGTAATTAAATGTATATTGATAAGGAATACAGCAAACAAGCTGACTTTCTTTGGGTTAAAAAAATTAAGTAAGTTCGCATTTTCCTAATAATTATTTTTCAATTGAGATCCTGAGGTTTATTCGGCTTTAAGTTTATGCTTTTGGAGCATTGAATAAAATTAAAAAAGATTTAAAAAAAGTGGATGTTTAAAATACTTTTGATTTTATTGAAAAACAGTCATTAATTATTCATAAAGTAGCTTTATTATTTATCATAATTGAAATAAAACCATTAAGATTTTATAATTTTATCGCCAAATTAAATTAAATAATGGAAATAGAAGTAGCGAAACGACTTCAACGAACTGAAGAATACTACTTTTCGAAGAAGTTGAGAGAGATCGATGAGATGAACAGGAACGGTGCGCAGGTAATCAACCTTGGTATCGGCAGCCCTGACTTGCCTCCTCATCCCGAAGTGATAAAAACGCTTCAGGAGCAGGCCGCATTATCAACCACTCATGGCTATCAAAGTTATAAAGGCGCCCCTGCCCTTAGAACTGCCATGGCGGATTGGTATGCTCGATATTATCGCGTTTCACTAAATCCTAATACGGAAATCCTTCCATTAATTGGTTCTAAGGAAGGGATCGTCCATATTTGCATGACTTATCTGCAAGAAGCTGATGAGGCTTTGATCCCTAATCCAGGCTATCCTGCCTATTCAAGTGCGGTAACCATCACTGGAGCGACTCCGGTAACCTATAACTTAAAGGCAGAGAATAATTGGTTACCTGATTTCGAAGAACTTGAATCAAGAGATCTAAGTCGGGTTAAACTGATGTGGATCAATTACCCGCATATGCCTACTGGTTCATTGGCAGACCTTGCTTTCTTTGAAAGAATCATTGAATTTGGAAAGAAACACCAAATCCTGATTTGTCATGACAACCCATACAGTTTTATCCTGAATGAGCATCCACAAAGTATCATGGAGGTGCCAGGTGCATTGGATGTGGCAATTGAGCTTAACTCGCTTAGTAAGTCCTCTAATATGGCAGGTTGGCGTATCGGCATGCTGATCGCGAATGAAAACAGGATCGGACAGATCATGAGGTTCAAGAGCAATATGGACTCTGGGATGTTCCTGCCGCTTCAATTGGCTGCTGCCAAAGCGCTGAGTTTAGATAAAGAATGGTACACGCAACTGAACCAAGAATATAAGCTAAGACGTGAGAAAGTTTTTGAAATCATGGATCTTTTGGGCTGTACATACGACAGAAACCAAGTTGGCCTATTTGTTTGGGCACGGATTCCTGAAGGGTTTGAGAACTCCTATCAGCTTTGTGATGATATTCTGTATAAGGCACATGTCTTTATTACTCCTGGAGGGATATTCGGTTCTGAAGGTGAGCAATTTATCCGCATCAGCCTATGTGCAAAAATCGAGGTTTATGAAAGTGCTATTGAGCGAATCAAAAAAGCATTAGTCTAGATCTTAGACCCTTTTTATTAATTTTTGAAGAATTTGAAATGAATATAGCAATCGTCGGAATAGGTTTGATCGGTGGTTCCATCGGTATCCGACTTAAAGAAACCACACTCTTCGATAAGATCATCGGAGTAGAAAAAAGCGAGGCAAATCAGAAAAAAGCCCTTCAATTGGGCTTGGTGGATGAAATCCAAACTTTAGATCAGGCTTTAAAATCCTGTAAAGTAATTGTATTGACTGTTCCTGTTGACGCCATCATGGTCTTGCTGCCAAAGTTATTGGATATTGCCACAGACCAGGTAATCATTGATATGGGTTCGACCAAATCGAATATCCTGAATCTGATCAAAGACCATCCTAACCGAGGCAGATACGTTGCTGCCCACCCTATGGCTGGTACTGAATATTCTGGTCCTGAAGCAGCTATCCCGAATTTGTTCAAGGATAAGATGATGGTTTATGTAGAAGCCTTCCGCTCGGATGAAGATGCATTTGAATTGGCAGACAGCGTAACGGAACAGTTGGAAATGAAAACTTCTTTCATGACTGCTGAAGAGCATGATATGCATACAGCTTATGTGTCGCATATCTCCCACTTGACCTCCTTTGCCTTGGCGTTGACCGTCCTTGAAAAGGAAAAATCACAAGGTAGAATCTTTGAACTCGCTGGATCAGGTTTCCAATCGACCGTACGTCTAGCGAAATCATCGCCTGATATGTGGACCCCAATCTTCAAGCAAAACAGGACCAATGTGCTGGAAGTTTTGGAGGAACATATCAAACAACTGCAGCATATCTACGAAAAGATTGAGAACGAAGATTATGATGCAGTCCATAAATGGATCAAGAAATCCAATAAAATTAAACGTATCATTAAATAAGAGCTTATGTTGGAAAGAAAAACCTTAAGCAACGATTTGGTAAAATTAATCCCCATGATCAAGAATGATTTTGAATGGGTATTTGCTGCTGCATCTGATCCAGAAATCTGGGCGCAACATCCAGACAGCAATCGGTACACCCCGGTGGGTTTTACCAGATATTTTCAAAAACTGATTGATACTGATATCCCCTATTTGATCATTGACAACAAAACTGAACAAGTTATTGGTGCCACTTCATTCTATCATTATGATAGAAATGAAAAATCAATTGCGATTGGCTATACCTTTCTGGCCAAGGAATATTGGGGTGGAGAATACAACCAGTCTGTTAAAAACCTGATGATGGATTTCGCCTTTGAAAAAATGGACAAAGTAATTTTCCATGTCGCATCTGAAAATACGCGTTCTCAAAGAGCTTTGGAAAAAATCAATGCAGTAAAAGAGAATGAATTTGAGGAAATTGGCAGTATGAAATTTACTTACGCCATTTACAAAGACAAGAGATAATCAAAATATCAAACTGAATTTCAATCCCTTACAATAAAAAGTAGGGGATTTTTTTTATGTTTATTTCATTTCAAAAATATAATATCGTAATATTGCGATACAGAGGTTTGATATGGGAATTACTAAGAGTGAGATCTTTACAGAGGAACAAAACAAGCTGGCCAATTACTTTAAGGTTTTGGGGCATCCAGCAAGGATTGCTATACTTCAGCATATCGTGAAGCAAAAGGGCTGTATCTGCAATGATTTAGTTGACGAGCTGGGATTGGCTCAAGCCACCATATCGCAGCATCTGAAAGAGCTCAAAAGCGTAGATATCATTCAGGGTAGCATAGAAGGAAAGAGTGTATGCTATTGTATCAATGAAACGGTATGGAACGAGCTTCAAAATGTAATCCATCATTTCTTTGAAAAACCTTTTAAAAATGAAAAATGCTGTTAGCATTTTTTTTACCCTTAAGCATCGCAATATTACGATATATAAGTAAAAACAAATAATATGAAACTATCAGAAATAAAAGAAATACTTGCCACACTGGACAATGTGGAGTTTCAATTAGAAAATGGAGTCCAAGTTCCTGAACATTTCCATGTCACTGAAGTCGGAAGCATCCACAAGAATTTCATTGACTGTGGTGGAACTATCCGTAATGAGAAAGTGGTCAATTTTCAGTTGTGGAGTGCCGACGATTTCGACCATCGTCTAAAACCCGGAAAATTATTGGACATCATCAAATTATCGGAAGAAAAGCTTCTGATCGAAGATGGGGAAATTGAAGTAGAATATCAGGCAGAAACCATCGGAAAATATGATTTGGATTTCAACGGAAAGCAATTTATCCTGAAGAATAAGCAAACTGCTTGCTTAGCTGAGGATGCATGCGGTATTCCTCCAACAAAACAAAAGGTAAACTTAGCTGACCTGACTGTAATTGAGGGCTCTTGCTGCGTTCCTGGTTCGGGTTGCTGCTAAGACCAATATTTTTAAGGAACAAAAAAAAAAGAAGGAATGGCGATTAACCATTCCTTCTTTCTATTAGGACCATCAGCATCAAGCTGAGGACAAATCGTTCATCATCGACCTCCTGCTGGGTTAGTTTATTTACAGTGAATTTACGTCCAAAGAAGGAAGGTTCCTTTACAATTTCAAAGACCGGTTCATCCCGGTCATTTCGCAGGATATAAGCTGGATTGAAAACATAGCCAGAAAGTATCCCGATCAATGGAAGCTCTCCGAAAAGACCATCCCAAAACTTTACCCAAGGGTTCTTTTCCTTGATGGTATGGTCTTGTACATCATTTGAATCCATCAGATTAAATGTAGATCGCCAAAGGGATTTGATTGACTTCCTCCTCACCTTTCCAATTACCTTTCCGGTACGGTCAGAGATCGTGAAGGTTTGCTGAAAATCGATGAGCTTGTTCGAACGGAGCTCATACAGCAACTCAGCCTTGCTTTCATCCCTATAAACCATGATATGATCGCGCCAAGAGAAAATTTTCTCTCGGACATAGTAAATGCTGTTGCCATTGGCATCCTTCGCCGAGAAATCATTCGCGAGACTCGTAACACGAAATTGGAAATGTAAAGGATATTGTAAGTCTTTCATAAAATAAAAATATGGAATAGAATTGATATTTGAATATGACCATATTTCACATTTTCTTAATAGACTAAATGTTTACTTCACCTAAACCTAATTAATAAGTAATAATCCGATAACATCACCTATATATTTTTGAAAAGATTTTTGGATTCCAGATTTAAAATTGGGGTTCAACAAACAATAAATTAGCTTTTTGAACGGTTTTGAAGGCTGGGCTTCTTGGCGTCGTACTGGGATTCCAACGATAAAACCGGGACCATCTATACTTGCAAATATCCCGGTTCGTTATGTTTATTCAGACAATGAACAAAATAATCCAAGCCTATTGGATTGGGTCAATGCATATATGGGTGGAAAAATGCCTAATCAAAATGTGAAAGTTTGGTTTCAACCATAATGCTTATTTTTAATAATTACTCTTCCTATCAATAATTATTAGATAGGAAGAATTACTGTAATCAACCTTATGAAGAAATTATTCATTACCCTTAGTCTAGGAATCTGTTTGTTTTCAAACTTCAATTCCTTCGCCCAAGTTAAACCAATCGCATTTCTTCCAAATGCCCATTCCCATAACGACTATACTCGAAACAATCCTTTTAACCAAGCTTATGGCTTAGGTTTTGGATCAATTGAGGCAGATTTATTCTTAAAAGATGGAGAGCTTTTTGTTGCCCATGACCCTGAAGACATTACAAAGGAAAGGACCTTTACCAAACTGTACTTAGACCCCATCCTTGATGCTTTTAAACACAGTGCTGATGGATACCTGTTCCCTAAAAAAGGTCAATTGCAATTATTGATTGACCCTAAAACTGAGGGTGCCCCCATATTGGAACACCTTACAAAGTTGTTAAAACCGCATCGTGAACTTTTTGACAGCAAAAATAATCCTAAGGCGGTCAAGCTTGTGATAAGTGGGAACCGTCCTAAGCCTGCAGATTTCCATAAATACGATGAAATCTTCTTTTTCGATGGAACATTGAATGAAAAATACAATCAAAAAGAACTAGAAAGAATAGGATTGGTGAGCGCTAGTTTTGGTTCTTTATCAAAGTGGAATGGCCTTGGTCGATTAACTGACAAGGATTTGCAAAAGGTTAAATCTAAGGTTGATTCAGTACACAACCTGGGAAAGAAAATCAGATTTTGGGCGGCACCAGATACCAAAACTACTTGGTATGAATGGCAAAAAATAGGGATAGATTTTATCAATACAGACAAACCATTCGAGTTAAGTGAGTTCTTGGTCAATGAACCGAAAACAGCATATCAAGAAAACTCTCCATATACGCCCTATCAGATTAAAGGGAACTTCAAAACTGGTTTAAAGCCAAAAAACATTATACTTTTGATCAGCGATGGTGCTGGACTATCCCAACTCTGGGCGGCTGCCATGGCAAACAGAGGTAATTTGAATGTGCTCAACATGCCTTATACAGGTTATCTTAAAACACAGCCTACTGACAATTACCATACGGATTCAGCGGCTGGAGGTAGTGCCATTGCCACTGGACACAAAACAAAAAACAGATACATCGGCGTGGATAGTCTTGGCAATAAAGTGGCGAATTTACCTGATCGCTTAAACAGCATTGGAATGCGTACTGGTATTGTTTCCAATGATGATATCACAGGTGCCACTCCCTCTGCTTTTTTCACACATGTCAACGAAAGGGACCTTTCGGATAGTATTGCAAATGATATCCTAACCAGTAAGTTGAACTTATTTATCGGAGGCTCTAACCAATCTTTTACAAAACAAGACAGTTCACTGATTAAAAAGTTAAGATCTAAAGGTTTTGAAATAGGAACTTCTTTGGAAACCGTTCAAAATAGTTCAGCTAAGCAACTATTGGTATTCCAAGAAGATCAAGTTGACCATAAATGGAATAAATTGGACAAGGAGCAATCGGAAATCAAAACTTCATATCGCTTTATCGAACATGCCTTAGAACCTTCGATTGACTTCCTTAAAAAAGGAAACAACAAAGGTTTCTTTTTAATGATTGAGGGAGCTAAGATTGATGGTGGCGGACATAGCAATTCCACTGGATTCTCCATTACCGAATACTTGAGTTTCGATAGATTAGTTGGTCAAGCGCTGGAGTTTGCGGAGAAAGACCAGGAAACTTTAGTCATCGTCACTTCGGATCATGAAACTGGAGGAATGATTATCCTAGATGCAGATCCTAAAACAGGAAGAGTATTGGCGAATTTTGCTACTAATGACCATACTGGAATCCCAGTTCCTTTGATGGCTTTTGGACCTGCTGCTGAACGCTTCCAAGGTTTTTTGGACAACACGGATATCGCAAAGATTATTTATGAATTAAAAGGGCTAAACTAGTCGGTCCTTCAAGCATAAAAAAAGCTAGTCTTATTTGGAAACTCAACCAAAGCAGACTAGCCTATTTTTATTTATATTTCTCTTATCTCTTCAAAGAATTCGGATTAATATTTCCATTTCAATCTGTCAAATACTTTAGACCACATCCAAATCGGCCCAATCGTCAATAGGTTCAAAAATGAAGCATTTCCCTTTTTTACTTTATTGCTGCTCAGGTAAAGCCCTAGCAATCCGATGATGGCAATGATACTACATACCAAGATCACTGTTGGTCCACCGTCGCGTTCAACATATTCCAGTTGTACGATGAAATAACTCATGATCCCAATCGTGAATAATACCGCATAAGACAATGTAGGAGCTAGTTTCAAATAGCAATAGATTACGATAGCAATAAAAAACGATCCCCAGTTCAAAAAGGTATGGGCATTCATCTTCACCAGAAAGTCTAACTGCGGAAAAGGAATCATCCAGATTAAGCCCATGATCCCGAAGAAGGCCAAAAACAAAGATATGGCATATATTGCATAGTTTCCTGTTCCATAAGTTTGATCCAATTCGTAAAAATGTTTCTCTACAGGTCTGGAAAACTCTACCTTTTTATTGGTTTCATTAGCCTTTTTCTTCATGCCAGCAAAGTTAACTATTCTTCGCTAACATTTTATCCTTTCTATACGCATAATAAAACACCACTGGCAATACTGCAAAAGATAGAATCAAACAGATCAACAACCCTCCAACGATCATAATCGCTAATGGTTTCTGTATCTCCGATCCCATTCCACTCGAAAGGGCTGCTGGTAATAGTCCCATGGAACCCATTAAGGCAATCATCACAATGGATCTGATCCTACTTTTCACCCCAAGATCAATAGCTTCTAACAGTGGCTTCTTCTTCAGGTACTCTTTCATTACGGCAATCAAGATGATACCATTGATCGTATTTACACCGAACAGGATAATCAATCCAATACCGGCAGAAATCCCAAAGATGGTTCCTGTGATCCATAAGGAAAGGAATCCTCCGATAAATGCAAATGGAATGGTGATAGCAGCAATGGCTGTATCTTTCATGTTTCCAAAATTGCTATAAAGCAATATGAGGATTAAGACCAAGGAGATGGGAATAACCGTCATCAATTGCTTGGTTGCACGTTCCTTACTCTCAAATTCACCTGCCCATTCCATATAGTTCTCTTTTGGGAGTTTTATGGAACTAGCTACCACTTCTTTGGCCTCTTCAATCGTACTTCCCAAATCCCTTCCTGAAATGCTAAAACCAATACCGATATAGCGGCTATTTCCCTCGCGATAGATAAATGCTGGTCCAGTCACATAACCGATACTGGCAATTTCCTGCAATGGGATATTTTCTCCTGTGCTGGTCGGAATTAAGATATTCCCTATTTTTTCTGGTGTATCTCGATATTCTTTATTGAAACGCAGCACCACATCAAACTGTCTGTCTTTTTCATAAAACTTGGTGGCAGCCTGTCCACCGATGGTCATGGCAATTACTGCCTGAACATCCTTGGTGAAAATGCCATACTTTGCCATTTTAGAATCATGGAGTTGGATCCGCAATTCAGGCAATCCGATGTTCTTGTAAACATTGATATCAGTTATCCCCCGGACCTTTCCTATCGCATCTGAAACTTGGTTCGCATAGTCTTCCAACTTATATAGATCATCACCAAAAATCTTGATTACCAAAGAACTCTTAACGCCTGCAACATATTCCTCTACGTTATCTTGGATTGGCTGACTAAATCCGAAGTTAATCCCTGGATACTGATTCAATTTCTCTCTTAGCTCTTCAATGATCTCCTCCTTATTCAATCCTCGTTTCCAAGTATTCTGTTCGGTCAATTGCACATTGAACTCAATATTAAAAAATCCTGTAGGATCTGTTCCATCATTAGGTCTACCCGTCTGGGTTAAGATAAAATCAATTTCAGGACTGGTTTCAACCATCAATTTCTTCATCTCTTTGGTCAATCTGCTAGATTCGTCCAGATTAATGCTATTGGGTAAAGTAGCTCTAATATAGATTGCACCCTCATTTAATTGCGGCAGAAATTCAGAACCGTAATTCATGAATTTTATCGAACATAGCGCTAGGATACCAACAAATAGGACAAGCGTTAATTTCTTGAATTTTAAAGCATAGCTATAAAGGCCATAAATGGATCTGTGGAAGAATCTTGTCACTATGTTTTCCTTCTCTTCCATTCCCTTTGTAAATAGCAATTTACACATCGCTGGAACATAGGTCAAACTCAATATCAAAGAACCTAACAATGCATAGCCTAAGGTATAGGCTAATGGAGTAAACATTTTGCCTTCTACCTTTTGGAAAGAGAAAATGGGCAATAAGGCAACAATGAGAATCATTAAGGCAAAGAAAATATAGGATGCCACGCTTCCTGCACTTTTCTTGATGACCCCCATCTTGGACATCTTAGCGAACCGCTCTGGACCTACCTTATGCGACAGGGTCGCTAAAGCGACAAATACCGTTTCCACGATCACCAATGTTCCCTCCAATAATAAACCGAAATCCAAAGAGCCCATTGAAATCAAATTCGCTGGCAGCCCCTGGATCTTCAGCATTATTATGGCAAATAAGAATGAAAGCGGAATAACAGAAGCCACAATAAAGGTGGATTTCCAATTGTAAAGGAAAATAAATACGATCAGCGACACCAATAAAACACCTTCTACAATGTTTTTAGACACTGTCTTCACGGTACTGTCGACTAATTTAGTTCGGTCAACGGCTGTTTCGATCTTTACATTATCAGGTAATGTCCTGGTATTTAACTCTTCAATCTTCTCCTTTAGCAATCCAATAACCTCGGAAGGGTTCTCCCCTCTCAACATTACAACGATCCCTTCTACAACATCTTCTTGATCATTGTATCCTACGCGACCCAACCTTGGTTTATTGGAAACTACAACTTCTGCAACGTTTTTTATCAAAACGGGTGTAGAGCCATTTAATTTGACTGTAATATTTCCTATATCTTCGATCTTGTCCAATAATCCAACACCGCGCACTACATAAGCCTGATCGCCTTGTTGGATAACATCTCCACCCACATTGATATTGGATTTTGACACCGCCTCATACACATCAAGCGGAGTCAAACTGAAATTCTTTAATTCTGTTGGATTGATCTTGATTTCATAAATTTTCTCCTCACCTCCAAAACTGATTACGTTGGCAACACCCGGTACAGATAAAAGCTCCCTCTCAATCACCCAATCTTGGATAGCAGAGATTTCTTTAATGGGCAGATCACTTTTAATAATATACCTGAAGATCTCCCCAGTAGCACCGGAAGGAGGTTCGACCTCAATTTCAGTACCTTCAGGAAGATCGATGCCTGCCAATTTATTCGAAACATATTGTTGCGCATAAAAGTCATCAACCCCATCATCAAACTGAACAGTGACAACGGAGAGACCAAACAAGGAAATCGAACGGATATTAGACTTCCTCGGAATGCTGTTCATCTCCTTGGAGATTGGCAAAGTCACCAACTTCTCGACCTCCTCTGCACTTCGACCAGGCCATTGGATGATAATCCTTGCCCTAGTATTGGTAACATCAGGAAAGGCCTCAATCGCGGTATGTTTCAACGCATATATCCCAGCAAACAGGAGCGCAAAGGTTGCAAATAATATAAAAGTGGTGTTCCTTAATGAAAAGGTGACTATATTCTGAACAAACTTCTTCATTCTTACAATCCCTTAATCTGTTCAAAAATCAACAAAGCATTACTACCTATAACCTTCTCATTCTCGGCTAATTTATTGCTTACATAAGTAACCTCTTCATTACTTGAAATGACATCAAGCTTCTTCGCTTCTAATTGGCAATCTCCTTTGTAAACCACCATGAAATTCTCATTATTGCTGAAAACAAGTGATTTATTCGGAATAGCTAATGCAGTTTCTTCTGATTTGACCTTGTCGATGATGATATCGGCACTTAAGCCTGGCATCAAGTTTAGGTTTTGGTTTTCCAAAACCACCCTAGCCTTCATGACATGCTCATTGGCATCAAAAACATTGTATATTTTATCAATCTTTCCTGTATAAACCTGGTCTGGATAAGCAATGGTCCTGACCTTTACCTGATCCCCAGTTTTTATAAACCTCAGATTACTCGCATAGACATTCAACATCACCCATACTTCCTTCAGATTCGAAATAGAAAACAATGGATCGCTTTCTTGGGTGATAATCTGTCCTTGACTGATATCTTTCTGAATGATATATCCATTTTTAGGCGCTAGGATTTGAAATGTACCCTCACCTACAGCATGATAGAGCTGCAAGGATTGATTAATGCGTTTCAATTCAATCTTGGCACTTTCCAACTCATGCTCCACCTGCAACATCTCCGGTTCAGATATCATCCCATCCTTCAAGAGATCTTTCTTGGTAACCAATAGCTTTGCCAAGAGATTGATCTGGTTTTGCTGTGCATTTTTCTGTTGAAACAAGCTCTGGATTTCCGTTGATTTGATCGTCGCAAGGACCTGCCCTTTTTTGACCTGATCACCAAGCTCAAAATCGACCCTATCAACTACCCCCAATAACAAACTTCTAAAGGTCACCAGGTCATTTTCGTTATATTCAATCTTCCCAGACAAGGTTAATTGCTCTACAATGGGGCTTTCCTTGACCGTAATAATCTCTGTAGACTTCTTCAATTGATCACTGATACAGAAAGCTTTTGCGCTGTCCTGTATATCGATTTGTTGCTGCTGGCTGCTTCCACAGCCAGTGCAACATGCAATCAGGGTAATTAAACCTAAGGGTAAACTTTTAATATTTTTCATTATTATAGTTCTTGGCCAACGACATACTGTAGTTGCTCAAATGTGATTAAATAACTTTCCTGTAATTCCAGATAGGCTTGCTGTGCCTCACGAAAGGCTTGTGAGAAATCAATGAATTCAATTAAAGTAACCTGTTGGTCCTTTAGATATTTGATATAATTCTCCAGAACCTGTTGCTGAGCTTCTGTATTATTGTCTTTCCAATTCGTCAAGTTCTCCCGATATAAAGCCAGTTTATTCAATAACTTGTCGATTTCATTCCCAATCTCCAATTGTCCAGCATTTAACTGAGCCTGTCCTTGTACTACTTGTATTTTTGCAGCTTGTATATTTCCCTTATTTCTATTGAAAATGGGCAGATCAATATTGACCCCAATACCGATGAAATTACTCATCACATTTCCCCCGCGCTCATAATTCATCAATAGGTTCAAGTTTGGAGTCCTTTGTGCTTTCTCTAAGCTCAATTGCCCTTCAGAAAGCTGAATTTCATTAGCCATCGAGCGCAGATAAATATTTTGGGATTTAGCTTGATCCTTGAGGTCAGAAGATAACAGGGGCTTCTCTTCGACCTGAAACTGATCGAATGATAATTGTCCCGCATTCAAATCCGGCAAGTGGGTAAGGGTTTTTAACTGTTGGAGGATCTCATTTTTCTGGCTCTTCAAATCCAAGAGCTCCTTCTGTATACCAACCAACTCGGTATGCACCCTCAAATAGCTTACTTGGGAAACATGCTGCTTTTCAGCTTGGACTTTATATTGTTCATTCAACTTAGAAAACAATTCCAAAATGGAATGCAATTGTTGTTCTTCTAACTGAATTCTTTGCAGACTATAAAAATTGGTTCTTAGATCTAGTTTTAGCTGCCTCAGGATTTCTTCAAACTCCAATTGGGCCGAAGTCTTTTCCAAAGTTTTTATGGCAACTCGCTTCTTTCGTTTTCCAGCAGTCTCGATCAATTGTTCCAAACCCATATTGATCTGTTGCTTGCTGCCAAAATTGCCAATTATATTGGGCATGGTTTCAAAGGAACTATTTGCCCAAAGGTTTAGATTATCCACAGTAAGGTTAGGATTGGCCCACAACTTTTCCTGCACGATCAAGGCTTCCGCTTTATCAATATGAAACTTGTTCGCGATTAACTGCAAATTGTTCTTCAGAAACTGGGCTTCTAAATCCTTAAGGGAATAAGTCTGAGCTTGCAGAATAACAGCAAGGCTGCTCAATATGAAAACTAGATAGAATTTCTTCACCATTAATCTTTTCTGCAAACCTATAATTTGCAGATTAAGGTGAGTTTTAAATTAGATTAGAATTTGATTAGAATTTTAAGGAGACCTGTGTGCCGACCCCTTCACTATATAATTGCATGTCAATTTTGTGCAGCACAAAAATAATATTGGCCATAGAGAGTCCAATTCCTTTTCCTGCATATTTTCCGGTATTCTCACCACGGTAGAAATTCTCCTTGACCATATTTAGATCCTCTTGCGAAATCCCGATTCCTTGGTCAACTACCAACACCTCCAACCTTCCATGTTCTTCATGAATTACAACAGTTATCTTTTTATTATCCGAATACTTTATTGCGTTCTCAATGATATTATTGAAAGCTAAAGCTAATAATTTCTCATTTCCATCCCATTCCAATAGATTGGCTTTCTCCACCTCGATCTTCACTTCAATATCAGCTTGGTAATAAAGCACCGCATTTTCAATGACCTGCCAAATGATCTCATCGACCCTTAATTTAGAAAACTCAAAATTTGTTTTAGCACCAGAAAGCAACATCATGTTTTCCAAAGTCTCTTCTAGGTCATTGGTATATTGCTTGAGCTGTTGAATGACATCCTCGTATTCTTCCTTACTCCGCTCTCGTTGATTGGTCACTTCCAAAGTACCCAGCAATGCGGTGATAGGAGTCCTGAGCTCATGCGAAACATAATCAATGAAATTCTTCTGCACGTTAAAGGTCTGTGAAATACGATCAACAAATAAATTATAGGTATTCACCAAATCCTGGATCTCGGAATAGGAGCGATCTAAATGGATGGGTTTTTCAAAATTCTGGCTATCTCGGTCTTTGATCTGTTTGATCACATTCACGATCGGTTGGTAGGCGATATAGCCCAAGAATCTGGAGAAGAAGTAAATGATGCTTAAGCCAACAAAAAATGCAATGATCAATATATGCAACAAGGATTGCATCTGCTTATTGAAACCGTCCTTGGATTCCCTGGTGACAATCACGAAATCACCTTCATTGTCATTATAGAAGATTCCATTATAGAAGAAATGTTCTGTATTGAAGAAGGCGTTCTTTTCTGTTCTTGCTTGTTTTAAAAAGTCTTTCGAGATATCAGAAATAACAGACATATCGCCAGCCTTCCTCTTATCTAGGCTGTCAAATACGACGATATCCCTTCTTGAAATCGTCTTCTGCAGCTGCTTTTGGATATTCTCGTGGTCCAAGCTGCTCAATTCATCTCGCTCCAGATAATAGATCGCTGCCAGCAGGGATTTACTTTCCAAAGCATGCTGTTCAGACTTTTCCATCTGCACGTAATAGGCAAAATAGATGGTAACTGAAATCAGCAGTGTGACCACACTAAAAATACAGATAGAATATAAGGCTAACCTATGCTTTAACTTCATGAATCGTACTTAAACATATATCCAATCCCTTTAACGGTCTGGATAAACTTCTGATCTTGACTTTCAACTTTATTCCGCAGATAGGATATATAAACATCCACTACATTGCTATGATTGTTAAAGGTGATACCCCAAACAGCATTTAAAATTTGCATGCGGCTAACCGTCTTATTTCGGTTTTCAATCAGGTACATGAGCAATTTAAATTCCCGCGGTGAAAGATCAACCAATTCGCCCTTTAAATATACTTTATACTGATCTGTATCAATTTGCAACTCATCAAATTCCAATATCGGGTTCTTTGGCTTATCCTGCATCTGGTATTGCTTCCTTCTGCTCAATGCATTGATACGGGAAAGCAGTTCCTCAAAATGGAAAGGTTTGGTCAAATAATCATCAGCACCATAGTCCAAGGAGGTAACCTTGTCCTGAATGCTATTCAGGGCACTCAGCATCAGTACAGGCGCATACACCTGTTTATAGCGTAAGGTCTGCAATAGCTGCACCCCATCTATACCCGGCAACATGATATCCAAAACGATCACATCCCAATCCACCTTCAGGTTCTCCTCCAACAGGGCATCTTCCGCATTCTTGCAGAGGGTAACCAAAAAGCCATTTTCCTCTAATCCTTTAATCAAAAAGGAGCTTATCCGATGATCATCTTCAACAACTAATACTTGCATTTCTTTTAATTATTTCAAATTTAGCCATTTAGCCTATACCTTAATGCTATTTTATTGAATTCTAATCAAATTCTAATATCCCAAAAAAGAAAAAGCCCATCAATTGATGGGCTTTCCAATAAATTCTATTTGAATTTTATTTCGCATAAGAAACCGATCGTGTCTCTCTAATAACTGTCACTTTAATCTGACCTGGATAAGTCATTTCTGTCTGGATACGGTTTGAAATATCTGCCGCCAAGATTTCAGCTTGTGCATCAGATACTTTTTCACTCTCTACCACAACACGCAATTCACGTCCTGCTTGGATAGCGAATGTTTTCTCCACACCTGGATAAGACAATGCTAAATCTTCCAATTCTTTCAAACGTTTGATGTAACTTTCCACAACCTCACGTCTAGCTCCTGGACGAGCACCTGAAATAGCATCACAGGCTTGGACGATAGGAGAAATCATAGAGGTCATCTCGATCTCATCGTGGTGTGCACCGATGGCATTGCAAACATCAGGATGTTCCTTATATTTCTCTGCCAATTGCATTCCCAAGATCGCGTGAGGCAATTCCGGATTATCATCGGGCACCTTCCCAATATCGTGCAGCAATCCTGCTCGCTTCGCATGTTTCACATTAAGCCCCAATTCCGCAGCCATAGTCGCCGCAAAATTAGCTACCTCACGAGAGTGCTGTAATAGGTTCTGCCCATAAGAAGAACGATATCTCATTCTACCCACCATCCTGATCAATTCTGGGTGTAGACCATGAATCCCTAAATCGATAACCGTACGTTCACCGATTTCAACGATTTCATCCTCGATCTGCGTACGTGTTTTAGCCACGACCTCTTCGATACGAGCCGGGTGGATACGACCATCCGTAACCAATCTATGTAAAGATAAACGCGCAATCTCACGGCGAACTGGATCAAAGCCAGAAAGGATAATCGCTTCAGGCGTATCATCAACGATAATCTCAACCCCTGTAGCTGCCTCTAAAGCTCTAATGTTACGACCTTCACGTCCAATGATACGACCTTTGATCTCATCATTTTCAATGTTAAAGATAGAAACTGTGTTTTCAATTGCCGATTCTGTTGCAGTACGTTGGATAGTTTGGATAACTACCTTTTTAGCTTCTTTCGATGCTGTCAATTTAGCCTCATCAACAATATCCTTGATCTGCATGATCGCTTGAGAACGAGCCTCTTCACGCAATGAATTCACTAATTGTTCCTTAGCTTCCTCTGCTGAAAGACCGGCCATGCTCTCCAATTGCTTGATATGTTGGCCTTTTAACTGTTCTACCTCTTCCTTCTTCTTGTCATTGAACTCAATCATCTGATCCAGTTTCTTGGTCTTGTTATCCAAATCCTGTTTTTCACGATTTAGATTCTCCAATTTCTGGTTTAATGATTGTTCTTTTTGACGAATGGTATTCTCTTTTTGGGAGATGGTATTATTTTTTTGATTTACTTCTTTTTCATGTTCAGCCTTCAATTGCAAAAACTTCTCTTTTGCTTCTAACTGACGCTGCTTTTTTATATGGTCTGCTTGCTGCTCTGCATCCCTTACGATTTGGGCAGCCTTTTCATTCGCCGATTGCTCCTGTTTCTTGAACAACATCTGTAATAGATATCGTCCAATAAAAACACCGACAACCAGTGAAATTATTATTGATATAGTAGTGAAAAACTCCATTTGTTATTATTTATAATTTAATATGTTAATGTAATAGCATTTATTTTCCAAAAAAAAACCGCAATTAAATAAATCAGGTACCATGTATTATTAAACTTCGATTACACATGATTTGAGCGTATGATTATGACCTAGATGGCTTTCGCAAAATGGCCTATATCTTTAATTTGCTCGTGATATTGAAGCGTTAAGTTTAAAATAGTGACAACCCGAATTTAATTGCGGCAAATTCGTCGTTACAAGCTCTAAATTCTAAGAACGTAAACGTATTATTTTTTGAAGAAATCTGTCAGAATATTATCCAGTTCATGAATGGAATTTTCTAAACCAGAATCCTGGTTTTGACTGTTCCGCTCGGCCTTGATCATACCCGTGGCATATTGCAATACACACATCGACAACAAGTCTTGCTTATCACGAACCGCATAGTTATCCTGCAGTTCCTTAATTTTCTCGTTTATTAGCTTCGCGGCATACCTAATCACCTCTTCCTCCGCCGTCTCTACACGTAAAGGATATACTCGATCTGCTATATTTATTTTTATGGAAATCTCTCCCATTTTCTTTGAGCTTAATAACGTAATAAGTCTATTTTCCTACTCCCTTATCCTACTTCAATAGACTTATACATTTGTCTATTTCTCGCACAAAATCGTTAATTTTTCGTTTTGTGTCAAGTACTTTTTCATTTATAGCGTCTTTATCGATCTCCGAATTGTCTAAAGTTTTGGCAACCGCCAAGGCTTTCACCTTGTCTTCCAGCTGCTTAACCTTATCTGAACTCGTATCAAATGCAACTTGCAATGATTGAACTTCTAGCTTTAACAAGTCATTCTCCTCTTGCAAGGCTTCACACAATTGAATAAGATTTTTCGTTTTCTCAACGATAATATTCATTTGGGAAGATAATGACGCCATAGTATTTCGCAATTAATGTATAAATTTTTAGCGCACTGATGCGCCTACTTCTTTCTCAAAGTTAATAATTAATTTTTGAATAATTGCATCAATTTGTTTGTCTGTAAGTGTTTTTTCTTCGTCCTGAAGCGTAAAACTCAAGGCATAAGACTTCTTGCCCGCTGGCAATTTATCCCCCTTATAGACATCAAAAATCTGCACATCCTTCAACAACTTTCTCTCTGTCTTTGTGGCAATTAAACGCAATTGTTCAAAGGAAACCTGATCATCCAATAACAAGGCTAAATCACGTCTTACGGATGGGAATTTAGAAACTTCCTTGTAGGTGATTTTATTTTTCTTAATCACTTTAATCATCAGATCCCAGTCAAACTGCGCAAAGAATACCGGTCCATCCACATCTGTTTTCTTCAGGTTGGCTTTTGAAACCGCCCCAAAAGATACCAAGACCTTCTCTCCTTTTTTATAACTCAAGCCGTAATCAAAGTAAGTACCTGCATAATCCTCAATACGGATACCTTCTACTTTCAATCTCTTGATGATATCGTCCACAACCGCTTTGATATCATAGAAACTCACGCCTTTCGAATTATTGTTCCATTGCTCTGCTTCTTTCTTGCCTGAAAGTGCAATGGAGAACAATTGTTTTTCTACATAATTGTCATCAACGATGTTATACGATCTTCCGTATTCGAAAATCTTAAGATCTGCATTCTTACGTTTTTGATTATATCCGATGGCAATCAAAGCAGAGAACAACAAGTTCTGACGCATCACATCCAAATCACTGCTCAATGGATTCAATAACTTCACCGCGGTCTCAGCATTTTCCAAGTAATCATCCTTGGTCAATGAATTCGCCAAGATCTCCCTATAGCCATTGGCAATCAATAGATCTGCAATCTGGTTCAGCACAACTTCTTTATCTGGTTTCTCCGAAGTATTTAAAGAAGCTTTTATCTGGGTCTTCAATTCAATATTGTTGTATCCGTAAATACGCAAAACCTCTTCTACCACATCAATCTCACGGATAACATCAACCTTGTAGGCCGGAACCTTAACATCAAATCCTTCTTCGGTCTCATTTTCGATCTCAATGCCTAAGCTTAAAATGATCTCTCTAATGGTTTCCGCTGGAATATCTTTCCCGATGACACGTTGGATATTCTGATAGCTTACAGGAAACTCAAAAGGCTTAATCGGGTTTGGATATAGATCCACAACACTTGAAGCCACTTCTCCACCAGCTACCTCTGCAATCAGGATGGCTGCTTTTTTCAAAGCATCTACGGTAATATCTGGATTGGTACCACGCTCGAAACGGAAAGATGAATCCGTTTTTAAAGCATGTCTTTTCGAAGTTTTCCTTACAGTAACTGGGTTAAAGTATGCCGACTCTAGGAAAATCGAAGTTGTTCCTTCTGTTACCCCTGAGTAATCACCACCGAAAACCCCTGCGATACACATCGGTTTCTCGGCATCAGCAATCACTAGATCCTCAGAAGATAGCTTACGTTCAACACCATCCAAAGTCTTGAACAATTCACCCTCTTTAGCCTTCCTAACAATCACTTGATTTCCGGAAATCTTATCCTGGTCAAATGCATGCAAAGGTTGACCTAAATCATGAAGGATATAATTGGTAACATCGACGATATTGTTGATCGAACGAACCCCAATCGCACTCAATTTATTTCTTAGCCATTCTGGCGACTCGCCAACTTTGATATTCTTGATATTGATACCTGAATATCTTGGCGCATCAGCTTCAGATTCTACTTTCACTGCGGTTCCATTAGCGGATACAGTTTGAAAAGAACCTAAATCCAAGGCTTTTACGGTAGATCTGAAATAAGCTGCTAAATCTCTAGCCACACCTAAATGCGAAGCCGCATCGGCACGGTTTGGTGTCAAACCAATTTCATAGCAATAATCATCCTCCATCTTGAAGTATGATTTCACTAGACTGCCAATCTCCGCATCTGCAGATAGCTCAACGATCCCAGCATGGGAAGTTCCTAAGCCAATCTCATCCTCTCCACATAGCATCCCTTCAGATGCTTCACCACGAATTTTAGATTTGGTGATTTTAAATGGATCCCCTGCTGTAGGGTGACAGGTTGTACCAACCTGTGCAACGATCACTTTTAAACCTGTGCGCACATTGGGTGCACCACATACTATGTTCAATAATTCAGGCTTACCTACATTTACAGTAGTTACCTTTAGTTTATCAGCATTTGGATGTTGCTCACAAGTAATCACTTCCCCAACAACCAATCCTTCCAAACCTCCCGGAATACTCTGCTCAACCTCCAAGGATTCTACTTCTAAACCAATATCTGTCAAGATTAAGGAAAGCTCCTCTGGGGTTTTATTTATATCAATAAAATTCTTTAACCAATTATAAGAAATTCTCATCGCTACAATTTTTCAAGACACAAAGATAGGACTTTGTGACCTAAATGCACAGGTTTTTTGGACTATTATCAGGATTTACCTAATTCCAAAAGAACAGCGTCTAGGCTGCTCCATTCCCGATAAACAAAAAGCCTGTTTATTATCTAAATAAATATATTAATTCAAACTAGGTAAAGCCTTATTTATCAAGACCACACAATCGCTCTAAGTGCTGGTAATTGATACCAAAATAAGCTTTCAAACTTTTAATCTTTTCTAAGATTTCCGCTTGCTTCTTAGGATCAGTTTTCCTCTTAGAACCGACCAACATCACATTTTTAGGTGTATGCTGATCCGAAATAAATTGCATGACCCGCATTTCATAACCATAATATTCCATGATCAAAGCACGGATACTATCGGTCAACATCTCAGCATGTCGTTCCAAAAATATTCCATATTGGGTTATAAAATCCAAATCATTCTTTGCTTTCACCGCTTCCAGTTCCCTTCGGACCTGCTTATGGCAACATGGAGCCACCACAATCAGCTCAGCATCGTTTTGGATCCCTTTGTAGATGGCATCATCCGTAGCCGTATCACAGGCATGCAAGGCGATCAACACATCAATAGCCTCCGAAGGATGATAGTCCTCAATACTGCCTTCCTCAAAGCTTAAGGAATCAAAACCCGACTCCTTGGCCACCTGATTACAAAAATCAACCAAATCCTGCCTGTATTCTATCCCAACCCCGTCAACATCTTTTTCCAGACTGTTTTTTATATAATCATAGAGCGCAAAGGTTAGATATCCCTTCCCTGCCCCCATATCAACCACTTTGATCTTCTCCTTAGCAGGGAGTTCTTTTAATGAAGTACTCAACAATTCTATATAATGATTGATTTGCTTCCATTTATCCTGAGCATTCTTGAACACTTTGCCCTCAGCATCTGTTAGGTTCAACTTATGCAAATAGGCCTTACTGGAATCGCCTATTTTTCGTTCTTTCAACTTATCGTGAGATAGTGATTGTTCCTTTCTATTCGCGACAACTTCTTTTTGCAGGCGCCATTCACCTTTCTTGTTCATCTGGAAAACTAGATTCTCATTTAATTTCTGAGCATTCAGCAACCTGAAACCTCTAAAATCAACTAGCTTTTCCAGTTCCAAGATGGCATCATGAATCGAATAATTTTTGGTGATATCTTTCGTTTGATAACGATATACGAATGAAAGCATTAAATCCTGCTTGATTAACACCGGCTTTATATAGATATTCTTTAAATTAACGTCTTCGCCACGGTAATTACCTAAAGAAATTTTCTGAAGCTCTTTCTTTAGGACCATCCCTTCCATCTCCCCTAAAAAATCCTTGAGTATTGACATATTAATAATTTTTCCAAGGCAAAGATACTCATTGCTTAGAAACTAACCCCTTGTAGAATATGCAAAAACAAATATTATAGGTCATTTAAGCGTCTAAATCAAAGCTGATGTTTAGGCTAATTGCCCCAATTAACGTACCTTTGTGCATGCTAAATCCTAAAATTAAAGCCGTATTCTTCGATATTGATGGAACATTATTAAGTTTCAAAACCCATAAAGTTCCTGAGTCAACAGTGGAAGCTATTCGCCTCCTACAGACCCATGGCATAAAGACCATCCTTTCTACAGGCAGGTCCATCAACAGTATTGATCATATCAAATTTCTGGATTTTGATGGCTATATTACCTTCAACGGCGGATATTGCTTAACGCATGATTTTGAAGTGCTTTTCAAGCAAGCCATTGCCAGTCAAGATATTCAATCGGTGATCGATTACGCAAAGGAGCAGCCCCTGAGTTTCTCCTTTATGTCTGAACAAGAAATCACCATCCACGATGTGACCCCAGAAATTGCAGGTATGTATGCTCACTTGAATTTACCGGTACCTAAATTGGTAGATATGGATAAGGTAGACGTCAATAGCATTTTGCAAACCAATATATTTCTTGGACCAGAAGAGGAAGAGCATTTCATGAACACGGTCATGCCAAACTCCCTGGCCTCCCGATGGACACCATTATTTGCCGATGTGAACCCAAAAGGCTTAAGCAAAAAGGTAGGGATCGACATATTTTGCAAGCATTTTGGAATCCCTTTGGAAAATACCATGGCTTTTGGTGATGGCGGAAACGATATCAGCATGCTTAAACATGTACAGTTAGGAGTTGCAATGGGCAATGCTAATCCAGAGGTTAAAGAAATTGCCAATTATGTCACGGATGATGTTGATAATGATGGAATCTGGAATGCGCTAAAATATTTTTCGGTTTTATAAAATACCATATTCTAGGTATTGTTGGTTTCATATCAGTTAAATATATTTGGACAATCAAAACCAAAAGTTAACTCAAAATGAAAACAAAAAATTTTCTAGGACTTACTTTCCTGTCCTTAACGATCATCCTGTGCCTGACGCCAAAGCTCTCTTCAGCACAACAAAACACAGTAAAGTTCAACCTATTACCTTTAATTGGCAAAACCTTTTCTTTCGAGTATGAACGTATGGTTGCTCCAAAAATGAGTGTCAATGCTAGTGTAGGTTTTAGAGCTAAATCTTCCCTGCCCTTCAAAAAGTATTTTGATGATTTAATTGAAGATGAGAATTTCACTTCCGACGCTACATTAGATCACTTTACTTTTTCTCCTGAGTTCAGATTCTACACCAGTAAAAATGGAACAGGTGGCAGAGGTTTTTATGTGGGTCCCTTTTTCAAATATGGCAAGTACAACATAGCCACAAACTATCCTTATGAGACAGATGAAGGAAATACAGAAACTGTGCCTCTTAAAGGTGGTATTGGCACTTGGGGTTTTGGTTTTGTGATTGGATCTCAATTTAAACTCGCCAAATCCGTGTTTATGGATTTTCGTATCCTTGGACCGCATTATGGAGGTGCAAGTGGTACTATTTCAGGTAAAATGGACCTTTCCCCTCAAGAGCAGCAATACCTAAGAGAAGAGCTTGAAAATTTACAGAATGATATTGTAGATATTGAAACCACGGTAGACGCCCAAGGAGCATCCCTAAAAGCAAAAAGCCCATGGGGAGGTATCCGCGCTGGACTTTCTATCGGATATAGGTTTTAAGGGTAGTCATAAGACAAAAGAACTTTGCACCTGCCTATATAGATTGAAATATTTATAGAAAACAAGGCGCTGAGTAATTAAGATTATAATAAAACAAAAGCGGAATTCTTGCAAATATCAAGAATTCCGCTTTTGTTTATTTCCAATTCTGAAGGGGTAGTGAAGAATCTGTACGCTTACCCTCCAACAGATCTTGTCATCGTGTACCGAAGGTACAGGAACTGTACGCCAGTGCAATCTTATTTGTAAAGTTCCCAGAACCTTCCTGCGTACCATGACAGGTTTGTTAAATCTGTGTTTCTAGATATTTAGACCTATATTTCCTCTCCAGAAGAATATTTTTTTCCGGCATACATCCCCAGCGGGGATAAATTATTTTAGCATGGATGGTAAACAATATAGGGGTAATGCAAAAACGATGTTCGATTAATCGAACATCGTTTTTGCGCGACTTCCAGGCTAACGTACCATGCCAGCTAAAATAATGGAACCCCAAAAGGGGTTCTATATTTAAAAAATAAAAGAGCTAATTTATTTTCATTGCCAACATGCTGTCATCACTTTCCAATAAATTTAGCTCAAATTTTTCCTTCTCAGGGTGACAGTTTGGGATTAACCGAAGGTGCAGGAACTGTACGCCAGTGCTAACCTATTATATGTTCAAAATAAGAAGCGGGCTTATGTAATACGCCTACCGTGGATGATGATCCTGTGCCGGATCTCGACGGATATCGAGCAAAGCCGAGATGCCGCTCACCATCGGTTTGATCTTGGTCTATCCTCCTATCCCATTAATCCTGGTTCAAATATCAAAAAGAGCCTATCTAAAAAATTAGAAAGGCTCTTCATTGTAAAATATTTCAAAACACCAATTCATAAAATCTAATAGATTTCCTTTCAATCGGCGAAACAAATGATCTTATGTCTATTGTCTACCTTAAGAAAGAACTACGTCTTCCTTCGCCATTAGATAGCGTTCCGCTTCTAATGCAGACATACAACCTGTTCCTGCAGCTGTAATAGCTTGGCGGAAAACATGGTCTTGAACATCTCCACAAGCAAAAACACCAGGGATATTAGTTGCTGTACTATCGGCTTTGGTTATCAAATAACCAGTTTCATCCATATCCAAGATACCTTGGAACAATTCGGTATTCGGTTTATGACCAATCGCCACAAAGAACCCTGTAACATCTAGGTCTTGAAGGTTTTTAGTCTGATTATTGATCACGCGTACTCCGGTCACCACTTGGCCATCTCCTAAGATCTCTACTGCTTCGGTATTATACAGAACTTCAATGTTCGCGGTATTGTTCACGCGGTGAACCATTGCCTTAGAAGCACGGAATTCATCACGGCGAACCAACATATAAACCTTTCTACATAATTTAGCTAAGTAGGTCGCTTCTTCTGCAGCTGTATCCCCTGCTCCTACAATGGCAACATCTTGACCTTTGTAGAAAAATCCATCACATACTGCACAAGCAGATACACCAAATCCATTATATTTTTCTTCAGAATCCAATCCTAACCATTTTGCTGTTGCACCCGTAGCGATAATAACGGTTTCAGCCTCAACGGTCTTCACCCCATCAATCTCTACCTTATGGATCCCACCATCAGTTGAAAAATCAACTTTTGTAGCATATCCAAAACGTACATCTGTACCAAAACGCTCCGCTTGAGCACGCAAATCTTCCATCATTACCGGACCAGTGATTCCTTTTGGGTAACCAGGGAAATTATCAACTTCTGTAGTTTGGGTCAATTGTCCTCCCGGAACCATACCCGTATAAACAACAGGTTTTAAATCAGCACGTGCAGCGTAAATGGCAGCAGTGTATCCAGCAGGTCCTGATCCTATAATTAAACAGGAAATACGTTCAATCTCTTGTTCTTTATTCATCATAATATTGAATGGTTCTTTATTTTTTAAATTTATCTTGCAAACCCTTTAACATATCATTGGTAATGGGTTTACCGGGCTCAGGTTTCCTTTCCGGCTTCTTGTATTCCTTGTTAGGCTGAGTTGCCTGAACAGGATTGTTTACCCTCGCCTCTTTTTTCTTGTTTTTATGCTCGTTCCAAATCCCTTCCAATACCTTCTTGGTATACAATGGAAAATCGCCGTTTTGCATCCAAGCATAATAGCTCGGCTCTACATCAAAGACATCAACAACTTTTTTCCCTTTGTGTTTCCCAAAGTTAATCGTTGCATCACCATCTTCATCATAGACCAAACGTCCTGCAAAATCAACCGGTTTACTCAAGTTGGTAAAAGAATGCAAGGCTTCAACGTCATTTACTACAGGAGTAGAAACTACGCCATGCTTATCTTCATATTCTGCATTTTCATATTTAGATAACTGCGCTTTCAAGACTTCATAGGTTGCTCGCACATCCGCCTCGGCGGTATGGGCATTGTCAAGACTCTCATTGCAATAAAACTTATAGGCTGCCTTTAGTGTCCTTTGTTCCATCTGGTGAAAAATGTTCTGTACATCCACAAAAGATCTTCCGTCCAAGGAGAAATCAACGCCTGCACGTAGAAACTCTTCCATTAACATCGGAACATCAAACTTATTTGAATTATATCCTGCTAAATCTGCATCAGCAATAAAATCAGCAACTTCTTTCGCTCTCGCCTGGAAATTCGGCAGGTCCTTCACATCTTCATCATAAATCCCATGAAACATAGAAGACTCCGCTGGAATAGGAATCCCAGGATTCACTTTCATCGTCAATGTCTCTTCTTTTCCTCCTGGACTTACCTTCAATATAGAAAGCTCTACAATTCTATCTGTTGATACTTGGACACCCGTAGTTTCCAAATCAAAAAAGGCCAACGGGCGCTTTAAGTTTAACTCCATTATCTATTTAATATTATGCTCTTGCAAATATGACAAAAATACAAAATCTATTGTTCACAATAGACCAATTAAACCAACAATAAGTGTTTTGAATGTAAAATCAATTATTTTTGAGCAACAAAGGAATGATCGCTCAATGTTTTCAGGAAAGCGATGATGTCTGCTTTCTCTTCTTCATTCATAGGTAACCTATTTCCATTCGCTTTAAAAATAGGATCTAAATTCTCTGCATACAAAACTCCTTGGTCCATATAATCTAATACGTCTTTTAAAGTCTTAAATTGCCCAAAGCTTCCATAAGGCGCAGTAAATTCAATATTTCTTAACGAAGGAACCCGGTAGCTCATCCAATCTTTTGGATCACCAGTCACCCTTGCCCTTCCCGCCTCTTCGGTATCAGGGTTTACTGGAAACCCAATATTGCGAAAGGTCTGGTCGGTAAACAGCCCTGTGCTATGGCAACTTTTACATTTCGCTTCAAACAATCGTAAACCTCTTTCCTCTGAATCTGTAAAACGCTCCTTGGCAGCGTGCATTACCCTATCATATTTGCTATTTGCACTGATCAATGTATATTCAAATTGAACGATGCTTTTATAGATTCGGTCAGCCGTGATTTGCTCATCTCCAAAAGCCTTCCTGAACATTTCTTTATAGGTTGGATCATCCCGTAGTTTGCCAATGACCTCCATGATCGATGAATTCATCTCCTCATGCGTAATGATTGGTACCAAGGGTTGTTTCTGCAGTTGTAGGATATTGCCATCCCAGTTATAATGCCTCATAAAAGCCATGTTTTGGACAGGAGGCGTATTTCTAAGCCCAACTCGATTGTATACCCCAATGGATTTTGGATTCTCATCCGCAAATGCCTTTTCAGGCCGGTGGCAAGAAGCGCAGGAAATGGTGTTGTTTCCGCTGAACTTTTTTTCATTAAAAAGCATCTTCCCAAGTTCTACACCATACTTGGTGGGCTTATTCCCCTGAACTGAGGAATTCATCGCAGGAAAATCCATAGGGATCTCCAAGGGTAATTCAGGATTGTCAAATGGAATTTCTTCAATCTCTTCCCTGTCTTGACAGGAACTCAAAAATCCAAGCACAAAGAATAGAACGACTAACCACTTTATCTTTCTCATATTGAAAAAATAAAAGAAAGAGCCTTCCTTACTCTAGAATAAGAAAGGCTCTACTGTATTAATTTTCTACCTTGCTAATGGAGAACATACCTGAAAGGTCGCTGCTTCCATTTCCACCTAAATTATCTACGAATTTCACCATCTGCACAGCAGTATGGATGTTCGGAGTGGCATTGTCACCCATTCCTGTACCTGTAGACAAAGTAATGGTATTGGTTTTTCCACTTAATAATTTATCAAAATCAGCATTGATGGTGATTTTTGGAGATGTACGACCTACAATAGCTACTGAAGTCAGATTCAAAGAGATTTCCCTATAGGCATCTACTCCTTGGGTATAAGCACCTTCTTTACCTTCAACGGTACTTCCAGTATGGATAGACATCTTTTTATGGTCTGCACCATAAAATCCCTCTAGCTTCGTGAAACGGTAGCCTGAACCCCATTCCCACATCATTTCCGTATCATTTGCTCCTGCCGATTTATAAAAGTTAGGAAACTTGGTCTCATCCAAGGTATTCAACTCCTGTTTTACGCCTAAACCAAATTTGATCTGTTTGTACTCACCTGATGGAATATTGCTCAATACAAAATCCAAGGTTTGTGCTTTAGCTTGATTGACAACAGCTGCCCCTTTATCCAAATCATTAATGTTATATGGGATTTCCGTACCTTCTGCTTTGATCAAACGAATATTACTGATAACATACTTGATTTCTGAGAATTGATGCTCCTGCCCAGCAGCTGAAGTGTTTTTACTAGCAGTACTGCTATTGGCATCTCCCAATACAATGGTTTTACCTTTAAAGGTATTGTCAAAGTGTAAAGTAATATTATTAGCAACAGGATCTACATTATCCTTAGAACAGGATACGAACAAAGAAACAGCAAGTAAAGCAGCAATATATTTAATTGAATTTTTCATTAGAATAATTTCTTATTTATTTTTAATTATTTGATTTTTATAACATTAACTTCTCTTATATAAACTTAAACTATGCTATATATGGGTGGTGGAATAAAAATCTCCCTTAAGGGTTCCTTATAATAGACCTCCTGATAGCCTGTGATTACATCACACAACTCCGTATCGGAATCATTGACTATGAATTCAAAATCTGCAACAACGAGCATATCAACCCTCGGGTAGTTCTTGACAGTTGCGGTCTCCGAACTTTCCTGGTCTTCCAACTGCTTTTTCAAATGACACAAGCCGTGGCATTGCAACTCCGGTTTATTCTTATTCTCACAGAATTCCTTCTCAATTCTTTCTTGGTTGAGCTTAAAGTGCATAACGATAATGGCCTGCTGAAAACCAATCAGCACGGACAATAGCATTAACAAACCACTTATAACTCGAACCAACATGCTAGAAGCTCAATTTTATGGATGTAAAAATATTCCTACCCATCCTTGGGATATTCCCCCAGTCTGCATAGGTACTGTAATATTCATTAAAAAGGTTTTCAGCGCCCACCTGCAGCATAGCTTTGTATTTGCCAAATGCCAAGCTATAATCAGCTGAGACATTCCATACTTGGTAAGCTGCTGTTAGGTCTTCACCATATTCAGGGCTATAATTGCGCTGTTCCATATCACCGTTCAAGGAAGTCTGAATGCCAAACTTCTTGTACATGTAATGCAATGAGGTCTGATAACTCAATGGTCTGATGAAAGGTAGGTTTCCCCCTCTTTCATCCGTTGCACGGGCATAAGTCACATTTCCTTTCCAATGCAAATGCGGTAGGATATCATAATTTGCATTCAAACTGAAATTGAAGATCCTAGCATGATCTAAGGAGGTATAGCCTTTTACGCCTACCGATTGGTAGTTCATCGGGCTCCCTAAGCTTAAGATCCTTCCTACGATATAGTTTTGAATGTAGAAATAGTTAACCTTTGCATCGATCCCCATTCTTTCTGTCTTGAAACCGGCACTCGCATTTCCTTCGTAAGAGATTTCATTTTTCAGGTCCGGATTACCGATATAATCGTAGCGGTCAAAACTATTGTAGATATAATAACCATAACCTTCTGACACGGATGGTGCGCGTTGTCCATAACCTGTTCCTACAGAAAAATTAAACCTATCTACGCTTAGGTCATAACTGGCATGCAAGCCAGGAAGTATCCTGCTTTTTTCCTGAGGAGTACCTGGATGAAAGATCCAGTTAAATTCTACATACTTGGAGTGGTTATAGTTATAGCCTAATGAACCTCCAAAATTTACCCGGCTATTTTCCGTAAAGTCATAGGAATTGTTCATCGAAACACTTGCAAATCGACTGGTTACCCAAGGCCAACTGTAGGCAAACATGGTTTTCTTGCTACGGTCTTGAGGGTACATGGTCATTTCTGCAATCGAAAGGTTCTGATAGGCGTTCAATTGGATATCCGAACTGTAACGGCCTTCTTTCATGTTCACGCTAGAGACCAGACCAAATGTATTGCTCCAACCCGGCATATCCATATGCACAAGATTTTCTGGTCTTTTGGTATCGTCCATATAATGTTCGATGGCATTGAAATAGACTTTAGTGTCCCAGACCTTAAATATGCCCTCCTCAAACAATTGTTTATAGGCAGCTGAAGTAATAATCGCCCTAGAAAGCCATAGATCCATAGGTAATGCCGGGAAACCAACATCGTTAGCTTGGTCAAAGATGGCATCTACACGGATAGAGGACAGTTCGCTGGTCTTATAGGCCAATCCTAGAGAACTATTGAACTTCCGGTACTGCGAATGATTGACCACGTCATTATTCCCGTCCTGGTAATTCCCAGCTTTACGATATGCCACACTGGCATCAGCAACAAATTTATTGCTACTGTAGGAAAGGTTACCTAAGTTGAAAAACTGGTTATTATTGAATTCAAAACCACTTTGATAAGAACCTTTATATTGCGCAATGCTATCAAAAGCACTGCTTTTGCGTTTCAGGTCAATGCTTCCAGAGACTGTTGCACCGTGCATACTGCCTTCCTGACCCGACTTGATATCGATGGTAGACAGATTATTACTCTCCACATAAGAAGTAATAGGATCCATTTTATCGGTACAGGCACCAAAAATATGCATCCCATCGATGGTAATGGTAGATCGCTCCGAACTCATGTTGTTCAACATTGGTTCCCATGCATAAGCCCCTCTTTTGATAAAGCTGATTTTATCTGAGGAGGCCAAGAACTCATCTACCGAAACTGCCATTTTCATCTCAGTCTCAATCTTACGTTTCCTCAGGCCAGTCACTTTTACCTCCTCGATCTTTTGAACCGTATCTATTTTATTCTTTAGAGTATCCTGTGCTTGTGATTGTAGGGAAATAAGGATAAGCACGAATATGGATATGATTTTACGCATAGATTCTAGAATAAAATATCAATGAACAGTTCACTTTTTTTACCCTCTACCCCAGGTGTAAAATCTTTAGGCACTTCGGTTCCTTTAAGGATCTTTCCATTTTGGTTCATGAAAATGAAATTCAAGGTCCAGTTTCCTGTCATGGTATAGTTCACTACCCCATGATAGAATCCATCTTCTCCTTGAACTAGATCCTTATTGTTTGGCGAAGAATGGTTACCCATGGAAGGTTCGGGCATCCTTGGATCTAATTTTAGCGTAAAGCCTTTGACCTCAGAATAATTGAACTGGGTTGGATCCGGAAACGTTCCATTTGCAGGAGTCGAAGGCTTATTATACTTGTAAATCCCCGCTTGCAAATTGTTTTCAGCCACTTTTGGTGCTCTAGGACCTAATAAGGCAATAAAGTATTGTTCATCATCATTTCCGAAAAAAGAAACCATATTCAGGTTTTTATTCGTCTGCTCCTTTACCATAATAGGCTCCTTGATCAGTACCTCCTGGTTTCCAACCTTTAACCTTAAATACAGATCCCATTTGTTTTCATTGCTGCTCAGCTCCGTAAATACGGCATAGGCAGCATAGAACTTCTCTGCGGTGTTATAAACCAATTGATAGCGATGCGGACAGGAAACTTGATTGCCTTGAGCATCATTTAAAATGGGCAAGAAACCTAAGGCTGCAGAATTAATCTCTGCATTGTTGTCTTTATTGTAAACTTTTAACCTCAGCTCATTGTAGCCTTTGGTCAAAGTTCCATTCAAAGCTTGTACACTTACTTTCAAGCCATTTTTTTCAAATGAATAGGCTTCCTTAAACTCTAATTGTCCAGGTTGTTCTGTACCGATTTCGGCTTCATAATCTGTTTTTTCTTTTGTACAGGATATGAATAATAGGCACAGCGAAATAATTACTATTATTTTCTGCATTATGTAAAAAGGTATTGCTGTTTAAAATGTAATGAAGGGCAGTAAGGAAGATGGAGTTAAGCTATCGCATATAGACCAACAAACGAAAAAATCGCTAGGACGTCAATTAATCCATAAAACTCAAATAAGGGGTATCCTACTGCAAGGGATTAAGCAATCGGAGGACGGAATAGCGGATTACTGAATTCGAATCTATATTCAGAAATATAGATCGGAAGCGGTTTTTCAACAGGCTCCTCTACAGTAATAGGTTTGATCAATGTACTGAATTCTTTATGGACATAGTGAGAACTATATTCATAAACCACGAAATTCTTTTTGGACTCTTTTTTCTCTTTGTCTCTGATCTTCTGCATCAATACACACTGACCATTACAGTGTAAGTCCGGGCGGCTCTTGTTGATACAGTTGGCAATGTAATCCGGAAGATGAATCTCATACTCCATAGTCAAGATACTGCGATAAAAAGATTGCAGTGTCAAGCTCACTAAAAGGATATATGTAAAGAAGAGTTTCAAATCTGGGTTATTGTCTTTAGCAAATATGCCACAAAGATAAGGAAAGATTCTATCATAATAATAAAATTGAGGTATTATTTTGGAGAATTTGAACCAGGATGGAAGGGATGAGAGGATGGACCAAGATTTGGGTAGAACCAGGATGGAAGGGATGAGAGGATAGACCAAGATCATGGTATGAATATGGCTTCCTAGACTATATTTGTCCACAATCCCGTAGGGGCGAATCGCATTCGCCCGCTTCATATTTTGAATAAATAGTTGTATTGCATTGGCGTACAGTCTCTGTACCTGCAGTTAATCCCACACTGTCACCCTGAGAAATAAAAATTTGAGATAAATTTATCGGAAGGTGATGACAGATGTTGGCAATGAAAATCTATTAGCTCTTTTGTTTTTTTTAAATATAGAACCCCATTTGGGGTTCCATTATTTTAGCAGACATGGCACGTTAGCCTGGAAGTCGCGCAAAAACGATGTTCGATAAATCGAACATCGTTTTTGCATTAGCCCTATATTGTTTACCATCCATGCTAAAATAATTCATCCCCGCTGGGGATGTATGGCGGATTAAAAATATTCTTCTGAAGAGGAAATATAGGTCAAAATACCTAGAAACACAGATTTAACAAACGTTCATTGGTACGCAGGTAGGGTCTCGGAACTTTACAAACATTGATTGTATTAGCGTACAGTTCCGGTGCAGGCGGTTAACTCCACACTGTAACCCTGACGCAGGAAGGGTCTCGGATCAATACAAACAAAGATTGCATTGGCGTACAGTTCCTGTACCTTCGGTACAGGATGACAGGACTTGGTGGAGGAAAAACGTACAGATTCTTCACTAATCGTTCAGAATTAGAAATTCCCAGAGAGGGATTCAGAGCACAGCGAAGAATCTATTTTTTAATATTTTTAAGAATTGCCGTCATCCCGAATCGTAAGATGGGGAAACCATTTTTGATTTTAAGAAACGGATCGAAAAAAGAGTTTTATTCACCCTAATGTTTGAAATAATTACAGAAATGAATGTAGCAGGTGTATGCGATACGTCCTACGAATCTTGATAAATAGAAAGCTAGAAATTGTCATTATCTTGGTCCATCCGGTGGGTGAGTGGAGTCGAACTCCGAATCCCATCCATCCTGGTTCAAAAACATCCACAAAAAAAGAGCAATTCTCATTGCTCTTCCCTATTCCATATCTTCAGGACATTTCTATCCCAATACTGATTTCAATTTATCAACCTGAAAATCCACCAACTTCTGTAAAGGACCAGAAGCCATCATTTTCATCATCATATTCAAACCTGCTTCGATAACAAAGGTAGCACTGGTGCTATTATCAGATGAAGGTTCCAATTTCCAACGTAAAGTCAATGGAAAAGGTGCTTCCTCGATAGGTACACTTACCAACTCTTTGTTTTCTAGTCTTTCACTGATACGAAGGGACAGTTTAGCCATATTCTTGATGGTAAATCTTGCCTCATCGGCTGTTGAGCTCCAGTTAACAATGTTTTCTGGCATCAACTGCTCGTGATTGTTCATATCCGAAAGAAAATTATAAACCTCTGCAACGGGTTTATTGATTTCTACAGTGTTTTGAATAATAGTCATAGTTTATGATTCTGGGTTCCAGTTTGCTGGATCAATTTTCCATTTCTCCAAAAGTTCGATATCCGATTCTAAGATATAGCTATTAGAAGCGGCAACATGAATTAGGGCATCGTAGTTACACAAACTGTGGAAAGTACATTTTGCTTCTTCAAAGTTCTTGCGTGCAACTTCTAAACCGTAAGTAAAGATCGATACTAATCCCACAACATTACAACCTGCCTCGCGCAATGCTTTCACGGCCTGTAAACTGCTTTTTCCGGTAGATACCAAATCCTCAATGACAACAACACGCTGACCTGAGATTACTTCACCCTCAATCAGGTTCTGACGACCATGATCCTTAGCACTGCTGCGAACATAAGAAAAAGGCAAGCCTAAATCTTGTGCTACCAATACGCCCTGAGGGATCCCTGCTGTCGCTACTCCCGATATCATATCAACCGAACCAAACTCCTCTTGGATCAATTGTGACAACTTTTGACGAATGTAAGTACGGATAGCTGGATGCGATAACGCAACACGATTATCACAATAAATTGGTGACTTCCATCCAGACGCCCAAGTAAAAGGGTTTTTAGGTTGTAATTTTATTGCTTTAATTTGCAATAAGGATTCAGCAACTTTTTGTTCAACCTCATTTAAATAATTCATGGCACAAATTTATAAAATTTATATGAACCAATCTCTGTTAATTTTGGCAGATTTTACCCCTCATATTAAAGAAAACGTTCAAACAATTGGTTTACAAGACATTGATCTGGAAAAACTTTTCAACGAGTCCGCCCACAGCACAGATAAAACTGTGTACCTATACATACACCCTAATATCAGAAAAGTTTTTAAAAAGATATTATCTACAACCCGTATCGTTAAAGCAGCCGGTGGATTAGTTACCAATGGAAATGGCGAATACCTATTTATCCATCGCCTTGGAAAATGGGACCTGCCTAAAGGGAAAGTGGAAGAAGGTGAAAAAATGAAAGATGCCGCCCTCAGGGAAGTTGAAGAAGAATGCGGAATCGAGGTCGATTACCTAGGTAAAAAGCTGGCAACAACCTACCATACTTATTATATGCGAAACAAATTCGTATTGAAGCAAACCAAATGGTACCAAATGGGAGTTAACAAAATCCCTAAGCTGACACCACAACTGGAAGAAGACATTGATCAGGCAGAATGGCTAAAGGCTTCTGAATTGAAAAAAGTTAAGGAAAACACCTATCCTTTGATCATGGAAATCGTTGAGACCATCAAAAAATAAATAAAAAGGGGAGCTGAAAATCAGCTCCCCTTATATTTTCTGTTTTTTTGATTCTATCCAAAGAACTTTTCTGGGTCGAAACCATATTGCTTCAAGACATCAGCCGGCACACCATTCCAAACACCTGGCTTGTTACCAACGTATCCGATATCCTTTACCCCCATTTCACTGGTAAAAAATCCAGTTGAGGTCAAGTCACGCATCAAGGAAAAGAAGGCTACCCCCTGAGCCATCTCTGGCTTAGCTTTTTGCGGATAGGCAATCTCATCGACCATGGCAATCTGTTCATCCTTTTTACATTTCACAAAGGCATTTCCATAGGTCTTTTGACATTGAACGTCAAGCCATTTCAAGCCTCCACGTAAAGGTGTCTGATAGCTTGGGATATCTTTGGACATGAATTCGATAAAGGCCGGTACTCCAGCTTCTGACGCACTGCCAGAGACATCATCTTTTGGGATAATGATATCTGCCAAAACCGTAATGGTCGCTAATTCATGATCTGTAAAGAACTTCTCGGCCATTAAGGCTTCAGTCCGTTTATATTCAAATTCCTGTACCCCGGGTAATTTTTCAGAACTGCCTGCGGCAGCTTTCCCGGCTTGCCCTGAGCTTTTATCATCTTTACAGGATGCTGCCAATACGCCAGACCCTGCTGCAAGTAGCCCTAAGGCTTTAAGTGAATCTCTTCTGTTCATCGCTTTTGGGTTATGCTAATTTTTTGTTTTCTTCTAATATATATTCTGCTGTACGCATGGACAAAGCCAAGATGGTCCATGTCAAGTTTTTATCGCCCTGTTGCACGAACGGACCTGCATCCACTACATACACATTCTTGCAGTCATGCGCTTGCCCCCATTTATTCAATACGGAAGACTTCGGATCATTCCCCATTCGGGTAGTACCCCCTTCATGGATAATCTTTCCTGGAGCTTCTAAGCCATAAAGGGTATCCGCACCTGGGATATTGGAGGTAATAATTGCCCCCATCTCATGCATAATGGATTGGAAGGTATCTTGCATGTGCTTAGCTTGTGCAATTTCCTCGTTGGCCCATTTATAGTGGAAGCGCAATACCGGGATACCAAACTTATCCACTTTCGTAGGATCGATCTCACAATAATTGTCTTTCCTTGCCAAAGCGGTACCACGACCTGCCATCCCTACGTTTGCACCATAGAAACGACGGTAATCATTTTTCAGTCCAGCTCCATAGCCACCCATATCCTTTTTAGCCCCATCTGCTCCGGGAACCATACCATTTACGTTTGGCACCCAGTTCATAAAGCCATAGGATGGCATGTGCAAGCCACCACCGTATTCAATATGGTAACCTCTCGGGAAATTCAACTTCTTGTTGTCCTCCCACCAAGGCGAATAGATATGAACACTTCCGGTACCATCCTCATTATATCGTTTTCTATCCAATAGCTCAGGAATGAAACCACCTAAACTAGCGCCAGTAGAATCATGTAAATATTTTCCAACTAGACCACTGCTGTTTCCGATTCCACCTGGATGTGCTTTGGATTTTGAATTTAATAGCAACCTGGCACTTTCGCAGGCACTAGCCCCTAAAATCACCTTCTTACCTTTTACAGAATATTCTTGCAGATCTGTAGTGTTTACATAAGAAACCCCAATAGCCAATCCCTCGTCATTGGTCAGAACCTCACGGACCATGGCATTATCGATCACTTTCAAATTACCGGTTTTCATCGCAGGGATTACCAAACAAGAAGAAGAGGAGAAATCTCCGTATACCTTACATGAACGGCCACATTGTCCACAGTAGAAACAAGTTCCCCTACCCTTGATCTCAGGAGAAGCCTCCGTCAATACAGCACCACGTCCCGGAATTACAGGTACGCCTGCCTTTTTAGCACCTCTATGGATAAACAGTTCATTTAACCTAGGTTTTGGTGGTTTCATAAAGATCCCATCCGGCTCATTATGGATGCCCTCAACCGTTCCATAAATACCGATCATACGGTCTACACGGTCGTAATAAGGTTTGACCTCATCATACGTAATCGGCCAAGCATCGGTAAGCCCATCAGTAGGTTGGAAATCATCCGGTCCCATCCTTAAGGAAATACGGCCCCAGTGATTTGTCCTTCCGCCAAGCATCCTTGCTCGGAACCATTCAAATTCAGTACCGGCAACTTTGCTATAAGGTTCACCATCTAATTGCCAACCGCCATAAGCCGCATCAAAATCACCAAAAGGTCTTGTGACACCTGCCCCTCGTCGTGGAGACTCCCATGGCCATCGCATTTGCAATGCATCCTTCGCAGGATCAAAAAACGGACCCGCTTCCAGCATGAGGACCTTTAGCCCTGCATTTGCCAAAATATATCCTGCCATACCGCCTCCAGCTCCTGACCCCACAACTATGGCATCAAAAACCTCAGGGTTTTCTTTAATTTGAAAAACACTCATAAACTTTTGTGATCTTGATTTAAATTCGGTTTAAATGAAAGCATATTCTTGCTTATACTATTTAGCAACACTAAATATAGCAATTCTATCGCCCAATCCAAGTATCATTAGATAAAATTTTTGATACGTAATGATCAATATTTCTTCATAAAGGTAAATTTTTCTCTAGCAAAAACTCAGGCAAAGTGAAGTAGAATCCCAAACTCAATCCATGAAATAAGCGAGCAATTTCTCCCTAGCATGTTCGAGACTCATTCGAGACATATTCGGGAAAGCTTGCAGAATCTATCGAAAATTGAAGCCGTAATATGGAGTACATTTTGCGAAATTTCCGAATGTGTCTCGAATGAGTTCCACTTAAACTCCCAGAAATATAAAGAGGCAAGAATTTTAGCTGCTCTGATCCACATTCAAATCCATGGAAGGAATTGCATGGTAATAAAATTTTAGGGGTTCACAAAGACTATACAATTAATCCCTTGCTCATACTAAGATACAAACTGATCGATAAGGGGAGAAGCCTTAAAGATTCTTTAAAAATAAAAAGGGACTGAATTTCTTCAGTCCCTAAAAAAAAATAAAAAAAATATCTATCTGTACATTTCTTCACGTTGAGCTTTTACAGCTTCAGAATTAATGTACTCATCATAAGTCATCAACTTATCGATAATACCATTTGGCGTAAGCTCGATGATACGATTAGCTACGGTTTGAGTTAACTCATGATCTCGAGAGGTAAATAACACCGATCCCTTAAAGTCATTGATACCGTTGTTCAATGCCGTAATGGACTCTAGATCCAAGTGGTTGGTAGGTTCATCGAAAATCAAGAAGTTAGCACCTTGAAGCATCATCCTTGAGAACATACAACGCATTTTCTCACCCCCTGAAAGCACCGAACATTTCTTAAGCACTTCTTCGCCAGAGAAAAGCATCTTGCCCAAGAAACCACGGATAAATTGCTCATCAGCATCTGGTTTAGTGGTATAATCTCTTAACCAGTCTACCAAGTTATCTGTTTTTCCTTCGAAAAATTCAGCATTATCAATAGGCATGTCGGCAGGTGTAATGGTTACCCCCCATTTAAATTCACCAACATAATCTTGATCGCGTCCAGCAAGAACATCATAAAAAGCAGAAGTAATCAAGTTATTTTCTGCCAATACAGCGATCTTGTCCCCTTTATTGACCATAAAGCTGATATGCTTGAAGTATACTTCGCCATTCACGGTCTTGCCTAAATTCTCTACGGTCAAGATTTGATCTCCCGGATCTCTGTCCATCATATTGAACATAATAGCAGGATATTTTCTGTTTGAAGGTTTGATGTCTTCAATGTTGATCTTATCCAAAGCTTTCTTACGGGAAGTCGCTTGTTTTGATTTAGAAGCATTGGCAGAGAATCGACGGATAAATTCCTGTAATTCCTTCACCTTATCTTCCATTTTCTTGTTTTGGTCAGCACGCTGTTTCAATGCCAATTGTGAAGACTCGTACCAGAACGTATAGTTACCGGAATAGATAGTCATCTTACCAAAGTCAATATCGACGATATGTGTACATACCGCATCAAGGAAGTGACGGTCGTGTGATACGACCAATACAATTGCTTCATAGCTAGCAAGGAAATCTTCTAACCAAGCAATGGTATTGATGTCCAAGTCGTTGGTAGGCTCATCCAGGATCAAGATATCCGGATTACCAAACAAAGCTTGCGCCAATAGGACACGAACTTTTTCATTACCATCCAACTCCTTAACTAATTTATAGTGAAGTTCTTCTTTAATCCCAAGGTTGCTCAATAGGGTCGCTGCATTGCTTTCCGCATTCCAGCCATCCATCTCTGCAAATAGGCTTTCCAGTTCACCAGCTCTTTCACCATCAGCATCAGAGAAATCTTCTTTCATGTAGATTTCATCCTTTTCCTTCATCACCTTATACAGCTCTTGATTACCCATCATGACCGTTTCGATAACTGAGAACTCATCAAATGCGTAGTGGTTCTGATTTAATACAGACATTCTCTCCCCTGGAGTAAAAGCAACGGATCCAGAAGTAGGATCTACTTCTCCAGAGATAATTTTTAAAAAAGTCGATTTTCCGGCACCATTCGCTCCGATAATACCGTAACAGTTTCCAGGAGTGAACTTTAAGTTGACATCTTCGAATAGGACACGTTTGCCATAACGAAGAGATAAATTCGAAACGTTAATCATGTCGCAAAGATACAGTTATTTATTGAGTTTGGGAAGGTTGTAAGCAGCCCTTTTTATCGCTTGTTCTTGACTAATTTTTATGCAACTAACTCAGTTTCATTTTGTTTCGAGAACATTCTGAAATAGCAGGTTAATTTTATTGAAATTTTTTAAAAAATACTCTTAAACCTTTCATAAATTGCGATGTCAATATGATATACTTTAACAATTATTAATTAAATTAACATGAAAGCAGTATTTTTAATTGCCTTGTCCTTTGTTGTTTTGTTTACAAGCTCATGCGGAACTATTTTTACCGGAACCAAGCAAAATGTGATGATCAAATCGTTTCCAAGTGGAGCTAAAATCCAGGTGGATGGCGTCGACCGAGGAGTCACTCCTGCTACGGTATCCCTGAAGAAAGGTTTTAACGGTCCGGTCATTACCTTGACCAAAGATGGTTATGAAAAATACCAATTCAATCCTGAAACTACCTTCAACACGGTTTCTATTTTAAACTTACTAGGTATGGTAGGTTGGGCCGTGGATGCTGCCACTGGGGCCATGATGAAATATGACCCTAAATTCTATGAATTGGAACTGAAACCAGCAAATCCATAATTTTTAGAATTTTGAGAAAAAGCCATGCTTCATTGCCATGGCTTTTTTTATAATCTTTCCAATTCGGCAGAGAGCGCTTTTAAATCCTGCTTCATCAAATTGATATTTGATTCCAATTGATCATACATATCTGCCCTATTTTCCAACTGCTCGCTCGTATACTCGCCCCCTTCGCCAAAATAGAGATCCAACATCTCTTCTTCTGATGATTTGGTAATCTGCCCGAAGCTGCTCCATTTCTGAACGATTTGTTCCCTTAAAGAAGACTTGATTCCATTTTCAGGACTGGAATAGTTTAAATAGTACCAAACCGCTGCTGGGAAGTTCTTCGAAGTTGCTGCACCGAACCAAACATCGCGCAAGGCATTTCTCTTATGGAAGAAATCGGTCTTTTCATCATTCAGCAACATCATCACACCGAATGAAGCCTCAGCAACACCCGTGGAGATACCTACCACATGGCTAGCCCCTTCATCCTTGACAACACCTTCCGTCAAGATAGCACCCAAGGCACCAACCACGATAGCTGCCACCGTGAGTTTAGATTCTTTATCTCGAATTTTTCCTTCAAGGTAGTTGGCGACTTGGCTGGTCCGCTCCTCTTCACAGTCCATTTCTGAAGAAATGGCTGAAATTTCTAGAGAAGAACTATTGATCTTCTGATCGATCGCCTGCTTTAACTCCAACAGGTCCAATCTATATTTCAGATCATCGGGAGCTGGGTTTTGCTTTAATTCCGCATATTTTGAGACGGTCTTCAGAATGCCAATCGCATTGGCCATATTAAGGCTATTGAAGGTCAATTTACTTTGCAATAAAGGGGATACCGATTGTTCGTGCAGGGGAATTGGTAGACTGTCCACATCATATTCATACACATTTTGCTGATTACAGTTGCTATGGTGCAACAGGTCCCTAATCTCAAGGTTTTTGACAGAAGCGCAGGAATTCAGCAAGATAGTTCCTATAAGCAGGAGGAATGAGAAATTTAACCTTTCCATAATTTTGTTGGAGCAAATAATAGTCGTGTAATAATTAGACAATATTCTAGCTTGAAATCGATAATTCCAAGTAAATTCGAAAATTTTCGCGAACTGAAAATCAATTAACCCGAGGATGGAGGGAGGATTTCAAGGATAATCTTCACAGAATTTATTTGTGATATTTTCTAAAAAAAACCTTTACTTTACACAATAATTAATGGCTAATAACTATTTAAACCAAATTAATGGATAATATTATCTCCTCGATCTCCAATCTAGTATGGAGTGAAGTTTTAATTTATTTGTGCTTATGCACAGGGCTTTACTTCTCCATTCGAACAGGATTCCTTCAAGTTACATACCTAAAAGACATGATCAGGCTACTCTTCGCCAAGAAGAAATCTGACGAAGGTATCTCATCTTTTCAAGCCTTTGCTTTGGCAATTTCAGGCCGTGTCGGTACAGGGAACATTATAGGTGTGGCGACCGCCATATTCTATGGTGGGCCAGGCGCCGTATTCTGGATGTGGGCAATTGCCTTTTTAGGTTCTGCATCAGCTTTTGTGGAAGCGACTTTAGGTCAATTGTACAAACAAAAAGAAGGCAATGAATTTAGAGGAGGTCCAGCCTTCTATATCGAAAAAGGTCTTGGCGTAAAATGGTATGCCGCAATATTTGCTATTCTTACCATTGTAAGCGCTGGTTTATTGCTTCCTGGTGTGCAAAGTAATGCGATTGCATCCTCGGCATTCAATGCCTATCAAATCGACCCATCCTATACAGGAATTGCCATTGTAGGATTATTGGTCCTTATTATTTTCGGCGGTGTAAAAAGACTAGGAACTGTAGCCGAGTTTGTGGTGCCATTTATGGCTGGTGGTTATATATTGATGACCTTGATCATTATTGGAATTAACTTCCAACAAATTCCTGAGGTATTTGCACTTATCTTTAAAAGTGCCTTTAGCTTAGATGCTACTTTTGGTGGTATTATCGGTATGGCGATTGCATGGGGTGTAAAACGCGGAATCTACTCCAACGAAGCTGGACAAGGTACTGCACCTCACGCAGCTGCAGCGGCAGATGTATCCCATCCCGCTCAACAAGGATTGGTTCAGGCATTCTCAGTTTATGTAGATACCTTATTTGTTTGTACCGCAACAGCCCTGATGATTTTATTTACTGGCATGTACAATGTAACAAATGTGGATGCTGCAGGACAACCTACGACATTGTTGGTAGAAAACCTGCCAAATGTAGATTATAATGGCTTTACGCAAGCAGCAGTATCACATCACTTCCCTGGATTTGGAAATGGCTTCGTTGCTATTGCCCTCTTCTTCTTTGCGTTTACTACAATTATGGCTTATTTTTATTACGCAGACACCAACGTTGCCTATTTGGTAAAAAGTGAAAAAGCCAGAAAAATCATTGGCTGGATCTTTAAGATTGTCTTTTTGAGCACGGTTTATTTTGGAACGGTAAGGACAGCAGACACAGCATGGGCGATCGGTGATATCGGTGTAGGTTTAATGGCATGGACCAATATTATCGCCATCTTGCTATTGAGCAAACCAGCGATGAAGGTTTGGAAAGATTATAAAAGTAAAAGAAAACAAGGAATAGAAGACCCTTCGTTTGACCCTAAGGCTATTGGAATTAAAAATGCCGAGTATTGGGAAAACAATCAGGATTAAAACCAAGCTTCTGAATACAAAAAAGCGAGATTTGAGTGCGTTATCAAGTCTCGCTTTTTTAGTTAATGAATCCCGAAGCAGGTAGTAGCAAACACTAAAACGAATGCCACTAATAACAACAGAATTAAAGTTGTCAATGGGGTCCTTTTCATTTCCTTTGCTTTATGTTTATTCTGGTGATTGTAACTAAAGTTACACAATATTTCCTATTAGCAAAGCATCAAGGCTTTGGAAATCAGTTTTTAATGGTTAAAAATATGGCCTAATAATGCCAAAGTATAGATTCTCTATCCACGAAAGATTTGATTGTCTGAATAATATGCTAATTTTGGGAAATTTTTTTCATTTAATCTAAGCTTATGAATAAAGGCAATTTCTGGGCCTTATTACCGCTAATCCTGTTTGTCGTGATATACTTTGCAGGATCATTTATACTAGGGGATTTTTATGCCTTACCTGTCCTTGTTGTATTTGTGCTTTGTCTTTTTGTTGCATTTTTTCAATTTCCTAAGAAAGCATTCAATGAAAAATTAGTCCATTTTGCTCAAGGAGCGGGAAACGAGAACATCTTGATCATGATCTTGATTTTCCTTTTGGCAGGCGCCTTTGGCGAATTATCCAAAAACATTGGGGCCATCTCCTCCACCATCAATTTTGCCTTAACCTATATACCGGCTCAGTATGTGATAGCAGGACTGTTTTTGGTTTCCTGTTTTATATCCACCTCTTTAGGGACATCTGTAGGGACGATTGTCGCCCTTGCACCCATTGCTGTTGGTTTGGAAGAGAACATTAGCGGTATCATGCCTATTGCCTTGGCGGCTGTCATAGGCGGGTCCATGTTCGGAGATAACCTATCTTTTATTTCGGATACCACCATCGCAGCGACCAGAACGCAAGGCGTTGGTATGAAAGAAAAATTTAAAGTGAACTTTAAGATGGTACTCCCTGTAGCCATTATCGTGATGATCATCTATGCGTTCCAGGGTAACCAGATGCTGCATAATACCACCAATATGAATGTGGGAGATTTTGAATTGGTCAAGATCCTGCCTTATGTATTGGTGTTTATTTTGGCCTTGTCTGGCCTGAATGTGATCTGGACTTTGGGAATCGGTATCTTAAGTGCAGCAGTCATCGGATTGAGCACAGGTTCCATCGACTTCCTAAAAGTCTTAAAATCCATTAATGATGGATTTGCAGGCATGTTCGAATTGAGTATCTTATGTTTGATCATCGGTGGTGTTGTGGGTATAATACGATACAATGGAGGTATTGACTATTTGTTGAATACGGTGACCAAGCGCATCAATTCGAAGAAAAGAGCTGAACTGAGTATTGCTTTTTTGGTTAGTTTGGTCAATTTGGCTATTGCAAACAACACGATTACCATTGTTATTGTTGGTCCAATAGCAAAGGATATTTCAGATGAAAATGGATTGGAAGGAAGCCGGGTAGCCAGTATACTGGACACGATTTCCTGTTTTATCCAAGGGTTGGTTCCTTATGGAGCGCAGATATTAGCAGCTATGGCGGCAGCAAATGTGGTGCTATCGGAGGAAGGAAAGGCATTGCTCTCTCCAATAGATGTGATGCAATATCTTTATTATCCTGTTTTGATGGGTATCGTGGCTTTCTTGTTTATTGTCTTCAGAAAGGACAAACCACAGTTACAGGTTGCATAAGCTACATCCGGATGCTGTTACAGCATCCTGCCTTTCATGTCCAACTTCTTGATCAGATTGGATTTTACGATGGCATATAGGCTATCCTTGGCCTCAGCGAAAGATATTCCATAACGCCTTGTTTTTGGATGTAATTCATCAGGGAATCTAGCCAATAGAGCATCATAATATGCATCTAATCCAGCTTGGTCGGGCATTTCATACTGGATCCTGATCTGGAACCTTCTGATCAAAGCGCTGTCAATAATGTTCACATGGTTGGTTGCACAGATCAACAGGACATCAGCGGGTAAATAATCGATTTGTTGGATTATGGAATTGACCAAGCGGCGCATTTCTCCTACATCATTATCATCATCTCCCCTCGCCTTCCCCAGTTGATCAAATTCATCTAAAAACAGAACAGCTTTATCACGTGCTGCACGATCAAAAACCTGCTTCACATTTTGGGAGGTCTCCCCGATCCTTGAATTGATGACATTACTCAGATTCAGGATGATCAATGGCTTGCCTAAGCTGTTTGCTATGGCTTTGGCGGTGGTCGTTTTCCCACAGCCTGAATGTCCGAACAGGAGAACTTTATTGCTTACGGGCAGACCATACTCATGGAGTTCCTCAAAATACCGATGCTCTTTAATAAGCTGATCGATCTTTGAGCGATTTTCTTCACTCAAGAACACATCATCAAGTAATACAAGGTCTTTATCCTTAATAATAAGGTCCTGGATATTCATAGTTTCAAACGACTGTTTAGACCGCAAATATAAGGCTTAAATGGAAATATGAGACAATAAAAAGCCGCTCAATTCATTTTGAGCGGCTGATCTATTAAACCTTTTTTCGGTTATTTCCAGAATCGGTATCCAATAACTTATAATTCGGATCGACCCCTACCTCTACTGGTTTTTTATCGACCGTGATCTTCAGCTTATTGTTGATCTTATCGATCTTTACCTTTTTCAGGTATAGGATATTATCTACCTTAAAGCCATTCTTTTCGATAGGATCGCCAAGGACTGCAACCTCTACATAATCCTGCAAAGGCAAGGATTGGACGGTGTTTTTACCGTTTTTAATTGTTAAGGCTGTTCCTTTGGTATCTTCATAGCTCTTTTTGCCCAAAGGGTCAGTCCTATATTTTGATACTTGGAAATCAATATCCACTTCGTATTTACCGTTTGCCAGCTTCTTAACCTTGGCATCCTTGACCTCATTGTCGTAAATCGTAACGGTTTCAAACAAGTCTTTAATCAAATATTGCAAAGAATCTGGAACTACGGGTCTCAGCATATTGACAAACTCAATGGAGGTGGTATATGGCGGATTCTGGAACTTCACTTTCTTGTTATAGCTTTTTAGGAATTCGTTGAATTTCTTCTCCCCTAAATAATCGCTCATGGCATACATCACCAAGGAACCTTTGTTATAATGGATGTAGCCTTGGTTTTCATTGAACATCAATGGATTTTCACGGATCTTTTCTTGAGCTCTTCCCAATAGATACTGATCTAAGGCATCCTTCAGGAACCTAAACATCTGTTCTTTGCCATAGGTATGTTCCAAGACCTTTAAGGAACTGTATTCTGCCAATGATTCAGACATCATGGTTGTACCCTGGGTATTGGCACCGATCACCTGATGGGCCCACCATTGATGGGCAAACTCATGGGCAACCACGGAATATGGATAATCTACTGCATCTGGGTCATCCTCATCTACTTTGGCAATGAAACCTATACCTTCTGAAAAAGGCACGGTATTGGCAAATGCCTGCGCAAATGTCCCCATCGAAATTGGAAACTCAATAACTCGCATTTGCTTGAACTGATAAGGCTCATAATTGGATTCATAATAGTCCAAGGATTTCTTCATGGATGCCATCATCCTATCGAGGTTATACTCATGTCCTTTATGGTAATATATCTCCAAATCCACCCCATTATGCTTTTCTTTTTTGGTCTCATATTTAGCAGACATAAAAGAGTAGAAATTCAAGATCGGCGTATCCATCTTATAATGGAAGTAACGTTTATCTCCACTGGTCCATTCTTTTTGCAAATAGCCTGGAGCAATGGCAATCTGATCTAGGTTAGTGCTTACAATGGATTCATAATTGATCCAATCGGCATCGTTGGAAATGTACGTATTCCCTAGTTTGCTTGAGTCTCGAGGGTCTGCCATCCTGTTTTTATCAGGTAAGCCATATTTCTTACGGACCCTATTATCGGAAAGCTCTGCAGCTTCAGAATAAGTTAGGGTTGGAAACATCATATTGTTCAGGAATGTGCCATTCTCCAATACCGGGGAACGATCGAACAAGAAACCATTCTCTTTATTTTTGATGGTATAATCAATCCGCAAGGTATCTCCAGGATTTAAAGGTTTAGCCAGGGTATAGATATCAACCGCCAAAACCGTGTCTCTTAAGAACAACTTGGCTTCCTCTTCAAATTCGATATCGATGAGGTTATTATCGCTTTTATTCATAAAGATGGTATCGATAGGTTCCTTCGTTTTATTCAAATAAGTGAAAGAAGCCCCTGCCTCGAAATTTCTGTTTTTTGGATCTATGTCCAATTGAACAGATACATCAATCAATCGAGGTATGACCCTATCCGCATACTTTTTGTATTTCTTTTCATAGTCAACCAACTGCATCTCTCTTTCAAGCGCGCTATAACGAGGCTGTTTTATATTATTTTCTACATAGATCGCATAGCCTAACCCGATAAAGCCAACAAAGGCTAGTAGCATTGGGATAAGCAATGCTGGTTTAGATCGTTTGAAGAGAAGGTTGATTTTCTCTTTGATATTGGAAACGATTCCTCGTCTCCAGAACAACAGCGTTATGCCGAAAAGTCCCAGTCCAAAAAGGATCCAATAGATTCGATAATAGATAAAATGGCGGATATCGGCATAGCCATTCATATCTGAATATTGAAACGATGCCCCCTCTCCTGGTTTGAAGATTGCTTGTTCGATTCCAATCTTGGATAAATAGGGAATGGTGAAGAACAAAATCAAGCAAATAATAAATCCTATAAAATAATTCTTGAAGAAATTATGGATGAATAAGGAGAATAGGATCAGGAAAAGGAACTGTAAAGGATATAAGACGAAGAGTTCAAAGGCATAGTGCCCAAGCTCGAAGTTATAGAAACCTTTATAGGTTTGATATACAATACCATTGATCAAACAAACGAGCATAACCAAGTACACCAATTTTATCATGGCCAAGACCTTTGAAAGCAGTAATACCCAGTTAGGAACTGCTGTAGCCTCAATCAAGAGGAACATATTGCTCTGTCTGGATCTTTGGATCAGCATCCCCGCAAATAGGAAGATCATGATGTTCAGGAAGAAAGTATAGATACTTCCCATGGCTACCAGCACTTGCCAGGTTACGGGATAGGTATAGGTTCCAAACAATTCGCCGGAGACTGAAATCACGATCAAGACAAACAAAAAGGCTATGCAGAGTAGAATGATAAAGGTCCAGTTCTTGATCAAGAACTTAAAGTCCTTATTGGAAAGGCTCCAACTAAGTTTGAGGTTTGCAAGGAAGCCATAATCTTTTTTAACTTTTGGCAATGCAATTTTCAGTATGCTCCCAAAGTTATCTTTTGTCATCCTTTCGGATTCTTTTGGCTTCTTAAAGGATATGCCTAGCTGAGAAAAACTGAATTTAAAGTAAACCAAGCCTAAAAACAAGAGTGAAACGGCTAACCAGATTAACCTATTGTAGATCAAAACACCCTTGATCGGTAATAGATTGGTATTCTGCTCATCTACACTCCAATAGCGGCTATAGTATTGAATGGGTTCAAATCCGAATGGATCTAACAATGCTACCAAATAGCGATTGTCTACATTTCTGACTGCTGTATCAAATAGGGATTGCAACAGGAACAAAATAAGGACGAAAACAAATCCTACATAGATATTTCTGCTGAAGGTAACTAGGGCAAAAATAATGCTCCCGAAGAGGATAAAGTTAGGCAGAACGGTTATCAGGAAACCTACGATATAGGCCATTGGATTATTGGGTCCCAATAACTCTGGATTAATCCCTGGATAGAACTGCCCTGCGTAATAGCCTATACCACAAATAATAGCTATCAGCGTAACTACGACAAAAGAACTCAGAAATTTTGCTGAAAGGTAATTCAGCTTATCCAGTGGATAGGAAAACAGTAAGGTATGTACGTTATACAGATAATCCCGATAGACCGATGCGCCGATGATAGTCGGTAGCAGGAAATAGATCAGGGTTGCAAAGCTATTGAAGAAGCTAGCGATCCTGATTGGGGAATTTAGGTATACAGGTGTCGAGGTTGTGCTCGTCACAGCATCAAATGCTCCCAAATTGGATATAGTTGTTAAGAAAGCTAGGCCAAAATAAATAGCACAGTACACATAGAACACTGGTTGCTTCAACCAACGCTTGATCTCAAAGAGAAAGATGGTCTTAAACATTTACCTTATCGCTCTTAAGGGTTACGAAATAAACATCTTCAAGGATCGGAGTTGCCGGACTAAAGGATTCGTGTGGCTGTTGTTCTGCATATACCCGGATATTTAAGCTATTATCCTGGTTGTAATTGGAAGAGATCACATTATAGATGCTGTTTTCCTTCTCAAAATCAGCGCGATCAATTTTCTTCTTCCAGATCTTTCCAACTAGGCTATCGGTACCTTCTTGGGTACTTCCACGGAAAAGGACCTTCCCACCATTCATAATAGCGAGTTCATGGCAAAGCTCACGTACATCATCGACGATATGCGTGGAAAAGATTACCGTATGTTGTGCGCCGATTTCTCTTAAGACATTTAAGAAACGATGTCTTTCGGCAGGGTCTAAACCGGCAGTAGGCTCATCAACAATGATCAGTTTGGGGTCGTTTAGCAGCATTTGAGCAATACCGAAACGTTGCTTCATACCACCTGAATAGCCACTGACACTCTTGCTTCTAAAATCGTATAGGTTCGTGATTTCTAAGGCATTGGATACAATCTTCTTGCGGTCTTGTTTATTACTGATGCCCTTTAATTCCGCGAAATAGTTCAGCAGGTCCTCAGCGGAAAGGTTGGGATATACACCAAACTCTTGCGGTAGGTAACCGAGAATACGCCTCAAGGCATTGTTGTCCTTCAGGACGTCAATATCTCCGAACTGTATACTTCCACTATCAGGGCTTTGTAGCGTAGCGATAGTCCGCATTAGAGAAGATTTACCGGCACCATTTGGCCCCAATAAACCAAACATCCCTGCTCCGATTTCTAAATTAACATCATCAAGTGCTTTTACACCGTTGTTATATGTCTTCGTTAAATTACTGATCTTAAGTTCCATTTATAATTGATTGTTGTTTTCATAAATTAGTACGTTTTTGTTAAAAAAAGTAACAGAAAAATTAAAATATTTTTTTCTGTTACTTTTTTTAAGACTTAAAACTGTTAGGCATTAGACCTAAGACCTATGGAAAAGGAACAAAAAACAACGTCTAGAGATGAATATTAATACCTAGTACCATTTGCAAAGGTCTGTTGTCTTATCTCGTTTGTCTCTTAGTCTAAAACCAAGAAAGCCGACAATTTCTTGTCGGCTTTCTTGGTTTTATATTAATTTTTATTTTTTGTAATACTTCATGGCTTCAGGAACCATTGCTTGCAATTGGCTAATACGTCTAGCATCACTAGGGTGAGTACTTAACCATTCAGGGTTCCCTCCTTTTTTGCCTTGGGACATTCTTTCCCAGAATGCTACAGCTTCTTCTGGATTGTAACCTGCCATTGCCATCAAGATAAGACCAGCTTTATCAGCTGCTAATTCATCATTTCTTGAGAACTTCAATGATCCTACTTGGTATCCAATACCATAGATCTGGTTGAATAGACCTGTATATCTGCTATTACTGATTGTTCCAGCAGCATTTAATAATTGTGCACCGAACTGTGCCGCCATAGCATTTGAAACTTGAGATACCGAATGCTCTTCGATGGCGTGTGCAATCTCATGGCCCATTACTGTAGCCAATCCTGCATCATTCTTAGCTATCGGTAAAATACCCGTATAAACTGCCACTTTACCTCCTGGCATACACCAAGCATTCACTTGGTCACTTTCAATTAGGTTGAATTCCCAGTTGAAGTTGAATTTATCAGCAGCCCCAATCTGCCTCAAATATTCATTTGTTGCCGCAGCAATTCTGTTACCCACTCGTTTTACTTGCGTAGCAGCAGCAGAACCTGTTTCAACTTTTGAGCTATTTTTACTTAAAAAATCTTTATAAGCCAATGCAGCTTGGTTATTGATAGTCTGAGAGTCTACCAGTTTTAGATACTTTCGCCCGGTTATGGCGGAAGTGGCACAACCTACCAATGTAGCTCCTAAGAGCAGCATGGAGGCGTATTTTGTTATTCGTTTCATAAGTGTTCTTGATTTAGTTTATCTAATACATTTAAATTATCTTGAAGTATTAAACAAAACTTGTACCCAAAAGTTTAATCCTGTGTTTTTTTCTTGAATAAATATATTTTGGATTCTTTGCCTTTGAGCAGTCTCTCTATGTTTTTCTGGTGAGTGACTAAAATTAGGGCACAAATTGCGATTCCATATAAGAGAATGGAAGGTACGGTGGTCTTAAAAATAAATGCTACACTAAATGGGAAGGCGAAGCCAGCCATAATGGAGCTGAGGGATACATAATGCGTGACTAGGAGTACGACTAGGAAAACTGATACACATACCAGCGCTGCAGGCCAATGGATCGCAAGGACCATCCCGAATAAGGTCGCCACACCTTTACCGCCTCTAAAGCCAGCAAAAACGGGAAATAAGTGTCCTAAAACAGCGATTACCCCCAATGCCAATTGAACATTGACAAATTGAGGAGCATCATGGTTTCCTACAATCGTGGCATCTAATAAATAAGGTAAATTGGTTGCAGTCCATCCTTTCAAAATATCGACGAACATCACAATGGAACCAGCCTTTTTGCCTAATACCCGGAAGGTATTGGTGGCACCAGCATTTCCACTTCCATATTCACGTACATCAACTCCATAAAATGCCTGCCCAAACCATACCGCAGTAGGGATCGAACCGAAAAGATATGCTAATATGACAATTCCAACAAGGTATATTGATATCATTTACAGCAATTTACTAAATAAGTTTTGCTTTTAAGCTTAAATCCAGACTTTTGACGGAATGCGTCAATGCCCCTACAGAGATAAAATCTACCCCCGTTTTTGCATATTCAGCAATCGTATCCAAAGTGATCCCGCCAGAAGCCTCCGTCACCAATCTATCCCCAACTAAATCAACGGCCTCCTTCACTTGAGCAGGACTGAAGTTATCTAACATAACACGATCCACAGCCTGTAGTTTTAGGACTTCGGTTAATTCTTCAAAATTCCGGACTTCTACTTCGATCGCAATATCTAATTGGTTTTGTTTTTTGTAATCAAAGGCTGCATTTACCGCAGCTGAGATACCCCCAGCATAATCCACATGATTATCTTTGATCAAGATCATATCATATAGACCAAAACGATGGTTGGAACCTCCTCCGATTTCAACAGCTTTCTTCTCCAAAAACCTTAATAAAGGCGTTGTCTTCCGGGTATCCAATACCTTTGCAGCAGTTCCAGCTATGGCCTGCACATATTGGGCAGTTTGGGTAGCAATACCAGACATGCGCTGCATGATATTGAGCACCAAACGTTCACCTTTAAGAATAGTATGGATTTTACCTTTTATTTTGAAGGCGATGTCTCCGTATTTTACAGAGCTGCCATCAGCGATAAGCTGTGTAAATTCTATGGATGGGTCAATTTGAGAAAATATTTCTTTAGCCACTTCCATCCCTGCAAGGACACCCTCTTCTTTGACTAATAATTGAGCCTCTCCTAATTGTTCTTCTTTTATCGTAGATAATGAGGTATAATCCCCTGCTCCTACATCTTCAACAAGGGCTTCTTGAACAAAATGTACTAGTTTATCTTTGAATTCTCTCTCCATTTACAATTTAAAATTAAGCGAAGATGAATAAAAATATATTTATATGGAAACTTAAATACGAAAAACTAAACATTATTCTATCCGAAGTTCATTGATTTGGGCATCTCCCCCCGACTGAACTAACTTGACAAAAACACGGTAAGAACCTTGATTTGTCTTGATCTGATAGACTATATAAAAACTGTTGTTACTGCTGTTAGTTCGTTGAACCTGTTTAACTTCGGAGGTTTTGGTCAACCGGAAAAAGTCGCTCAATATCACTTCAGCTTGGAACTTTGAATAATAACCTGAATCATTCTTGATGGAAAGAGAAACATTTTGCCCAAAAAAGTTTGCCACGTTCTTGGCGTTGTTCGCCTTTAGAGCACCTAAAAGCTCTAAAGCTACGTCAGATTGAAAACTAGTGAGCAATAGAAACGGCAAAAGCAGCATTGCAAGAGCAATCTGCCTTATTTTTTTCCAATAACCATTCCACATTCCTAACATAATTGACTTGGTGTCAAAAGCAGCTCATTATATTTCATAACAGCCACTAAACATTAAATTCATTTTCCGAGGAACAATAAGCGAAAATTATGCCAATCCTTGTTAAAAACACATATTCACTAATTTGTTGCAATACAAACTATACCCTGCCATTCCTTAACATTTTTATGAATTATGAGTATATTTGTGTAATGAGTTCTGAAAATAAAAAAGTAGCACTATTGATCCTGGATGGATTAGGCTACGGAAAAAATGATAATTCAAACGCTGTAATAGCCGCTAACACTCCTTTTTTAGACTATTTGCTTTCAACCTATCCTAACTCCAAACTTGAAGCATCTGGCGAAGCCGTAGGATTACCTGCTGGTCAAATGGGCAACTCTGAGGTTGGCCATATGAACCTAGGTGCTGGTAGAATTGTTTACCAAGAATTAGGTCGTATCAATAAAGCTGCCCAAGAAGGTGTCTTCAAAGTAGACCCGACTATACAAGGTGCTTTTGAATACGCTAAAACAAATAACAAAAAGGTACATTTCATTGGTTTGCTTTCTGATGGAGGTGTACACGCACATATTGAACATCTTAAAGCCTTGACGGATGCAGCGCAGGTTGCTAACCTTACAAATGATCAAGTGTTTATCCATGCCTTCTTGGATGGTCGTGATACTGACCCTAATGGGGGTGCTGGTTATATTACTGATTTAGAAAATCACTTGAAACATTCTGTAGGCACAATTGCTTCGGCAATTGGTAGATACTACGCCATGGACCGTGACAACCGTTGGGAAAGGGTAAAACAAGCTTATGACCTATTAACTAAGGGTATCGGTATCCCTTCCAATAACCTTGTCGCTTCGGTCGAACAATCCTATGGCGAAGGTGTAACGGATGAATTCCTAAAACCAATCGTAATGGTTGATGCCAATGGCCTTCCTAAAGCTACCATTCAAGAAGGTGATGTGGTTATCTGTTATAATTTCCGTACAGACCGTGGTCGTGAGATCACTGTTGCCCTTACGCAACAAGCATTTCCGGAATATGATATGCATCCATTGAAGTTGTACTATGTGACAATGACTTCGTATGATGATACGTTTAAAGATGTGAAAGTAATCTTCCAAAAAGATAACCTTACCCAGACTTTGGGTGAAACCTTATCCCTTCAACATAAATCACAGGTTAGGATTGCTGAAACTGAGAAATATCCTCACGTTACTTTCTTCTTTTCTGGTGGTCGTGAAAACGAATTCGAAGGTGAAAGAAGATTATTGATTCCTTCACCGAAAGTTGCTACCTATGATTTACAACCAGAGATGAGCGCAAATATCATTGCCGACTCTATCTGTAAGGATATGGAAGATAATGGTCCAGATTTCATCTGTTTAAACTTTGCAAACCCTGATATGGTTGGTCATACTGGAGTATTTGAAGCAGTTGTTAGAGCAGTGGAAACAGTGGATGCTTGCACCAAGCGTGTGGTTGAAACAGGAATAAACAATGGCTATTCCTTTATAATTTTGGCTGACCATGGTAACTCCGAGTTCATGATCAACGAGGATGGTTCAGTGAATACTGCCCATACGACCAATTTGGTTCCTTGTATCTTGATCGATAATCAATATAAAAACATTAAAGACGGTAAATTGGGTGATGTTGCTCCTACAGTATTGGCGCTGTTGAATTTACCTATCCCTACCGAAATGACAGGAGATGTCCTTGTATATTAATATAAAAAACATTCAAATCGTGGCAGCAGTGATCCTTACTGCTGCTTTTTATAGTTGCGGTAACAGCAGCCAAGGGAAAAAGCAACAGGCGGGTCAAGAGAAATATTTTGACATCCCTGCTTTTTTCCAAAAGGAAATAGACTCCTTAGCAGCGTTAAATCCTGAAATCAATAAAACGGTAAAAAAGGACGAGCAAGAAGAAACCAAAAAACTAAAGATCAAAGATTGGCAGGTAGAGCTATCCAGCTTTCAGGCTATTGACTTGAATAAACCAGCCTATGCCGGTTTTGTTAAAGTTGATGCGACAGATTCATTGATTCAATATAGTTTTACTAATCCGGAATTAGATTTGTCCTGCGTACGGATTAAAATGGACAAAGCTGGACAGCTTGAAATGATTTCCATTGAGAAGGAAGTTCGGAACACACTTTACAAAACCTCTGAATTTCTGGTTTATGAGAAGAATAATTTTTATTTGGTAGAAAAGAACCAGCAGGTAAAAGTAATGGGTGCAAATTATTACAAAGTCCAAGGCGAGTTTTAAAACCGTCCAAAAATATAAAGGCTCGAAACAATACTGTTTCGAGCCTTTTTTATTAATAAGCGTCGTCTAACTCAATAAACCACCTTTTAATAAGATTGTTTTAATTAATCTTCATAGTGGACTAATGAAATAATATTTTCACTGAATCGTGTCAACCTTCCAGCGCTTTGCAGGAAATCTAAGCTTATCACAAAGGAGTAACCTGTAATGACACCGCCAAGCTTTTCTACCAATTTACTCGCAGCCACAACCGTTCCTCCTGTCGCCAATAGATCATCATGCATCAATACCTTCGTTCCTTCTTGTATTGCATCTTCATGCATTTCTATGGTCGCTTGACCATATTCAAGTTTATAGGATTCGGAAATGGTATGGAATGGCAATTTCCCTTGCTTACGGATCGGCACAAATGGTTTGTTGAGTTCCTGTGCTAAAAGGAATCCGAATAAGAAACCTCTGCTCTCAATTCCGGCAATGACATCAATCTCTATTCCCTCCAGTTTTCTAACAAACTCCTTTACTGCCAATTTTACCAATTCAGGTTGTTGCAATAAGGGGGTAATGTCTTTGAATACTATCCCTGGTTGTGGAAAATCAGGAATATCACGAATATAGGCCTTCAGTTGTTCTTCAATCATCGATGTTATTTAAAATCCAAATAAAGTTCAATTTTACGGAAAAAATCTTCATCCAACGAAAGAACTTTCCTTAAATCGGCCATGGATTTAAATGCACCGTGCTGTTTCCTATAATTGATGATGGTCTGTGCTCTTTTGTACTTTACATAAGGGTGTTTACCTAAATCACTCTGATTGACATGATTGATCTCAAGCCTTTTGACCAAACTTGTATCGATGCTTAGATAAGGTAAAATGTTCTGAAATGTTTCTTCGGGCAAGCCATATACCTCTGCAATCTGCTCAACTTTTACAAAACCTCCTAAAGCTTCCCGAAAACGAACAATACGTCTTGAAAATGCTGGACCAATGCCATGCAATTCCATGAATGCTAAGCTATCTGAACTGTTGATTTCTACAACCCGATTCCTCTTTTTAGCAAATTCCTTTCTTTCAAAGTTAGGTTTTGCTGCAACGAAATCGCTTTTCTCCAGCTCGGCTATCTCCGCATAAGGAAGGATTTCTTGCAGTTTTTCCTCATGTAGCGAATATATTTTCTTTAGGTCCTCATTCTTGTAAAACCTTCCTCCCTTATTTCTATAATTGATGATTACCTGTGCCTGTTTGCTACTTAATCCCAGTCTTTGCCAACCTTCTTTGTCCAAGGTATTCGGATCAAACCTGAAGAGTTCAGTCTTAGGCTTTCCTCTATAAATTGGTTTATTAGCTGAATATGCCTTCACCTTTGAATCAGGGTCAGCAGTTTCAGTTACCGGAAAATGTTCTATTCTGATTTGGATTTCTTTTTTTGGGAAAAATAGCGGGAGGAATACATGGGCTAAAAAGAGCAGGAATAAGATACAGATCAAAAGCAACATACCCCTTTGCTCCTTTTGGGTCAGTTGAAAGTACTCGGCAAGCTTCCGCATCATCAAAAAACTTATGCTAATCCATTGTTAAAACTTTGATTAAATTTGTAAAAATATCTGATTGATACAATATGCATTTTGTCCGCCCTTTTTTTATCCTCAATTATGTGTATCCACAGGCGATTTGGAGAAAAGAAAAAGATAGAAATAATATATACTTAACATTTGATGACGGTCCTATTCCAGAAATCACACCCTGGATCTTGGATTGTTTAAAGGATAAAAACATCAAGGCTACCTTTTTCTGTGTCGGAGAAAATGTCCAGAAACATCCTGCTATTTTCCAAAGGATCCTTGATGAAGGACATGCCGTCGGAAACCACACCTTCAATCATCTGAAAGGCTGGGCCACCGAAGACGAAAAGTATCTGGATAATATTGCCAAATGCAATGCATTAACTAAAACAACCTTATTCCGCCCACCTTATGGCAGAGCCAAAAAATCCCAGATGAAGATCTTGTCCAAAGACTACAAAATCATCATGTGGGATGTATTAACGGGCGATTACGATCATAAGATCAGCCCAGAACAATGTTATAGAAACTGTGTTGACTACACTCGAAACGGCAGTATCATTGTCTTTCACGACAATATCAAGGCTATTGATAATGTGAAATATGCTTTACCGAAAAGCATTGATACCCTGTTGGAAAGAGGGTATCAATTTAAAACCTTATTCGTCTGAGGGTTTAGCGATATCAACGGTATAATCCCTTGCACTGCTTACGCTGAAATAACCCAATGCACCATTACTGATGTTGGATGTTGGGTTACCTGGAGAAGCACTTCCTGGATTAGTTGACATATATTCAGACCAATAATTATACGATTCTTTACTGATCACATACCTTCTAACTAACAATTGGTCGCCTGGCTTGATTTCATTGCCATATTCCCTACCCAATTGGTGAGTTACCTCATTGCCATTATTGTATTTATCCGAGAAAACAGCATTTGATTTAAAAGGTCCATCATTGATCTTGATGCTGTACCTATAGTAGTTATCCTCGCCTTCCGGATCATAGAACTTAAAGTTCAGGAAGTAATAGGTATTATTAAATATCGTCTCCTGATTGACACCAATGGATTCCACCTCGATATAAGGCAGCATCCTGGTGATAGATTTATATTCCTTGCCATCAACCGTAACGGTTAAAGTATAGGTTTCTCCTACTGAAATAGGCATATTGGAATTAGCGTACCTGCCCTCGCCGATGGAATTAAACCTAAAGGTCCTTCCATTGCCCAATTGAATGAACACAGATGCGTCCAAAATAGGCTCATAAGGTCTCGGCTCATCAAAATCAACCGTCCTCGTCACAAGAACTTCATGGCTACTCTCCTCATTGTTCATATCCCCAACAATCACGACCTGTGGATTGACCTTGTTAAGGTCCACATCAATCAACTCTTCACAACTACTAAATAAGAGTATACAGGAAAAAATGAACAAACTATATATCGATCTCTTTTGCATCATTTTAAAATTTAAAGTTCCAGGTTACTGAAGGAATAGCTCCAAACAAGGCTATTTTATAAGCTTCAGTGATATTAGCATTCTCTTTATTCTCTCTAAAATCAATTACATAAGCATTTTTACGGTTATAGGCATTGTAGACGCCAAATACCCAGCTAGAATGGAATTTCTTACGTTCATTCTTAGGCTCATAGGTTAACGACAGATCCAAACGATGATAATCAGGCATCCTATAACCATTACGTTCCTCATAGTAGAACATGGTCCTTCCATCGATTAGGTATTTACCACTTGGGAAGGTAATGGCATTCCCTGTATAATATACAAAGGTAGCTCCCAAGGTCCATTTCTTGGACATCTGGTAGATTCCCACCAAAGAAACATCATGCGTACGGTCTTGCCTTGCATTAAACCAAGTACCATCATTGATCTGGTCAAACTGCCTTTCACTCTTCGAAAGCGTGTAGCTAATCCAACCGTTCAATTTTCCTTTTTTCTTTCTCATCAGGAATTCTGCCCCGTAAGAACGACCTATACCATACAATAGCTCACCTTCCAGTTGTTTATTGGCCTGCAGGTCTGCGCCATTGCGGAAGTCAATTTGGTTGTCCATAAACTTGTAATAGGTTTCGATGGAAAACTCATAGGTATTATCCCTAAAATTACGGAAGTAGCCCAAAGCAGCTTGATCTGAAATTTGAGGCTTGACGTTCATGCTACTCACCATATATTGATCGGTTGGCAAACTCGCCGTGGTATTGGTCAACTGGTGCAGGTTCTGGGTCATCCTATTGAAGCTCGCTTTGATACTGTTGCTTGAATTGAAGGCATAAGAAAGTGACAGTCTTGGTTCAATATTGAAATAATGCTTCGCGATCCCTGATTCATAATAAGATTCAGAAGTCGCATCTCCCTCTTCATTAAATTCGTAGAAGGTACCAGGTCCCATCACCATGAAATCACTTAATCTAAGTCCATAGATCAAGGAAAGCTTCTCAAAAGGCTTCCAATCATGGGATATATAGGCCGAAGCCTCCACACCTTGTCTACTTTCGATCGTGATGCTATTGATATCCGATTCGTCGACTGCACTGATGCTGGCAGGACGGATTTCTTGACGCAATAGATTGACACCAAATCGGATGGTACTATTATCGTTGGAATAATAGGAGAAGTCTTGTTTCAGGTTTAAGTTCCTGATCTTCGAGGCAATCCTAAACTTTGAATCATCACTGTTTACATTAACGTGATAGGCAAAATCACTATAGATAAGGGAAGTATTGCTAAACAATTGCGGATTGATGATGGAGTTCCAACGTACTGTCGCCGTTGAATTACCCCAATCAAATGCAAATAGATCTGAATAGCCTAAATCGTCCTTTCCAAAGTAACCCGATAAGTAAATGGTATTCCGATCATTCAGTTTATAGTTGAATTTGGCGTTCAAGTCATAGAAATACAGTTTACTTCGCTTGGCCCTATCATCCGAAGAAAACTTCAAGAACAGATCCGCATAGGTACGGCGACCACTGATCATAAAGGAACTTTTATCCTTTACAATTGGTCCTTCAAGCTTCAATCTGGAGGCAATCAAACCGATCCCACCTTCGGCACTGAACTTCTTATTATTACCATCCAGCATGCTGATATCCATTACCGAAGATATACGGCCACCATATTGCGCCGGAATACCACCTTTGTACAGATTGGCATCCTTGATGGCATCAGAGTTGAAAGTAGAGAAAAAGCCCATTAAATGGGATGCATTATAAACGGTAGCCTCATCCAATAAGATTAAATTTTGGTCTCCGCCACCCCCACGCACATAGAAATTTGCACTACCTTCACCCCCGGAAGAAACACCAGGAAGTAATTGAATGCTTTTCAACACATCCTTTTCACCAAAAAGGACCGGTATATTCTTCAATTCCTCCATGCTGAACTTCAGGTTACCCATTTGCGCAGAAGTGACATGGTCGTCCTCCTTTTTGCCGGTAACAACGATTTCCTCGATAACACTCGAATTGGAAACCAATTCAAAATTATGACGCTTAGAGGCATTGACTTCAATTTGCTCTTCTTTAGTGGCATAACCTACATAGGAGATTTCGATCTCATGCTTTCCTTCCGGCAACGAGATAGAATAAAACCCATAGTTATTGGAATAAGTGCTTAAATTAAGCGCTCTTACTCGAATTACAGCCGCAATTAAATTTTCACCAGAATTGGCATCACGAACATAACCACTTAAGGTTAATTTTTCTTGGGCAGATGCAAAATCACATACAAAAACTAACAGCATTATGAGACTGATGCTCATGCATTGAGATAGCGATTTCATTCGCTTTAGGTTAAAAATCATGGTCAAAAGTAAAAAAGCCATTCTGAACAACAAAATGGCTTTTACAGGTTTATAATCTCGTATAAAGTCCAAATTTATTAATATTATTCAATGTAGCAAATAATTTATCCAAAATAGTCATAATCCTATGCTCTAGAAAAGAACTCTTGAAAGAATATTAGTTGATATTGAATTGATTTACCCCAATAATCCCAATTGTGAGCCCCTGGCATGCTTAAATATCGATGTGGGATATTTAAGTAGGCTAATTTTTCATGAAATTTATGATTTACCGCATAAAAAAAATCATCCGTGCCACAATCGATAAAAATTTCTAATGATTTTGGTTTAATCAAGTGTGTTAATTCCATCGCTGTATGGCTATCCCAAACTTGTGGATGTTGGTCGTACGCTCCTATCCTTTTCGCCATATCCCAATTATTAGGAAACGGACGGATGTCCAAACCACCAGCGGTGCTACCTACAGCTGCAAAAACATCTTGATGGCGGATTGCTAAATAAAGCGCTCCATGCCCGCCCATGCTCAACCCAGTGATGCCACGCTTCTTGCGGTCTTTGATGACCGGATATTTCCCATCAATATAATCCACCAATTCTTTGGCAACAAAAGTCTCGTATTTAAAATTTTGATCAATTTCTGAATCCCAATACCAACTACCAAAACCTCCATCCGGACAAACGATCAATATTCCATATTGGTCTGCCAAATCCTTGATTACAGGTGCCTTGTTTACCCAATCAGCATAATTTCCAGAGTAGCCATGTAAAAGATATAAGGTGGGCAGATCTTTCTTTTTTGACCCTTCCGGTTGAATAACAACCGTCTTGATCGATTTATTCATGCCCGCACTATGCACGGCAATGGTATCCACCTTGGCCGCTCGGACAAATCCCGAACTTAGGAACAAGAACAGTAAGGATATAATTATTCTCATAGGATTTAGTGTTTTGATATATGATAATAATAAAGATACGAGTCAAGGCCAAAAGGACGCTCACTTATTGTAAAAAACCCATCAGATTTTCGATCAAAAGTGATTGCCTCACCTTGTGGCTCCGGTTCATAGGGAATTGGCAAAGGTTGCTTCTTCAATGCTTCAAGCAAAGAATCATTTCTACCTATAGACCAATAAAATATGCTAGTTAAGTTTTTCATGATGACAGCATCCCTTTTAGGGGAAATATCTGCCGCTGTAATAAAAGTAAAAGGAAAACTAAATCTGGGATTGAGCAGATAAATCTGCTTCTTTTCCTTGAAGATATCCGCAGAATACAATGAAGACCTAAATTCTCTTTTCGATATCAAATAGAATTGCTTATCCAAAGGGTCAATAAAAACGGCCTCAGCATCTCTTGCTTTTCCTGGATATTTCAATTGCTTGATGGAAATGCTAGCCTTTGCAATCGAATCCTGCTTCACTCCCTTTTTCAAAACCGGTTCAGGAAAGACGTAAAGGGACAGATTGGACCGTTCCGCCAAATTATCACCAATATCCGCTAAAACTACATAAGATTGCCCCTCTAGTTCTACCCAGGCAATATCTTCGATATCTTTAGCTTCTACGCCCTCCAATTGAAAGCTGCACATAAGCCTAGCAGCCGAATCAATCAAATAAACTTTGGCCTCATCCCCACTATCATTATGTACCCAAAACATTCCCGGATTATTAATAGAAGCAATTATGCCGGATATCTCATCCAGTGCAGGATCGCTAACCTTTCCCTTGGATACACGTTCAGAATGAAGAACCTCTTGAGCAAGCAATTCATTGTAGCCCAGGACTAGAAAAAATAGACAAAATATTAACCTGATGTAGTGTAATTGCATAAAAAAGGACCAGCTTTTAACTGGTCCTCTAAAATACACTAAATAAATTTTATTTACCTTCAAATGCAGAAATTAATGCTGCTCGATTGGTTGAATCTTTTTCACCAAGTTCGAAGGATTGTTTGTAGGTATCAACATAACCAAAAATCTCAGCTTCCTTGCCAGAACTGTTATCAAAGAAATACTTAAAACTATAGGTTCCAGGCTTTGAAAGATCAACTTTCTCTTTGTTCGATGAAAATACCAAAGGAACCAAAGTGTTGGTAGTCATCTTACCATCTGTAGGCAAATTGAACAAAGTACCCAATGATTTCACGAAATTATCAGAAGGAGCTCCATTGGAGGTAATCCGCACTGATCCTTTCCTAAATCCTAATTCCTCATCTGGTTGCCCTTGCGCATTAATACCTGCATCAATGGTCTTCAGCACCTCCACTTTAAAGCCCACAGGCTCATTATTGTATTCTGCTTTTGCATCATAAACGATAGAAGAATCAGTCTGGCTAGGATTTGTTAAATCAAAGTACAGGTGCAGCAAACTCCCATCTGCTGTGTTGGTCATCGGTTTCAAAGCAGTAGAAGCCGTTGTCGCCGTGGAATCACCTGAACCACCCTCGGTTTTGTTTGAATTACCACATGAACCCATCCAAACCGCTGTAGAAACTAGCAAAGCTAAAGTTGTTATCTTTTTCATAATCTCTTTCGTTTATTTTTAATACAATAAATTACAAAATTTGTTTATTATTTCTTGATCAAAGCGTCATATATAATCTCAACTGGATGGAATGACTTACGCTGAAGCCCATCCTTGATCTGATGCCTACAACTTGTTCCGGCTGCTGCAATAAGGTATTCTTGGCCAGTTTTGCGCAATGTAGGATATAAAACCAGTTCAGCTACTTTTTGGGAAACCTCAAAATGCTCCTTCTCGTAGCCAAATGATCCAGCCATACCACAGCAACCTGAAGGTATAACTTCTACTTCATAATTCGAAGGGAAGGATAAAAACTCTTTGGTAGCATCCACCAATTTGAAAGCTTTCTGATAACAGTGACCATGTAGCTTGATCTTTTGAGGTTCTGCCGTGAATTGTTCAGGATGTATCCTACCCGCTTTCATTTCACGGACCAAAAACTCATCGATCATCAAGGCATTCTTCGCCAATATATTAGCTTGCTCACGTTTTGACTCATCCACTAAATCTGGATATTCATCGCGAAATGTAATAATTGCTGAAGGCTCAATACCCAATAATGGACTCTCCGAAGTGACTTCCTGCGAGGTTAAATCTACGTTCTGATTTGCCAATTCTTTTGCCTTCTTTACAAAACCTTTCGACAAATAAGTCCTACCACTTTCCTTTAGCTTAGGAACGATAACTTCATATCCCAGAGCAGTTAATAATTTATGGGCAGTGATCCCTACTTCGGTATCATTGTAATTTGTAAACTCATCACTAAATAGAAAAACCTTGCGTTTATTATTACTAAGAGGTTGTTTGGAAGCCCACTTACTAAATGTCGTTCCATGCACTTTTGGCAATGACCTCCCAGGAGCAAAACCCACTACTGATTTTATGATGCTAGAGGTAAAACCATTTGTTGCAAAGAAATTATAGATTGGAGCAACTAAAGAACCCAATTTTTGAGATTCCGTAAAATTGGCAATCAACTTCGCTCTAAACGGACTACCATTGGCATCATAATAATGCTGCAGGAATTCGGCCTTCATCTTCGCGATATCGACGCTAGACGGACATTCCGTTTTACAGCCCTTACAACTCAAGCAAAGATCCATTACCTCCTTGATCTCCTCATGATTGAATCGATTACTCTGGGTCGAGTTGGTCAGAAATTGACGCAACATATTCGCCCTTGCCCGGGTTGTATCTTTCTCGTCCCGAGTTGCCATAAAAGATGGACACATCGTACCACCGGTTATTTCTGTTTTCCTACAGTCCCCAGAACCCGAGCATTTCTCCGCCAAACGAAGGATGCTTTCATTCTTCGTAAAATCAAAATAGGTCTTGATTTGCTTCGCATCCGTAACATGGTCATAACGCAAATGGGTATCCATTGGAGGTGTATCGACTATCTTTTTTGCATTAAATATATTGTTTGGGTCAAATATGTTTTTTACCTCTAACAGAAGTTGATATACTTGATCACCTAAGACTTTACCAATAAACTCTCCTCGCAATCGACCATCACCATGCTCACCACTTAATGAACCATTATACTTCAAGACCAAATCCGTGGTTTTCTCTAAAATCCGGCGGAACTGCTTTTTCCCTTCAGCTGTCTTGAGGTTTATGAAGGGTTCGATATGCAGCTCACCTGCGCCGGCATGGGCATAATACGAAGCATGTACCTGCTCTTCCTTCAACAGCTCTTGTATATCGGATATATAGGCCGGCAGATCCTCAGGAGAAACGGCACAATCCTCAATAAGGTTGACCGGTTGAGAATCGCCAGGCAGGTTCCGGATCAATCCTAATCCGGCCTTTCTCACATCCCAAACCAGGTTGGTTTTTTCAACACCGGTAATCCAAGGATAGGCATAACCCAATCCCGCGGCTTTTAGTTCATGGACCAAGCGCTCGGCTTTATGCGTAATCTCTTCTTGGCTATTGCCCCTAAATTCAACGATCAATAAGGCTTCAGGATCACCCTCGATAAAAAATCGGTTGTATTGATAGGTCGGGTGACCAACCGTAAAGTCCAAAATATACTTATCGACCAATTCGGAAGCTTCAGGTTTATTGTTCAAAGCGATGACATTCCCGCGCATACATTCTACCATATCGTTGAAGTGAACACATAGAAGGCCAATTTCCTTTGCAGGAAGGGGCATCAACTTTATTTTTGCTTCCGTAATAATACCAATTGTCCCTTCCGATCCTGCCAATAGTCGACATAGATTGAATGGTTGGCTGGTATCTGATAACATATCCAAGGCATAACCTGTATTCCGACGGGTAATTTCAGACTTAGGATACCCCGCATGGATGGCATCTTGGTTTTCTTTATTGGTCAATAGAGCGTTCAGGTTTCTATAAATATCACCTTCACGAGATTTTAAGGACAGCTTTTCAAAGTAAGCAGCTTCATTCAGTTCTTTAAACTGCACTTCAGACTCATCATCCAATATCACATTAGCTTCCAATAGATTATGACGCGTATCTCCCCAAACGATTGAATGTAGACCGGATGAATTGTTTCCTATCATCCCGCCGATCATGGCCCTACTGGCTGTAGAAGTTTCCGGCCCAAACATCAACCCATATGGTTTCAAATAGGCATTCAGGTCATCCCGGATCACTCCCGGTTGAACCCTCGCCCATTGCTCTTCTTGATTGACTTCCAATATCTGATTGAAGAACCTAGAGATGTCGATCACAATCCCGGCACCCACCACTTGACCCGCCAATGATGTTCCGGCAGTACGTGGAATCAAGGTAACCTGGTTTTCATTTGCAAACCGAATTAAGGTCTTTAGATCTTCTATTTCTTGGGGAATACAGACTGCCAATGGTAACTCCTGATACACCGAAGCATCAGTAGAATAGGCTAAACGCATCGTCTGATGAGATGCTATATTTTCATCATAAAAGAAATCTCCCTTTAGGGATTCTGCTAAGGCAGCTAATTTTAACTGTACTGACACGATAAGATAGATTGAATAACAAAACTACACATTGTTTCACTAATTATAAGGATAAACATATATTTCCATATCTAGCTCGAATTGACTATATTCGTATAAACCTCAGCAACAATAATTTGAGAAAAAATTACAATTGCTTGCTCAAAAAAATCTTTCCTATCCTAATAAAGTCATAATTCACTGAATAAAATTCTTTTTTTACCTATTTTCTTTGAATTTAATTCGGCTTTACCGATATTTGCGCCATTATGGCGAAACTAGAAATTTCATTGGATCAAATTGATCTTCAGATTATCAGAATCATGCAGGACAATGCCCGCACGAATAATGCTGATATTGCTCGCGAACTAGGCATGGCCCCTTCAGCAATTTTGGAAAGGGTCAAAAAACTGGAACAGAAGGAGGTAATCCTACAATATAATGCCCGGATCAACCCTGCTGCTCTAGATCAAAAAATGCTTTCTTTCATCTTTATCAAAACCCAGGATATCATCGGTGTCCAGAAAGTAGGTTTACTTTTGGCCGAAATACCTGAAGTATTGGAAGTCCATGATATTGCTGGAGAAGATGGATACCTGATTAAAGTGAGAACCAATGACTCTGCAGGACTTGTTGACCTTATGCGCAACACCCTGAGCAAGATAGAAGGTATCATATCAACAAGAACTACTATCGTTCTAGAGACAGTAAAAGAAGATAATAAATTAGTAATTCCGTCAAAGGATTAATATAAAACATGGTAAAATCATCAAATCCATCAGGCAGCATCATCATCTTTGCCTACTTGGTGGTGTACATCGTTTGGGGATCTACCTTTTTCTTTATTGAGAAAGCCTTGCACGCTTTCCCTCCTTTTGTATTGGGGTCTATCAGATTCATCATTGCAGGATCACTGCTGATGTTTTACTGTTGGGTAAAAGGATATAAAATTTATATTAAGAGTGCTGTAAAAGACGCCGCATTGGTCGGTTTCCTTTTACTTTTTATTGATATGGCGGCCATTATCTGGTCAGAGCAGTATATCTCTAGCGCCATCGTATCTATTCTTTCTGCAGCTACCGCTATTTGGTTCATTATCCTGGATAAACCAAAATGGAAGGAAAACTTCTCCAGCATACCGACCTTATTAGGCCTTATCCTTGGTTTCCTCGGTGTTGTCATGTTATTTGCAGAGCAGATTTTTGGAGCTTCAGCAAATGAGGGTGACAATGACAAAAAACTTACCGCCATGATCGTCATGACTGTAGGAACCATTGGCTGGACCGTAGGTTCACTTATTTCAAAGTACAATAAGAAATCGGACAACAAGAAGTCTGCTGATCCAAACACTGCTAAAGAGCCAGAAGAAGACCTAAATGTAATGGTCAAGACTGCTTGGCAAATGGTCGTGGCGGGTGTGGCCTTTACCACTGTTGCTTTGTTGAATGGAGAATATAAAAGTTTCGAATTTGGATCAGTTCCATTAGAATATTGGGGAGCCATGGTTTATCTAGCTTTAATGGGATCCATCTTGGCCTTCAGCTGTTATATTTTCTTATTGCAGTATCGTCCAGCCACAGAGGTCAGTACCTATGCTTATGTCAACCCAATTGTTGCCCTAATCCTGGTGCACTTCTTTACTGATCATTTGGTCAGCCGCATGCAGATCATCGGACTTGCTGTCGTGCTGTTCAGTGTATTGCTGATGAATTGGAACCTATATCGAGATAGCTCCATTATCAAAAACTATAAACGCAGGCGTAAAATCCGCAAACTGCGCCATATGGCACCCAAAAGTAGTATCCCAAGGATCGTGGAGGTGGCCGAATTTGGACAGAAGAAAACTAAAAAACCGAAGGATAACCCAGAAAAAGGGAATTCTAATCCGCAGAATGATGCTACTGATAAAAGCAAAGGAAAAAACTTTGATCAGGAATTCTACGATTAGAAAAATAGAACCATATTATTTTAAAAGCGGCTGCAAATACAGCCGCTTTTTTTATTAGATTCGATTATTCTTCAATGACTGATGAGCCATCTGAGTCTTCTGCCAAACTCTCCTTCCCAGCTATTCAAATTTTAACAGTAAAATAGATTCAAAATTTACGTTGTCAACTTGGGTTTTATTCGAGACACATTCGGAATTTACCGAATGTGTCTCGAATGAGGTCAAAGCAAGGTCCGAAAAAAACACCCCAATGTTACAAATCAAGAAGACTATTACACCGATTTTATTTGCAGCAGAATCCTCCTGTAAACAAATTGTCATAACAACAAATAATTATTGACTAATTATCATAAAAAAGTCAAATCGTCAATAGGACTATTTAATAAATCATCAATATTATCTTTATTTGCAATACTTTTTGAACACAAAGCATAAAAAGTCAAAAAGTCATAGCATGAAAACGAGATTATTTTACTTTGCCATACTAATCGGAATGATTTTTTCGTTCCAAGGCCTATCTGCCCAGAGTTTCATCACCATCAAGGGGAAGGTAATGAACGCTGATAACTATGAGGCTATCCCTTATGCATCCATTAAAGTAATGGGCGCCAATAAGGATATTGGGACAAGTTCCAATGAAAATGGAGAGTATACCCTGACCATTCCAGCAGAGTATAAGAAAATCAAAATCAGTTCGGTAGGATTTGATCCTGAAGAGTACCCTGTAAGTGCTGAAAGAGAACAAACTATCCGCGTGATGTTGTTCCCTGCCAACTCGATTGAGGAAATTGTAGTCAGAGCTCCTAAAAGAGGCAAATATTCCAACAAAAACAATCCTGCAGTAGAATTGATCAGAAAGGTGGTCCAACATCGTGATCAAAACCGCTTGACAGGCCAGGCTTATGCTGAATACGATCAATACGAAAAGATCAGTTTGGGATTGAGCAATTTGGATGAAAAGTTCAAGAACAAAAAGGTATTCAAGAAATATCAGTTCCTATTTGAAAAGGACGATACTGCACAGACAGCATCAAACTATGTATTGCCGGCTTATATGGAAGAGAAATTTTCAAAGGTTTACTTTAGAAAAGACCCTAACGCCAAAAAGCAATATATCATAGCAGACCGTAAGGCTGAGTTTGACCCAAAATTTATTGATAATGATGGTCTAAGTAAATACTTCAACCGACTTTATGATGAGGTGGAGATCTATGACAACAATATCACCATCTTGACGAATCAATTTTTGAGTCCAATCGCCAATTCGGCACCTACCTTCTATCGTTTCTACATTACAGACACGATAAAGAATGAAAATGAATCTTTGGTAGAGTTAAGCTTCTTCCCTAGAAATAAAAACGATCTTTTGTTTAAAGGAAAGCTTTATGTGACACTGGATGGAAATTATGCTGTAAAAGGCGCTGAAATGACCGTCAGTGATGAGATCAACTTGAACTTTGTTCGGGATTTGAACATTGAACTTGGTTTCAATAAAACCAATGACAATAAGTATTACTTGACAAAATCAAGTTTAGGCATCGATTTCTCCATTACCAATAAAGGTAAGGGGATCAAAGGTAAACGCGTTGTCTTGATCAATGATTACGTCAATGGCAATGTCCGTCCTGATAGCATCTATGCGGTACCAGATAAATATGTAGTTATCCCGGAGGAGAAGCAAGAGGTAGCAGAAACAAAATCCGAAAGCTATTGGGCTACCTTACGGCCTGAGCCGCTTTCCAAATCGGAACGCTCTATCTATACGAATATTGACTCTTTACAGAGCATGCCATCTTTCCGAACCTTTATGGATATCTCTGCATTGGTCTTGTCAGGATATAAACAAGCAGGTCCAGTTGAAATCGGTCCTGTGAACACATTTTATTCCTATAATCCTGTAGAAGGCTTCCGTTTACGTGTTGGTGGTCGTACCACAGAGCAATTGAGCAAGCGTTTCTATGCGGAAGGATATGGTGCTTACGGATTTGAGGACCAAAAATGGAAATATTTCTTAGCAGGAACTTATTCCTTGAACAATAAGTCGATCTATAAATTTCCACAGCATTATTTGCGGGTGTCTGCTTCATACGACACTAAAATCCCTGGACAGAACTTAGAGTTCGTTCAAGAGGATAATGTATTGCTATCGTTTAAACGTGGTGAGAACAAGAGTTATCTGTACAATGAGGTTTATCGATTGGATTATAAGGTAGAGTTCAGCAATAACTTCTCGATGAATGCAGGTTTGGGAACTTGGAAACAAACGCCAGCCGGTGTTCTTTCCTATACCCTACCAATGGCGGATGGTTCACATAAGATCGTGAACAACTTGCAGAGCACTGAATTCAACGTTGGATTCCGTTATGCTCCAAAAGAAGAATTCTATCAGGGAAAATTATACAGGACTCCAATTTTCAATAAATACCCGATCATGACCTTCAACTATACAGCGGGCGTGAAAGGAGTATTTGGTGGGGAATACAATTACCATAACTTCTCTGCTGGAATTTTCAAGAGATTCTACCTATCGCAATTGGGTTATGCTGACATTAACGTAGATGGAACTTACATTGCTGGTAATAACTTGCCTTTCCCAGTATTGAACATACATCGTGCAAACCAGACGTACGCTTATCAATTACAGTCGTATAACTTGATGAACTTTATGGAATTCATTTCCGATCATCACGCTTCATGGAATGTGCAGTATTATATGAATGGTTTTATTTTCAATAAAGTTCCATTATTGAAAAAACTGAAGTTGAGAGAGGTCTTTAGTTTCAAAGGCGTCTATGGTGGATTGCGTGACAGTAACAACCCGAGCCTGAACAATCAAGTTTATGATTGGCAGACCAATGGATCGGGTGAACAGATGTCCTTTACCTTTGGAAATAAACCCTACATGGAGGCAAGTGCCGGTGTAGCCAATATATTTAAAGTATTACGAGTTGATGTGGTAAAGAGATTAAACTATTTAGATCATCCAGATGCTCCAGAATGGGGAATCCGTGCACGAGTGAAGTTTGATTTTTAAAGAGCGAAGGAGATTTTAGAGGGTTAGTAAATGTGGAAATAGTTTAAATAATGTGAAGAGGGTCAGTGATAGAAAATGTGTGTTTGGAATGTGTAGAAGTTGTATCAGCTGACTAAGAAAAGCGGGCCTAGTGTCCGCTTTTTTTTTGTATTAGGTACCTATCAATGAAACACTTGTAATAGGTAGTTAATAGGAAATATGCGAATGAATGATTAAATTTAAGAATCTAAAATTTGATCATGGATCCAAAAACTTGGAATATCATCAAAACGGTAGCAGCATATTTCTCCTTGTTGCTGAATGTGTTCTATATTTCCACTTGGATTTATTTTACTGAAAACTCCAATGGTTTTGAAGATGCACAACAGCGATTTGGTAACCTCTGGAAAATCGACCATACCCTACTAATCGCCTCAGCGATCATCCTCAGCATTTTCTCCATCATCTATTTTGCCCGGACCCCTGGTTTCTTGTCGAAGTTATTTTTATTCGTCCAGATTATTTTCGCGGGTTGGTTTATTTGGTCGATGTTGTAAAATAATAGGCTCCCCCTGCTGGTTTGAGGCACAAAATACCTAGTCTATTCTTTTTTGATAATTTCCTTGCATAGAAAGTTGATATCCATTACTTTTGTTGCGTTATTAAAATGAAGAACGCTTGTACACATCAATACGTAATGCATCATCGCCATTGTGGCGATAGATATTAGTATTGGCTTCTACGTGGAGCGCAAGTAACCCCCAGATTCTTTATTGTTAATAATTTTTTCACTCAACATAAACTCTACATTTTGAAAAATCTCAAAATTGCTATCCAAAAATCAGGTAGATTAAACGAAAAATCAGTTCAATTACTTAAAAATTGCGGATTGGACTTCGAAAACTATAAAAGCTCATTAATTACAACTGTATCCAACTTTCCACTTGAAATATTATTCTTAAGAGACGATGATATCCCAGGCTATGTAGAACAGGGAATTGCTGACCTCGGCATCGTTGGAGAGAACGTGATCGAGGAAACCTTATCGAATGTTCAATATTTGCAGCGTTTGGGTTTTGGCAAATGTACCTTGAAACTGGCCATACCGAAAGACTCCAGCATCGACCGCCTTGAAGACCTGAACGGCAAATCCATCGCAACCTCCTACCCTAATATCCTACAACAGTTTTTAGATGAATATAAGATCAACGCTGATATCCAGATGATTTCTGGATCTGTGGAGATTGCTCCGGGTTTGGGCCTGAGTGATGCCATCTGTGATATTGTATCGACCGGAGGAACCCTAAAAAGCAATGGTTTGAAACCTTTTGTGGATGTAAGAAATTCAGAAGCGATATTGATCGGTAGAGATGGTCTTGAAGAGAACCCCATCATCTGTGAGCTCTTGCAAAGAATCCAATCGGTTCTGCGCGCAAAAGAAACGAAATATGTGGTATTGAACGTGGAGAAAAAGAACTTGTCCCAAATTACCGAGCTCTTGCACGGTGTAAAGAGCCCAACGGTTGTTCCATTAGCTGAAGAAGGTTGGGTAGCGGTACATACCGTAATTTCTGAGGATGACTTTTGGGAAAAGATCAACAAACTAAAAGCGGCAGGTGCACAGGGAATCGTGGTGATGCCGATCGAAAAAATCATAATGTAACATGCTAAAAACCTATTTATATAAAGACTTAAGTAAGGAGCAGATCCAGGAATTGGTGAATAGAAACACCGATCCGAACCATGCGATCCAAGATACGGTCCTCAATATCATTGAGGAAGTGAAGGCGCATGGCGATCAAGCTCTAAAATCTTATGCAAAGCAATTTGACAAGGTAGATCTGGAGCAGCTTTATTTGGGGCAGGATGATATCGATGCCTTGGCATCGACCATCTCTAGGGACCAGATGCGAGCTTTGGAAATCGCCTTCCAGAATATCCATAAATTTCACCAGACCCAGCTGAAACGCGAACGTACGGTGGAAACCATGCCCGGTGTAAAATGCTGGCGCGAGGTAAGACCGATCGAAAAAGTAGGTCTATATATTCCCGGCGGATCAGCGGTACTGCCAAGCACGCTGTTGATGCTAGGTGTTCCGGCAAGAATTGCGGGATGCAAGGAGATCGTAGTCTGTTCACCTCCGCAAAACAATGGCAAGATCAATGGATTTGTGGCCTACTGCTTAAAATTATTGCAGATCAATAAGATTTATCTGGTTGGCGGAGCCCAAGCGATTGCCGCAATGGCTTATGGTACGGAAACCATTCCTAAGGTCAATAAGATCTTTGGACCTGGAAACCAATTTGTGACCAAGGCAAAAAGTTTGATCCAAGGATTGACCGACGTCAGCATCGATATGCCGGCTGGACCTTCGGAAGTACTGGTGATTGCAGACGAAAGCTGCAATCCTGCCTATGTAGCAGCTGATTTATTGGCACAGGCAGAACATGGGATCGATAGCCAAGCGATTTTGGTGGCAACATCTACCACCATAACCGAAGCGGTGCAGGCAGAGCTGAAGAAACAATTGGAAGTTTTGCCAAGAAAAGAATTGGCTGAGAAAGCGATGCAAAATTCATATATGCTTGTTGCGGATACCCTTCAAGAAGCGATGGATTTTTCGAATCAATATGCTCCAGAGCATTTGATCCTGGAGACCAATGAATGGAAAACCCTAATCAATAGGGTATTGAATGCAGGCTCTGTATTCTTGGGCCACCTAACGCCAGAGAGTGCTGGCGATTATGCTTCAGGTACAAACCATACCTTACCTACATCTGGCTTTGCCAGATCGTACTCCGGTGTATCGGTGGATTCCTTTGTCAAGAAAATTACCTTTCAACATATTTCAGAAGAAGGCTTGCAACAGATCGGTTCAACCGTCGAGATATTGGCCGAACTGGAAGGCTTACATGCCCATAAGAATGCTGTGAGCATCCGAAAAAAATAAAGAAACAGAAAAAGGGATCTCCGAGCGGAGATCCCTTTTCAATTTCGATTGATTCCTCAATTATTTCTTTTTCTTCTTCTTTTTGCCTTTATCTTCACCTACGATCTTATGGTAGATTTCAGCGAAAGCAGTTTTTAGTTTCTTTAAGGTCTTACCCTCGTTCTTTTTAGCTTTTTTAGAAGATTTTTCATCTTTTGCTTTAGCGGAATCCTTTTTAGCTTTTTTCTTAGGGGCTTTTTTAGCTTTTGGCTTTTCCTCTTTTACTTTAGCTTCCTCTTTCTTCTTCTTGCTGTCTTTAGATTTCTTATCATCTTTTGCTTTCACAGTTTTCACAGCTTTCTTGTCAGCTTTTTTATCCTTTGCTTTTTTCTCAGGGTTTTCCTTAACGGTTTTATTGTTTGGAACCTCTTCTTTGTAAGATGCTTCTTTTTCAATTTTCACCTCTTCAGCTTTTGTCGGAACTGTAGCTTTAGCTTCTGCCTTTGCAGCAGGTTTAGCCTCTGGCTTAGTTGCTGTAGATTTCGCTACCGGAGCTTTTGCCGTACTTGCTGCTGCTGGTTTAGCAGGGCTCGCAGGTTTAGCAGCTGGAGTTGATGATTTGGCTGCAGGTTTTGCTGCAGCAGATTTTGCAGTAGTAGTTTTAGCTGTTGCTGTTTTCTTGCTGGCAGTTTTTGCAGAAGTATCAGCAATCACAGGACTAACTTTAACATTAGGGATTGACGTCTTACGAGCGCGAGTTCCTGCTCCTTCGCCACCAGAATTCCCAGAAGTCGGGTTCGGTTTCGGGGTTGGGGTTTTCGCAGCTGGTTTATTTGCTGGAGTTGTCTTTGCAGGAGCTCTTCTAGTAGTGGCTCTTACAGGTTTAACGGGACTGTTATTTTCTGCAGTTTCCGTAGCTGTTGTTTTCGCGTTGTTTTCCTCAGCCATTGTTTATAGTTTTTGTATAGTTCAGTAATCTGTTCCTTTGAGGTTTTGATGATCAAAATCTCATTATTTTATTCATAGAGGCTTATTTTGCCTTCAGTATTGTTCAATTTTACAGGAAATAAGTTTCGGTATTGTTGTATAATATGTACTGTTGTTAAAAACAAAAATCATAAAGTCAGAGCATATTAATTCAATCAGGACAATATTTTAACTTATCATCTTTTAAAACAGTAATATAGCAAATATGTTTATAAAATCCTATCCAATTAAACTTAATTGGGTTTTTGAAGTCATATAAAATGATTACATTTGTTGCCCATACATAACGGGGTCGACCGGAATTGACAGGATAGCGATGGTTATGTAAGCATGCAGTGCATTGTTAGTCTAGCACTTTAATCTGAACTTTCAACTTTTCAAATGGCGAAGAAAACTACGCCTTAGCTGCTTAATTTAGAATTAAGATTTAGCTTTTGTCTCGTCAAGCATTGTTCTACCGCTTGACATCCGAGGCACCGAATCGTAGAACTGGTCCTTGCGACGTTGCTAAGTAAGGACGAGAAACAGCAACTACGGAGTACGGTATAGGTAAGCGACTCACCTTCCCTCTCCCGACAATCAAAGAGAAGCTAAGCATGTAGAAAGCGTAAATCATACTATGTTTGGACGAGGGTTCGAATCCCTCCGGCTCCACAAAACGACTTGTAAAACAGTTAATTACAAGTTTTACACCCAAAATTACACCCGATATTTTTGGGTGTTTTTGTTTTAATACATTTAAGAAATTTGATTGATCAGTTCATTTAATAATCGTCTAATTCTGAAATTTCTGAAGATATAGTAAATAGTTCGAATCCTGCCACCCCGACAAAATCCACTGATAATCAGTGGATTTTGCTATTTTCGGACTTATTTCGGACAAAATATATTTGTTTCTCAGCTCAATATTAAGATAGAATAGGTTGTATAAAATCATGTGTGTCAAGCTTTTTTGGAGAATTTATAAAAAATCAAGTGGACTAGGGGTGCGCTTTTTATCAATATCGGTAATGTGTGTATAGATCATGGTTGTTTTTATGTTTTCATGACCGAGCAGTTCCTGAACAATTCGGACATCAATACCAGATTGAATTAAATGTGTAGCGTACGAATGACGTAATGTATGTACTGTGCCTTCGGTTTTTATTTTCGCGTTAGCTAATGATTTTTTCAATACAAGTTGCACGCTACGTTCGCTGTATCGATTTCCTTTTTCTCCTTCAAAAAGGTAGTTTGTAGGCTTATAAACCAAATAATAATCTCTTAAAATATCCAGTAATTTATCTGGTAAGGATACAATCCGGTCTTTGTTACCTTTGCTTTGGTTGATTCGGATAATCTTTTCAGAAGATCGTATATCTTCTATCTTGAGGTTCAGCAATTCGCTTAGGCGTAAGCCACAGCTATAAATGGTCATTAATATCGCTCTATGCTTAATATTGTTGGTGCTATCTAATAATTGTCGAATTTCTTCTTTGGAAAAGAATTTGGGCAGTTTAGAAAACGATCTTTTGGGATATAAGTAATCGAGCGGAACCTTTTGGTTAAGTGTCAATTCGTATAGCTTCTTAATAGCCCCAACTAAACCTTTCTGATAGGAAACACTGATCTGCTCTTTTTGAACTTTTTCATTGATGAAAGATTCTATAGCTTTCACAGGCACATCTTTTAAGGATGGATATTCATTGAGATGCTTCAAAAATAGGCTAGCATAGTCCATATATGACTTAATAGTATTCTTGGCATATCTCTGTGTATTCAATTTTGTTTGAAATGTTTTCAATATAACTTCGCTTTCCATATTTACAATAACTATGAAATAATAAGATTTGTTTCGCTATTCATGATTTTTAAATTAATTAAACGGTTAAATAATAGCGTATTGTATTATATTTAATGCTTGTGACACGCAATTCGTCTATAGAGATGGATTAGCGAATATTTTTGTACAGAAGCGTCCTAAATAAGAAAAAAATGGCGGTGGTTTAATATAGCAGGGATTGCTATATTTAATTCGCTAAAATCATACTACCGCCATGGTAAATATAAACGTATTTTCTCAGATATTAGGTCTAGTAGACCGTGACATTTTTAATAAATTAGTTCAAAAGTACCAATGCGACAAACATCATAAAGGAATTAACAGTTGGACACACTTTGTTAGTATGCTTTTCTGCCATCTTTCATCTGCGGATTCCGTTCGTGATATTTCTAATGGTCTGCGTAGTACTACAGGTAACATGAGCCACATGGGCATCTCTCGGACACCCAGCAAGTCCAATTTATCCTACATCAACAAACATCGCGATCATCGCCTATTTCGAGACCTTTATTACAAACTTTTGGAACATTTGTGGAACAGAAATTCTCCTAGAGGAGCTGAGCTTAATAGACTTAAGCGGAAAGTATTTCTCATGGATGCAACTATTATTCCTTTATGCTTAAGTGTATTCGACTGGGCTAAATTCCGCAGTGCTAAGGGAGCTGTTAAACTCCATACTATACTTGATTATGATGGCTGTATGCCGAGCTTTGTACATATCACCGATGGCAAACAACATGAATCTAAGATAGCCAAGACCATCTCATTTCCTAAGGGATGTGTGGTTGTTGTGGATAGAGGCTACGTTGATTATGCTTGGATGAATGTTTTGGACAGCAATCAGTGCTTTTTTGTCACACGCAGTAAAAGCAACATGAAATATACAGTGGTTCGATCATTTCAAAGTGAAGCCCTCAAGGAAAATAACATCATTATGGATCAGCTCATTGAGCTTGATGGGGATGCTAAGAAACACTATCAAGGAAAGAAGATGCGTCTAGTTCGTTTTTGGGACAGCATAAATAATGCTGAATATGAGTTCTTAACAAACAATTTTACTTGGAAAGCATCAACAGTAGCGGCCTTATATAAGGAAAGATGGGAGATTGAAACTTTCTTCAAACATCTAAAACAGCGTCTGAAAGTCACCAGTTTTGTAGGAACATCAGAAAACGCCGTCTACATCCAAATTTGGACTGCATTAATAGGAATACTACTCTTTAAATACATCCAGAAGAAAGCTAAATATCAATGGAACTTATCCAATCTGGTGAACTTTATTCGTTTAAATATATTTGTTAAAATTGATCTTTGGAAATGGGCTAATGATCCATTCTTTTCTGGCAAACCTCCTGATAAAATTGGGCAATTCAAACTCTTCTAAAGATAATAGTGAGGATATAATTTGAATTTTCACAAATAGCTTTCCTAATTCATAGAAGAAGGTAGATTTTTTTACAACCTAAATTTATTTAGGACAGCTGTGATTTTTGTATATTAGTTTCGTGAAAAAGAAATGTTAGGCGATATTATATTACAAACAATATAAAATAATGAATCAAGAAGAACAATTTCATAGTTATTCAATAAGTTTAGTAACCCAAGGTGAACATAAATTCTACACACTAACAATGCCATCTGAAGTTTTGGCAAAAACATGTTTTATTTCTTCAAGAGAAGAGGATCCTAAGGAAGGATTTCAAAGATTATTAGATGAAAAAAGAGCTCAGCAAATTGCTGATTATATAGACAATGGACTTGGAACGATTCCAACAGCTGTAATTTTATCAGCTCAACCTGAAGCTGAATTAGAAATTACAGGAAAAGGTAAAACTGTTAGATTTAAAGAACATCCAAAAGCATTTTTAATATTAGATGGGCAACATAGAGTTTTTGGGTTCAACCTAGCTAAAACTTCAGTCAGGATTCCTGTAGTTATTTATAACAATTTGACTAGACGAGATGAATCAAGAATTTTCATTGATATTAATACAAGACAAAAACCTGTCCCAAATGAATTACTATTTGATATAAAAAATCTTGCAGAGTATGAAAATGATAATGAAACTTTTTTAAGAGAGATTTTTGATCTCTTTCATGAAAGCCCTGATAGTATTTTATTAGGACTTACAAGTCCTGCTGACAAATCAAGATTAAAATTATCTCGTGTTGCCTTTAATTCAGCCTTTACACTAATAACTAAATATTTTGGTGATAAAGAAGCTCAAGAAGTTTATGAAATTTGTAATAACTATTTAATTTCAATTTATAATGGATTTAGAAAACTTGGTTTAGAAAAAGCTATTACTAATTCAACAGTTTTTAAAGCTATTATTTCAATATTTCCTCATATCGCACAAAGAACAAAAGATAAATATTCAAATTATTTATCAGAAAGTTTTGCTGAAATTTTATCGCCATTATTTTCAAAATTAAAGCCAACTAGAATTTCAAAACCAGGTGGTTCTTATAAGGAATTATCAAATTATCTATTAGACTGCTTAAAAACAGATTTTACGTTATAGGATGAATTTCGATGATATATTTAGACAATATTGGGCTATAGGTATAAACAACATTACGGTTAATAAATCAATGTCTTTTAATGAATGGATTAAAGCTAAAAATGATTTTCAAATAAATTCACAAGTATTAAAAGATGAATTTATTATTTCAAGTTACGATCGTTCTTGTTTTTTAAAACCACTTTCAAAAGATTGTAATCGATTTGCATCAGCTTCATTAGAAAGTATAATAAAAATAGACAATTTAGACATTTTACCTAAAAACGTTAGTTGGTTACTAATAAAACAATATTATGCAGCTTATTATGCTGCTCACGTTATACTTCGTTTTTTAGGTTTTTCATTATCCCAATTTGATTCTGAAGCTATTAAAGCTATCAAACAAGTCGCTGATTTATTTTCCAATCTAAATGGAATTAACGTAGAATCAGGATATTATTTGGTAAACTTTAGCAATAACTCTTTAGACATTAATTGTAAAAAAATTGACATTAAAAAAGACGGAGGCTCTCATGTAGCACTTTGGAAACTTTTCGGCGAAAAAATAAAACATATTTCAACAGATATTTTAACAAAAATAACATCACCAGAAATACAACCATTAACTGTTAAACTTGACCAATTATTAAAAAATCTATCTTATGTAGGTTCATCCGATTACAGCTGGCTTTCAAGAATTAGAAATGAACTAAATTACAAACATTTACATGGAGCGTGGCATCCATATGACACAAATTTAAGTTGTAGCACAGAAATAATAAAAAACTTAGAAAGTTGGAAAAATGACCCATTTAAAATTGAATTAGCAAATCTTACTGGTAAAGAACTTTTGAGATTCTCAAATACTTGTATGTTTATAATAGGACTTGCTCATACAATTAGTCAAGATATGACAAAAAGATGCAGTAATGGTAAATCTTTTTTAGATATTGGTTATTCAAAAATTTATAACATCGCCTAACATGGGTTTGGCGCAATGGCGGGTTAAGGCTAAATTTAAAATTTCAGCTTTCTATTACGCAAAAAGCCAATTACATTGACTTTTTTCTTAAATTTATTCAATTAATTGGCTTTTGCTTACTATGTCGCTAAATTGAAACTTTTCGTTTCAATTTCCGCCACTGACGCCAAGCCCCGAAACGTTGTGCAACATGCTGAAAAAGCCAACGTGCAAATAGGCACATTTGGTTTTTTCCGACCCACAAGCCAAACGTAAAAAACCAAAAGAGCCTATTTTTTTGCCCTCGCTCAAACAGAACGACAATGAAACGAACGAAAAGTATATTGAAAAATGAGATAAACGGAAAATTTGAGCTATTTTAGCGACTTAAATTTATACGGAAATGAACCGAATAAAGGAAGTACTTGAAGAAAAAGGAATTAAGCAAACTTGGTTGGCTGAGAAACTTGGAAAAAGTTACAACATGGTTAATGGATACGTGCAGAACCGACAACAACCAAGATTAGAAGTACTCTATGAAATAGCAAAGATTCTCGAAGTTGAAGTACGAGAATTATTGATTGAACAGAAAGACATTAAATAGGCAATGAAAGAATCTAAACACATTGACACATACCTATCTCTCGCAAACAGCCTACGATTCAAATTGTGGGCTGTTGTTGGTAATAACGGTGCGAAACGCGAAAAAATTATCAATTACTTAGACTCCATTGGCTACACCAAGGTAGATGTGGGAGCAGAATTGCAACCAATCTTTGCGGAGCTTGAAGCCAAGGATGAACCCAGTCACGATGTTGGACAACACATCAAAGAATGGTTTTCCAACAAGCCTGACAAACTCATTCTGCTAAATGCCAGCATCCTTTACCATGATGCCTTTACCAAAATCTCTCCCGTTGGTGCATTTAAGTACAATTCACGGAACAAAAGCAGTGTATTGTTTTTAGAAGATGAGAAGGTAATCAGCAATAGAATTTCCTATGGTAAGGTTGGTAGCGATGAGTACTACGATAAGGATGTCAACGATATTCTGATAACTAAGATTGAAGATGTTGAAGACAACTATGTAAGCATCGTTTCTGAACCGGATGGTGGATACAAACCACAGGATAAACTACCTGATGGAGCCATAGGAAAGCTATTCAACTACACCGAAATTAAGGATGTGGTTGATATTGATACCGACTTAAAGCATGATGACCTGCAAAAGGAACTCATCTCTAGCTACATCATTTCAGAAGGACTTGAAACCCAAATCAAGGATTTCATTGATAACATCAAAAAGCCCAATCACAAGGCAGTTAAAATCATTGGTAACTACGGTAGTGGTAAATCGCACTTGATTGCCTTCTTGGTAAGTATTATCAACAATCCTTCGCTTCGCTCACTCATTAAAAACAATGCTGTTCGTAAAGAAGCTGAGACCATTTCCCGCCAATTCTTTACGGTCCAGTTTGAGCTTCAACCTGTTAATGTTGACCTGCAATATTTCTTTTTCAGAGAGCTTGAAAAACAAATTAAGCGAGAGTATGATGTTGAAACCCCAAAATATATTGATGGCGAAACCTTAAACCTTAAAGACCATTTATCTGAGATAATTGGCGTTTTAAAAGAGAAAGACCCAAGCAAAGGACTTTTGGTAGTAGTGGATGAAGTTTCAGACTTCTTACAGGCCAAGGAAGAATACAAAATCAAGAGAGACTTCCAGTTCCTACGAGTAGTAGCACAAGTTTGCCAGGATGAAGACATTGTATTGGCTATCTCCATGCAGGAAGACATCTATTCCAGTCCAAGATTAGCCAATATCGCTGCTGATGAAGCTCGAATCAGTCAGCGTTTCCAAAATATCATCATTCGTAGAGAAGCCGTAAAGAAAGTTATCTCTCAAAGGATTGTACCAAAGAGCAAAGAGCAGAAACTCAAAATTGAAACGGAGCTAAAACCTTTCATAACGAAGATTGAAACGGTGGCGAATAATCAGGAAGAGTACATTGATTTATTTCCTTTTACACCTGATTTATTAGACCTATTTCATGAGCTGCCTTACTTCGAGAAAAGGGGGATTATCCAATTTGCTCAAAGTGAATTGAAGCATGTAGTTTCAAAACCTTTCCCCTACTTCTTCACCTTCGACCGCATCTATGACATCCTAGCCAATAACCCGAATAATAGAAACCTTGAAGGAGTCTATGACTTGGTAAAGGTGGTGAACATCGTAAAGGAGAAGATTGTAGCCAACTTGGAGCGCAAATTCCATGATGATGCCTTCAAAATCATCAAAGGGCTTGCAGTCTATTCTCTTTGGAGCAAAGGTGAAAACGGTGCTACGGCCAAAGAATTGGCACAAAAGCTCATGATTATTCACCCTAACGACACTTTTGAAGCGCATGTTCGTGTTGCTCAAATTGTGAAGAAGGTGCGTGAAGCCACCGATGGCTTTTACTTGAAAGTGGTGAAGGATGAACAAACAGGAAACGATTACTTCAAGTTTGACCCTGCCATTGATGGTCAAGACCCGGAAGAACGAATCGACAATGAAATTAATGCTGTTGGTGGAAATGAAGATAAGCAAGAAGATGTAGTATTTGACCAACTCAAAGAGATATTAGACCTTGTCAACTACAAGAACATGCCTAACATCTTTGAAGATGAAACCACTTGGCAATCAGTTAAGTCATTCCGTAAAGGTTTCATCATTTTCAACCGCAAAGGTGAAGAAGTGGAAGAAGTAGATTCGGCTGATTATGTAATTGTATTCCAATCACCATTCAGCAAAAAGAAGATACAAACCTACGCACCCAACCAACTGAACATTGAAATACAGTTTGGAAGCCAGGAGAATATTGAACGCATCAAGCGGATAGTGGCTATTCGCTCATTAATGAGCAAGAATATCCTAACCAGTGTAATGTCAAGAAAGCTGACCGATAGCATCAATGGCTACCGAGATCCAAAAGGCATTACTGTACCAGGCGTAAAGTACCAACTCACCAAGCAGATTCAGAACTACGCAACCACCAGTATCAATGGTGATGTAATCAGCATCAAATCAACACTTGGAAAAGAGTACAACAACCTTTCAGAAGTTATCTCTGAACTCAAGAAGAAAGTATTTGATGAATGCTTCAACAAAGAATATCCTGAGCATCCTAAATATGCTGAAATCCTATCATCAGGCAACATCACACATTCACTTTCTCAGATAGCCGATGAAACCACCAATGGTAATTTTAGAAGCATTTCACAACGGGCTAAGAACTTCCTTTCAGCACTCAACTTGATAAACGCAAATGGCGACCCGGAACTGAACGGCAATAAGGTAGTCAGCCAAATTCAGTCCATCATCAATGCCAAAAAGGGCAAGGTGGTAGATATTGAAAAAGAGATTGTACAGCAGTTTACAGGCAAGCCTTATGGATTAGAACCACAAGTGGTTCATTTCTTCTTAGTAGTGCTCACTGCCTTAGGCAAGATTACATTGAAAGGTCGTGGTGGCGATGAGTTAGACATCTCCAACATCAAAGAGAAGTTCAGAAGTCTCAACATGTTTGAGAACATCATATATGCGACTAAGAAAGACGATCTATCCTATGACTTTGCCCAAAACCTACTCAATGCGCTTGGTCTAAATGGCAACATGATGCTTCAAGAGAAGCACCGCAACGATGCGTTTGCTGAGTATAAGAAAAAGGTGGCTGAGATTTCTAAGGATATTAAGGAAATTGATTTGCTCATTCAGCGATTGGAAGCCAAAAGCACCAGTTATCTGAATGTGGATAGCGTAAAAGCCAAGTTTGATGAAATAAAAGCGATTGATTGGGCAGGTTTGGAAATAAACAACCACGCCAAATTCAATACCCTCAGTAGCTACGAAACCAAGTTGGGTGATATTTCCAGCCTACTTGGTGAAATGACCAACTTGAAAGATGCTTTGCACGAGTATTTTGAAAGCACTCACAAAGGCATTGAATACATGGAGCAAGCCCTTGCCATAATTGAGAACAACAAAACCTATCTTGAAGACAAAGGGCTGCATGAGAAGCTCGAAACCTTACATGACGATACCAAAGCCATCGTTAAGGATTTCAAGAAGTTCAATAATCTGAGTGAACGATTCCCTATTAAAGGAAAGATCAGCAGCTTTAAGGACCAGTATGTAAAGGACTTCTACTATCCTGCCTTACGCAACACCATTGGCGATAAAGTAGATTGGAAACCTTTACTCACTTTCACGGCTGACCCGAACTTCAAGCGAGCGCAGATATTGGCAAGTGCACAATGTAACGTACCGCAGAAGTTAGATGGTAAGGTGCAGAAATGGACAGGCTTAACTTCTCTCAGAGCCAAAGATGTTGATGTAGAAAGTCTTTACGACATCCCATTTGATGTAAACTCCAACTTCCTGAAACAGGAACGAGACTATTCATCCATTAAAGAAGAAGCTGCGGGAGTTACCGCTGCGCTGAAAACTATTGCTGATGAATACGAAATGGCCATTGTGCAGGAAGTCATCAAAAAGAAAGAGCAACTTGATTTGGTCAAAATCCAACCCGATCACAAAAAGGCAATTGAGCAAATCATTGCCAAAGAAGAACTACCGGCAGACATCAATAGCAGTTTGATTGCTTCCATCAACAAGCTCTTTGTAGATATTGAAGTGGTAAGCCTTAAACAGCAAGACTTGGTAAACCGAGTATTCAAGAAAAACGAATTAATAACCCTTAGCCAAATACAGCAAGCCTTCTTTAACCTTTACCAGGAATTGGAAAAAGACCACAAAGGCAAAGAAGTACGCTTTAAAATTGAAGAGTAAGACGACCTATGGATTACACAGAAGAATTAAAAAAATCGCTTGCTGAACTAAGAGCAATAGATGGTTTCCCTATCGGTGATGACGAAGCAGTATTAAGTCTATCAAGACCTCCATACTACACCGCTTGCCCGAATCCTTTCATTTCTTCATTTATTAAAGAAAATGGAAAACCTTATGATCCAGATAATGACAATTACAGGAAAGAACCATTTATTGGTGATGTGAGTTTTGGACGAAATGACCCTTTACTCAACGCTCACTTTTATCATACAAAAGTACCACCTAAAGCGATTTGCCAATTCATTGAACATTACACAGAAGAGAATGATATAATCCTCGATGCTTTTGCAGGGACAGGCACTACAGGCATTGCAGCCACAAGGTCAAACCGCAAGGCTATAATTTCAGACCTATCACCTATTGCTTCTTTTATTTCAGCAAATCAAAACCTGCCTTCTAATATAGTTTCCTTGGTGGATGACATTAAGGCATTTACGAAAACCGTAGAAAGTTTAATTAGACCGCTATATAAGTTAAAAGTTGGGGCAACCAATCAATCGATAAATTATACTATTTGGAGTGACGCCTTTGAATGTCCCTTTTGTAAATCACAATACTTCTACTATGATCAATTTGTAGATTTTGAAAACAATAAAGTAAAGGAAAGTGCTAAATGCCCGTCATGTGATGGAGATATTAAAAAAGAGAATGACACCAAGGTTTTTGTAGAGTTTTACGATTCTGTTTTAAGACAGACAAGGCTTAAGCCGCTTCAAAAGCCTGTGAAAATTTCTTACAAGAAAGGAAATAGAAAATTCTATTTAGATCCAACTGAAGAAGATTTAGACCTTATTAAGGAGATTGAGAATAAAGAAATTCCACATTGGGTGCCCTCATCACCAATAATGTTTAAGGGTGACGAATTTGGTGACCTTTGGAGAGCAGGTTATCACAAAGGTTACTCTCACACCCATGATTTTTACACGAAACGTAATCTATTAGCTCTATCCATAATCTTTGATGAAATTCAGAAGCTCGGAAATAACCCTGACTTGAAAAGAATCCTGACGTTCATTTTCAGCTCGTTGTATTCTCGCTCTCACAGAATGAATCGTTATATACCACAGCACGGACGACATGTTGGTCCACTTTCAGGTACATTATACATGTCGAGCTTACAGGTAGAGATTAATGTTTTATCCCTTTTAAAGGAAAAAACAAAGAGTATTATCAGTGCATTAAGTGAACTGAAAAAGCGAAATGTGCTTATCTCAAACCAATCAATTACATCAATCAGTCAAAATATTCCCCAAAACTCCATAGACTACATCTATACCGACCCACCTTTCGGTGATAATCTTCCATATTCTGAGCTAAACTTTCTAATGGAAGATTGGATAAAACTCCATACCAACACAGAAACAGAAGCAATAATTAATGTCAAGCAAAACAAACAGTTAGATTCTTACAATTTGTTGATGCAAGAAGGCTTTAAAGAGTACTTCAAGGTACTCAAGCCAAATAGATGGATTACGGTGGTGTTTCACAATTCACAATCAAAGGTTTGGACTTCTATTCAAGATGCAATAACAAAGGCAGGCTTTATTATCTCAAGCATTTCAGTTCTTGACAAGAAAAAAGGAACAACCAAACAATTGTCATATGGTGGGGCGGTAAAAAACGATTTGATTATTTCGGCTTTTAAACCCAAGGTATCGTTCATTGATGGATTCGAGAAAACTGCAGGAGTTAATTACGAGAAAGATTTTCTAGAGACATATCTAATAAATCTACCATTAAAGCCTGTTATCGAACGCACGAAACAAATGCTCTACTCGAAAATGATTGCGTACTACCTCCAACGTAATTACCAAATAAATCAAGACGCTAAATCATTTTACTCTCTACTACAAAATAACTTCATAGAAGAAGATGGTTTTTGGTTTACATCAGATCAAATCAATTCCTACATCGAGTATAAAAAGTACGCCAAGCTCAATGAGATTGAAGAAATCAAAACAGGTGGTTTATTCCTTTTTGTAACGGATGAGAAGTCGGCATTAGTTTGGTTGCATAACTTCTTAAACCAGCCCAAGAGTTTTTCAGATGTATCGGTAGCATTTAACCAATTGGCTAATATCCAAGATGATCAGGTGCCTGAGCTTCGTGATTTATTAGAAGAAAACTTTGTGTTTGAAGGTGGCTTGTACCGCAGACCCAAGTCAGAAGAAGAACACAATCAAATAACCGAGAAGCGTCAGAAGCACCTTTGGAAAGAGTTTGAAACCATTCTCATTCAGGCACAAACCGAGCGTAAGAAAATCAAAGAAGTACGGAAAGAAGCCCTTACCTATGGTTTTGAGCGTTGCTATAAAGACAAGCGATTTAAGGATATTCTCACCATTGCATCCAAGCTGCATCCATCCATTTTAGAAAACAATGGAGAGTTGGCAGACTTTGTTGAAGCAGCAGAAATTCAGGTAGACGGTTTAGCCTAAGTACTATGTTGTGGCAAGATGCAATCCATACCGCTTTAAGCCTTGACAATGGTCAACCAAAGGTAATATCAGACCATACAGGCGTATTACTGCACAATAGCTTTACAAGCTATCTGCAAACGCATGGCATCAGCTTTCAGCTTTGCCATACCGTAGCGGATATGTTGCCATTGAGCAATCAATCTGAGCCTCAAATCATACTTACCACGGTTGAGAAAGTACCTGCATTTATTTGCAACGACAGGGAATGTAAAACCTTTCATTACAGAGACCTGCCCATCAATGGAGATGCATACAAAGCATTAAGTCAGTATAAAACGGAGCAGGTCATTGAACTATTGGAAGTGGTTTATCTCACCGATAGGCATACACCCGTCAATCAAAATGATATTGATGCGATCCTGGCTAAAGCCAATCGCTTACAGTCAGAAAAACAATTCAATGCTATCTTAGAGCAGCTCAGCCAACTTACTGCACAGGAACCTGGCATCAATAATCTAACAGATGCCAGCATTTTAATCGGTCAACTAAACTACCTGAGCTATACCAATGTCAAAGCCATTGCAATGGAAGTTTATGAGAAGGTGGACCAATGGTGCAAACCGTTTTTTGTTCAAAATGGTATGGAGCAGGTATTCTATGCTTCAACCACAAAACGACCTTTGTCCGTAGATAAAATCATCCCGTACCTAAAAGCCAATAAACATGAGAAGGTTGCCCTTCTCTGTTTAGACTGCATGGGCTTTACAGAATGGAACCTACTAAAAGCGCATTTGGAATTAGATGAAGCAGACTTAGACCAAAAAGCTGTTTTTGCCATGTTGCCTTCGGTAACCAGCATTTCACGCATGGCTATCTATGAAGGCAAACGAGAAGTGTACAACCACAAAGCACCGGGCAGACCTGCAGAAGCCAAAGCATTGGCTGAAAACTTCGCTCCACAGCACACCACCTATTTAACCGAGAGCGATACCATCACCGCAGACAAGCTGCTTGGTTATAATGTGGTTTCCATACTCTACAACTTTTTTGATGAATTGGCACATGCAGTTCAGTTTCCACCAGGCGTAGAAGACAAAACACCATACCTGAATGCAGCCAAAGATTACTTGCAAAAAAGCAGTATCAAGCGAGACATCCAGTTGCTCAAAGAAGAAGGTTACACCGTTTATCTCTGCTCAGATCATGGCTCCATAGTCGCCAAAGGCAATGGCAAACGAATAGAGAAATACCTGGTAGATGGTTTTGCCAAAAGAGCTGTCATCATCCAGACGAACAATTCTGAATTGTTAGATATGGAACAAATAAACATTCCATTTGAGAACGACAAAAAAGTGGTCCTACCGGAAGGCAGAACCATGTTTACATACAAAGACAAAATTGAAGTGAATCACGGGGGCATCACCTTAGAAGAGATGATAGTTCCCTTTATAAAATTGAATTGATGTTAGGATACGACAGACCACTGAAACCAGAGTGGATATACAAATCACTACGCATGGTAGAACCGGGAAGAAAACCCGAAGAGTTCTATGATGCCTACAATGATATTGCTACTGAATTAACAGGAAAAGACGGCAGAAGAAAGACAAGAACAGTTCTGTTCAGAACCTTTATTTACAGCATTCAGGAAAGCAAGTCCACCATTGAAAACAACATACTTATCCAACTGAGTAAGGAGAATGATTTTCAGTACATGAAGCCCATTTACATGGCTATGTTCATGATGCACTATGATATTTTGAAGTCCTTTACCAAAACCTACTTCCAAATCTTTGATGCTTCGCAAGAAATCAGCTCAACGGCACTCACCAAAAAGATGACAGAATCCTTTGGAGACTCAGAAATTGTGAAACGTTCTACAAGGGCATTTCTCAAAACACTTTCAGACTTCCACATCATTGAACCAATCACAAAAACAAGCTACGAGCAATTAAATAAAGCCACAATCTCAAAAGAACAAGTGGCAGACATTCTAAAGCTCTACGCTGTGGTAAACCACACCAAACAAATCAATATTGGAGAGTTTGACAAGACAATACTTGCTTACTATAACGCACCGACACTTTCAGAAGTAGCCCACTCTTTTCACGCAAAAGATTGGGAATACATCAAAGGACATAACCGAGAACTTTTAATGATGAACTAATGCCAACGCTTCAAAGCCACACACATTGCCAAGCCGTACAATCCAGCCGCACTAGCCAAAGCTTGTCAAAGCTTGTCAAAGAGTGTGTCTTTCCCTACGCACACGGAAGACAGAAAAGATAAAATTTTGTGTTGGCGGACAAGTAATCGCCTTGAAATCCGCTACAGCTCTTATACTTGACCGTTATTCAGAATTGCTTAAGTTCTCAATCTCTTTACGTTTTCGTTCGATGCTGTTTAATAATTTGTTTTCCTCTTCCCTTTTAATCACCAAAGCATGGAATTTATCGGGGTCAAGAGAGTAGGTGGAATCGATATGCGATGTAATATTTGGCAACTCTAATTCCATCATGCGATAACGTATCTCGTATGATTTTCTATCAGCCAGTTGTCTGTTTTTCTCGTATAGAGTACCTAAACCCAACGAAATAATTACTGACAATACTATCATGACAATAATCACAGGCGTGGATTTCATGTCAATCCCGTAATGATGTTTGATATTGACCTGATCAGGAATTTCAGCGAGTTTTGAAACGATCTCTTTTTCCTTGTCAACTAATTTGTTCAGTTCCTCTCCTGTAGCATCTGCAATCTGAATAGCCAAATTCTGCAGTGAATCGTAATCCTTGACTATTTTAGACAGAACATCATTCTCACTCTTCATAAAAATCTGTATCTGGCGTAACAGTTCTTGATCCTTTGCTCGTATCTCATGAAGATCCTTCATGTTTTTTTCATTATCAGAAAGCAGGGATATTATGGTCGGCATGATCCGTACGATGTCCTGCGTGATCAGTTCTGTGTTTTCTTCTAAAGTGTTTACCTGCTGTTGCAAGTTTTCTAGTTCTGTGCGCATATTTTTAACGTTTTAACCTGTAATTTTCTTTCTTTTTTCTTTTCTTGATCAATGGGTCTTCCTGCTCTGGTACAATGTCAGGGATCGAAAACAAAGCGGATGCAACTTCACCGATAGCTTTTCCGATGCTATTATCAGCAGATAAACTTGCAGGTGAGTCAGTGAAAGGAGTGTAATAAAGTTCTTTCAAATTATCTATACCGTTTAGGGCTTTATCGATCTGACCGAAACTCAACGAGCGGTCGATAGCCGATCCACGGAAGACCTGTCCATCTTTTGAAAATGAAATGCCCTGAACCCCATCTGACCCTGATCTGTACTTGAACTGCATTTCGACCCCCTTATATCTGATGTAATTCTTTAATTCCGTCCAGTTTCTGCTGTTGCGAATGCCTGACTTTACAGTGTCATATATCTGATATTTTGTTTTGTCGCTGCCTTTTAGTCTACCTCTGTTTACATTTTGTTTGCCCTCAGACTGCTTAAAGCCATACATTGCGTTTAGTTCCTTGCAGGCCTTAAAACTCTTATATCGTCCATTGCTGTTTGAAATGGTTTTTCCATGATCGTTCACCCGATTAAAAATAATATGGATATGATCGTGTTTGCGGTCGTGATGTCTGACCATCAGGCACTGGGTATCCCTGATACCCATTTTGGAAAGGTAGCGTTTAGCGGAAGAGACCATGATGTCGTTGTTCAACCTGTTTTTATCTTCGGTATTCCACGATAGGATAATGTGACCAACTGCTTTTCCCAACCTAGGGTTCAGCATCCGCTGAAAATTGAAATCCTGCACAATGGTCTTCTCCGAATCCGTACGCAATCCATTTGCATGGATAATTTCACTATCTTTCTTTAATACATATCCCACGCATCCCCCAAATGACCGCCCCTCAATTATCTTCGCTATCATGGTGCAATAGTTTATCGATACAGTGGTTGATATGGCCGATCGTATTCTGGCATTCCTGTGCCACTTCAACTAGTCCTGTCTGGTGTGCTTTTTTTGTTAGCTGGTTAAGGTTGTTCGAAGCGCCGGTAATCGCCCTGAATGCTTTCAGCTGTTCCTCGGTAAACCTCGGGACGATCTTTCGCATAATGGCACTTTTGCGTACCCATTCCGATTTGCTCATACCTGCGGTCTGTGCGTTCTGCAGAACCCTTTTATGTTCCGTTTCATCGAAGCGGACGTTGATCCTGAACTTCTTTTTATTTTCCAGTGCGGGTCTGCCGCCTTTCTTCTTTGTGTGTTTCATGACATTCTTTTTTAGCTGTGACCATCGGGAGCCAATCGGTTTTGGGGTCACCAAAACACAACCTTGCTCCCTACCTATTCGATAGTTTTCTGCCAGTTGGACGATTTTCGATTTTGGTGTCGAATAGACCATGCACCAGATAATCATTCACGTCTTTTATCGTACTGTTTCTGTGCTGTAGCTCCTGTATTCCATTTTTGAGACTATGGGTTTTTCCAAAGCGGATTTCCAAGTCTCTGTATGCTTTTGTTCCCGACTCGTCCGTGTCCAGATAGCTGACGATAGTTTTGTGCCGTTCCAAAAAAGGGAATGACCTTTTCAGGTGGGCGGTAGTGTTCAGTATGCAATAATCTGTACTTGGAAACGGTCGGTCTGCAATCTTCCTTAGTGTCAAAAAAGAAAGCCAGTCTATAAATCCCTCGAACAACATAACCCCGTTGCTTCTGTTGTCTACGGTCGTAATGTCTTTTGTCATTAACGACCGTTTGTCATAGGGGTTGCGCAGTTCAAATCCTCCCGAATCATTGACAGAGCATACGGCAAAATATGTCTGCCCGTTTGCTGTCCGGTAGTAGATTTCCTTGCAGAAAGCCTTGGCAATATCGGGGTCGATCTTACGCTCATTAGACAGATAGTCGAGCAATGCTTTGTTTTTAAGCGGTTTTACGGACAGTATGGTGTAGCCTGTCTCTTTTTCTGTCTGTACGGCGTGCCGACTATTCGAGACGGTCTGCTGTTGAAAAGAAAAAAAATTTTTTCTCTCATCAGCCCACTCCAAGACTTTTGCGAGTTCGGATGTGCCTAAGAACTTCATCAGGAAATCAATATTGTTCCCTCCGATACCCTCGGAATGGGAGTACCATATATTTTGGTGTACATCCACCTTTGTCGATGCCGTCCGTTCATCTCCTCCGTTAAAGGGGTTCTTGAACCATGCTTCCCTGCTGTTCATCTTTGCACAGGGAATCTGTAAATGCTGTAAAATGGATATGAGCGGTATTCGCTTTAAGTCTTCACATGTCATATTCTTAATTTTTAAAAGGGGATTAGTTTAGTCTATCTATATATAGGGGCAGACTAAACTAAACCTGTTTTTCAGTAATAGAATTCGGGGTTGAACCGATAGGTCTTATCGTTCTTGATAATCATCCTTTTGTTTTCAAGGAACGTCTTTAGCTGTTTTGCTTTGTTCGTTCCGAAATTGAAACCTTTTGCTAGATAAGCTTCCTTCAATCTTCGGACAAAGTCATCATATGTACAGGTAATTTCACTGTCGTTGAACATTTCCTGTAACACTTCTCGATGATTCTCTTTAGAAAGTTCTTGATAATCGAAGCCTTTTCTGGATACTGTGCCTGACAGATCAAAATTTTCGTCCAAAACTGGTAAACCATCATCAATAAAAAAGGTAAATGGCTCGAATTCAACATCTCTAATAAACTTTGGGGCAACAGTGCTGTAGTTTGCATCCATATCGCTTTTAGTAACCTGTAAGATAGATTCCGCCTTATTGTTCAACTCTGTTCCCAAATGCCCCCGTGTGTTGTCATCTCCTTTGTTCAGGTGTAGCACGGTGTGGATATGGATATTCAGCTCTTGTGACCATTTCATCAACTTACCTGTAATCTCCGTTGCTTCTGTCGCATTATTAATATCGTAAACTAGGTCCCTGATGCCGTCAATTATGACCAGACCGACCCTGTCTGCATATTTGAACAAAGCATATTCGATGATATTAAGACGTTCTTTCGTAGGATACTCTCTTAGAGAAATCAATTTTAAGTTCCCGTGTACTTCTGTCGGTGGATAATCAATAAGCTTATATACCCGTGAAAGAAGCCTGTGACAATGGTATTTACTCTGCTCGGTATCAAAATACAATACTAAGGGACGGTTTTCGGGAACTTTAACTTTGTACTCTAATATTTGCCTACCGCTCAATGCCGCCGCAACCAATGAAATCACATTGAATGTTTTCCGGCTCTTTGCTTTCCCTGTAGATGCGCTAAAATTGCCAAGCGTTCCAATGACGGAATCCGAATTGCTGATCGTTATCATGATAGGAGGTTCTTTAAATTCATCTATTATTTTAACAGTAGATTTTTCAAGAGCTTCGACAATATTCTGATTAAATGGAATCATACGAACCTCCTTTTCTTTTGATTGGTATACTCCTTAAACAATTTTAAAGCAAGCCGAGTATCAACAATAATTGTCCGTTGATCCTGTTGAATCGCACCAGTAATTACACCACTGTTTTTTATTTTCTGTGCTTTCGATTTGCTACAATTAAACAATTGCATAATACCCGAAATACCATATACGAATTCAGGTAATGTGCTTGTTACTTCTTCTTTAGGTATTTCTGCGATTGCTTCTCGTTGAATAGCCAGTAATTCCTCGCCAGTCATCATAGCGACAGGCTTTGATAGTAATTCACGAATGTCCATGTTCTTTTATTTTGAATTAAACCATTGCCGTGCGCATCGGCATTTAATGTTCGAACATGAGCTAAGGTAGGAGGTTAATATCGTGGTAAATATGTGGTAGAATCAAATACAACGATATTTATTTGACTCGTTATCAGTTGGTTAAACAAGGACGGGTGATTTTCTTTGTGGTACGATTGTAAACTAAATCTTAAAAAGCATTCAAAAACTCATTTAAGCGGATTGTTATTTGTTTGAATTGTTGAATAAGTCTTCTAAGTGTTTATATAGCTTCTTCCATTTTCTACTACTTTGGATTTGTCGATAGTGTGCTTTATACGATGATAGTTTGATATTCTGCATATTATGGATTTTTTCTACCCATTTATTTCTGGCACTGTCATCAAGACGTTTAGAAAAGGAATCTACAAGAAAGTACAATATAAAATCTGGTGAAATTTTCAGATTGGTTTCTTTATTCAGGTTGATTACCCCGTGAAAAGTTTGAGCATCTACTTCGATAATCTTATTCTCTATTAAAGCTTCATAAACAGCACCTACCAAAGACATTGGAAAATATTCATGATATACGTCGTTTTGGGAATTTTCCCTGTATATATCAAAGAGTGGCTTTATCCTAACCTTCAACACATTAGTTACCTTTTCAAGGATAGATTTTGTTAATTGAAAATCATTCTCAAAAAATTGATTCGATTCAAGGATTTTGGCTTCATAGTCCTGTAATTTAGACTGAAAGATTGGTTCAATCCGGTCAATTTCCAATTCGGTCTTTATCCTACGGGTATCATCACCTCCGTAGAAATAACTATCCAACGACCTTTCAAGTGCTTCTTTTTTCTTTCTAACTTCTGTAAATTTCTTTGTATATTCTTTGACTTCAAGTTCAAAAAGTTCATGTTCCCGACGAAATAATTCTGTGGATGAATTGGTCTCAATCTCAAAATTTCTAGTATCAACTAGTCCAGCTAGTCCATTATAAACGGCATCAAAATTTCTCGTTAGTCCTATGATTTTTTCACGACTAGAATTGACAAGAAGATAATTTATAACTTCTTCGACGGATGGGGAATCCAAACGCTCTAATAAAGCTCGCTTTACTTCGGCTAACTTATTCCAGTCAAGATCCTGATTGTTTATCTGTTGGCGTAGAACCTCTTCATACCGACGTAATAATGTTAGAAAAGATATTAACTCATTTTCTTCTTTTTGCATACTCCTTACATTTTATTAAACATTTCCATAGCTTCGCTACGCATTTCGTCCACGGTATCGATATAGGGTTGCATAGATTTATAATCTGAGTGTCCAGTCCATTTCATCATAATATGGACAGGTATTCCAAGAAACAAACCGTTGCATATAAAAGAACGTCTTCCAATGTGAGAAGTTAATAACGTGTACTTCGGAACAACCTCTTCTATACGCTTGTTTCCTTTATAATAGGTTGTCATAATCGATTCATCAAGTCCAACTAATTCGCCAAGTTCCTTGAGGTATTCATTATATTTCTGGTTAGAAATTACCGGTAGAGCCTTGTTGTTCGGAAATCTTTCGTCCTTATATTTGTTTAAGATCTCTTTTGTGTGGTTATTAAGGTCGATGATGAGTTTATCATCTGTTTTGATCGTCACTACTTCTATAAATTTCTCTTTCACAGCATCTTTTGTTAAAGCATATACATCTGAGTGTCTCAATCCTGAATAACACGTGAAAATCAGTATATCACGAACACGGTGTAAGTATGATTTTTCTTTCGGAATATCGAAAGCCTTAATATGATCAATCTCTTGCCCTGTAAGAAAAACGACTTTTTTTTCTATTTTCTTAATTTTTGGGCGGTACGACAGGAATGCTGAATTCGTAACCGTTCCGTTTCTGTATCCCCAACGAAGAAACCATTTTAAGAACTTTAAATGTTTTTCCAGTGTCGAGTTTTTAAATCCTCGCCTCTTCAAAAGAAAATCCATATACTTATCAAGCGTAGTATTATCAAAATCGTTAACACCGATGTTTGGTTTAAATTCGTAGAGGTGATTTCTGACCGTTCGAAGTTTTTTTAGTGTGCCTTCAGTCCAATTGTTAAGTTTACGGTTCTCTCGAATAAATTGATCGTAGTAATCAAAGAATTTACTTTGTATTGTTGCTTTCGAAGAAGTTTCATTTTTTGGTTTTATCTTATCATTTATCTCATTCCGTAGTGTTGATTTTAAAGGGACTGACCCTTCAATTTCATAACTTTTGAAGATATCCTGAATGACGCTCTCGATTTTTAGGAGTGATGCATTTATTTCGCTTGCAGACTGTTTAATTTTATTTGTTGTGCCATTTTTTACACGTTGCTTTTTATCATCCCATTTAGAAACGTCAACTCGAAAGCCACTGGATAAATCCAGCCTGTCACCGTCATAGTTGATTCGGACTCTGATAGGAACATTTTCTATGACCTCTAAACCGTCCTTTTTACGCTTTTCAAGTGAAAAAATAATATTTCTTTTGATGTTCATTTTTGGGTGCATGTAAAATATCTACACCCAAATTTACACCCAATTTTTCAGAATACCTAAAAATTCACAAAACCCTTAAATAACATTATAATATTGAATTACAGCTATTTATATATTCAATTAAGTGTATAAAAATCTTTAAAAACCTATAAAAAAAGAGCCTCCGGCTCCACCCGAGGGGATTGAAGACATTTCAATCCCTTTTTTTGTCACTTTTAACAAGTTTAACTCACTCATTTTCTGCAAGTTACGATTGAACAAAGGATTGATTTCGAGAGTTCGATAGCTCCCATTATCTATGATGAGCCCCAAATTGAACACCCTTGAAAGTAGCGTACGCTTATCTATGACATTGGATGATTCATAAAGTTTCGATAGATCCGAGAGCTTATTCAACTCCGAATTCAGTATCTTTTTCAGCCTTTCTTTATCTTTTCCAAGATCAAATTTATTCAGTTTTAGCGATTGTATTTTTTGCGTTAGATCGCTATGCCATCTGGAATAGGTCTCCTGATTAATACTATTATTGATCCATTTCTCCTCGACCGATCGCAAGGATTTTTCAGCTGCCGCAAGCTCCTTGTTTCTAATTTCCTTGCGCTGATTTTCTTCTTTAACTTGGTGGTTTAAGAGTTCCGTGGCCAGTGTGCGAACATCTTGAATGAGATCCTCTGGCAGACTAATTAATTTCAGAATATCGATGAGTTTTTCGTGTGCCTTGATAGCACTGATATTGTTATGCTTCGAGGTCAGTCGGCACCGATAGTAGTAATAATATTGTCCTGTCTTTCCACGGGAGGCGGCACCAGTCATATAACGTCCACAATGACATTGTAACAACCCTCGAAGTGGGATATCCTCATGCAAAGTAACAACTGTCCGTTCTTCTTTCCGGAATTTCTCTTGAGCTCGGTTCCAAGAATATTGATCGATAATAGGTTCTGCATTTTTTACCGGAAACATTCCACCAGGATTGTTTTTCCATGCTTTTACTTTTTGGAAACCACTGTACAGCGGATTCTTTAAAATACGATGGATGCTAGAATTGCCTGTATGCGAGAAACCCTGAGATATGGCAATTTCCTGAATCTTATAGATGGGGACATCCTTTAAAAATAAATCATAGATGTTCCGGATTATTTGCGCTTCCTCCTCCTCGATCACCAACTTCATTTCGCGTTCACTTCTCACCTTTACATAACCGTAAGGCGCTGCACCACCATGAATGTATTTCCCTTTGATAGCCTTAGCAGAATAGATTCCCCAATTGATATCGTTCTGCCGCTTGATGTTTTCCGAATCACCCAATAGAAATTCCAGTCCCATCATAAAGTAAGAACTGTGATCGGTAACATCGTAGACCATGCCCCGGCCTGCACTGACGATTTTTATGCCGTATTCCTTTTGGATTTTCATGACCATGTTGATCGCATCTCCCGTAATCCGGCTAAAGCGTGTCAGTTCAGAAACAATCAGGTAATCAATTTCCCGATGGTTCTTTTTGATAAATGAAAATAGAGCTTTTACATCCGGTCGATCGAATGTCTTGGCACTATAACCCTCGTCCCGGAAAGTATCGATTATTTCAACATCTGCACTAGTTGTCCATTGCGAGGTAATAAAATCTTGTCGTTCGATGCTGTGACGACTTTGGTCATAATTACTGAACCTTAAATATCGAATCCCTTTTTTCATAATTTTAACAGGATAGATTTGTTAAATAAACAACATTAAATCGGAAAAATTCCGATTATATATGAAATTATTGACATTTCTTATCGGGTATGGAGCTTATTCAAACTTAAGTTGTTCGATCAGTTCCAAAAAATACTTTTTTGACCAGATTTCAAGTTTTTGGTTATCTGGAATAAACTTGACAATATCCTCCTTCACCGCCTCCAAGGATACAGAGTCAATACGTTTCTTCAAAAGATCCAGTAATTCTTCTTTCTCGATGGTTGAATTCGTCCAGTCGCCTGTATCTTGCGCTCTGGCTAGGAAATGATCCAGATTCAATGGTACTCCTTTTCTGATGTACCACTCTAAGTCATACCAATCCCTACCCTTCACCCTATTTTGCCATTTACGAAATAGTAAAGCATGCATTTTTCCTGCAAATAGATTGGATTTGGTAAAGCATTTGACATAAAAAGAGTAAGGTTTGAGCAGAAGCTTCTCCTCGGTTTCAAAACGCAGTGGTGGTTGTCTATCCACCTCCAATTTAATCTTGAGACCAACCATTGCACCCAAGCCCGCCTCTAGCACCATTCCTTCTAGGATCAGTTCTCTCCAGACTGTTTCCGGTTTTAAGAAGGCAGAATCGATCGAAGTTCCTTTAGTCTTTTTCTTTTCTTTGATACTAACTTGCAACCCAACATGAGCAAACTCCTCCACCAGCCCTTTAAAATAGGGTTCTAACGAAAACTCAGGATCACTCGATAGCAATGAAAAATCCAAGTCTTCTGAAAATCGATCCAGTCCGTAAAATATACGCAAGGCAGTACCTCCATAAAATGCCGCTTTCTCAAAAAATCCAGATCGTTGAAGACCAGCCAAGGCTACTTCTTGCATAATCTCGCGAAGGGCAGAGAATGCCTGTTCTTGATTCTTTGGTCCATAGGATGCCAGCCATTCTTTTATCATCATAATCAATTGTTTTTAATGACCCTAATTAACCATTCAAGGCTTTTCTTTTTAGGTGATAACTTCAACCATTCCTCCATCATTTGCACGTCCAACAAGGAAAGTTGATCTGCATCCATTCGTAGATCTTCAAATAAAAATGATTCAGTTTGTAATTTACTTCTCAATAAAATGCCCGAAGTGAGGATGATCCGATCAAAGAGTGCTTTTTCGGGGCTCGCCATCAGTACGCTCTGCCTTTCCGTTACCTTGATGCTTTTAATTCCCAAAGAGTAGTAGCTTTCTTCAACATGGTAATACCGAAAACGGCCGATAGGCGTTTGATAATACTTGGCCAATTTAGTGGTACAGGATAACACCTCAAAAACCTTTTCTGGAATCATCCCCCAATATGAAAGTGCAGAATCCAAAGATACATAACTTGGCCCCCAAAGATGGTTGGCAATTAATTTATGACTAGGTGGATCCATATGCAAATTCGGTCCCGGAATATAAAGGCCATTCTTTAATGGAATCAATTTCCCCTGTTTGATCATTTCGCTGATCTTGTCATTGGGACGTTGATAGTCATTCAGCAAACTCAGGAGAATTTGGCGTGTAAGCACCTGCTCACGGTATTTCAATAAGACATCTTCGACTTTCATGTTAAATATTTACATAAAAATCGGAATAAATCCGATTTAAGCAAAATTATTTAACATTTATTTTCTTCGAGAGGGTCTTTTATATCCCCATACTCCAAAATCAGTTTCTAGGTACCTTCTCCGCACGTTCTGAAGGATGATTTCTGCCAATAGTTTAACGATCTTTTGGCGTTCTATATCCAAAGCCTCAGCAGACTGAGCCTTCCGGTCCATGTTCATTGGTGTTCCTTTCCCCTGTTCATTCATCATCTATCTCCTCATAAAAAATGCTGCCTTTTCATAATCGACAAGGCAGCACCATTTTTTAATTTCACATTATTTCAAAATCCCGTCTCTATTTTATATAGGCTTATACGACTCGGTTTATTTCGGTTGTATGAGGGTTCATAATGCAAGTAACCAAAATCATTCAAGTCGGATAAACACCCATAATAAGTACTTGATGCCCGAATTTTAGCCATCGGCATGATCTGCCGACAATAGGCCTGAATGTAGGCTGGCCGATCACATTCCATCCAATATATCCAAATGGCAGTATATATCGCAATATGGGTCGAACCGATGCGACCGTCGCTTACAATTCCGTTCATAAACTTGCTGATCAGCTCCAATTCATTTCCTGAATGCATGATATTATCCTAAGGATTGTTTTACTTTCCGCTTGGAAGGCTTTTCGGCGGATTCTCCCTCAGCTGCTGTTCCCTTTTTCACCTTCGCAGACTTTTTTTCTTCTCGTGCTTTTTCCTTTCGTTGATGTTGAGGTATGGATTGGCTAATTTTCTTATTATTGGTATCATAGATATTGATGGTTTTGTATTGCGGATTTGCCTCCACAAAGATCTTGATTGTCTCTTCACCTCGCAGCATGTTCGCAGCTTGTAGGTTTCCCTTTTTCAGTGAATCAAGAAATTCATCTCGGTATTGCTGGTTCTTGAATGATTCAATACCGATCCCTTCCAATTCTTTGGATAGATCAAATCCGTAGTTGTCGTGATATTGATTCATTTTGTAATTCCCAAACGAGTCTGTCTGCCTAAAATCCAATTGCAGCCAAGCTTTATAGTCCTCCCCGTTTTGGTTGGTTAACTCTTTATAGACCGAACGGCCACTGAGCAGGTTATAGGCTTCCTTCATCGTGATGTTCTTTCCCTTATGGATATAGAATTGCTGGCTAAGTTCTTGGCTAGCGCCCTTCTTCTGAAGTTCCATTTTGTACGAATTGAAAAAATAGAAATCCGTTTCCTTGGATTTGCTGAAATTGAGACTTGCCTGCAGGTAATCCTCTTGGTATTGGGCATGAAAGTCTAATGTGAAAGCTGGCTTTCCTTGAGTCAGCGCTTCACATAATTCATTTTCTAATCCTTCTCCGAAACCGGTGAACTTGACCTGTTCACGTAGGTATTCAAAATTTTTGCTGTTCATGATTGGTATATTTAATCGTTTATCCATTTCGCTTTCATCAAGTCTTTGTTTTTCAGCCGTATTTCAAAATTTCTTCCGCCCTCTTTCTCCTTGATTTCTATCAGCAGGTGTTTTTGATCGGCCAGCGTAAATTTGGGGAGCACATAGACGATTTTTTGTTTTGCAGAACCTGCCACGGATACGTTGTTTTTAGGTGTAGGGATCGGGCTGATTTCTAGTTCTTGGGATGCTGTCCTTTTGACCTGTTTATTATCCCGGACAAAGAACCTCAGGTTTTCCATGTCATAATCGATAGCCGATTTATTGCTGATCTGGAATACGAAATAAAACAGGTTATCTTGCACGAATAATCCCTGAAGCGCACATTCCATACCGAATGCTTTGCTACTTTTAATCAGCTTATCGGTAGGTAGCTGTTTTAATAATCTGATATTTGATTCCAAGCGCTCCTCATTGGCATCTGGCCCCGGAATCTGTCTGCTACTGATTTTAGGAACAACATACTCGAGCTCCTTTGGTGATTTTGCATAGCTTAATATAAAGCTGTGCAGACGTCCATCTCCGGTAATAACCGAGAGGTTTGTGGTGTCAAAATCGGCTATGGAAGATTTTACCTGCAGGATGTGTGCGACACCTTGGGCTTTCTGCACCAAAATATCCGGACTTCCGCGATCAACACCGACAATGGAAAAAGGAAAGACAATATTGGTGGTTTTGTTATGGCTTATGGCGAGTTTCGTCGGCTTCCTCTGCTGAGCCGCGGCATTCCAAGGATACCAGATCCCAAGGATTGCCAAGTACATAATGATGTTTTTCATGATCTATCTATTGATTAAATGTTGTTGACTCTTTATTATTTCTGCTTAAGCAAGACCCGATAACCATCCTTAATGGTCACCTTGATTAGCTTCGCTTTTCTGGTAAGCAGATCCTTTGCCGCATCGATTCCCACATCGATCGCCTTCCCACTCAGCGATTCATTCAATTCACTGAATCGCATGGCTTGTATCCCTTGATCTAAAGCGTTCTTGGCACCTTCGCGGGTGATGGATCCCGGAATATAGATGCCCGCAATCCCGTCCAAGTCAAAGAGCGCTAGTTCCACGGGCAATAAAGACTGATCCATACGAATTCCACTGATCTTGACCTGAAGTCGATCGCCTTGCAGGCCGACCACACCGAATAGCATGCTGCCTTTCCTTAGCTTTGAACCAGCAAGTTGAACATCCTCTCTCAAGCTTATCCTTATGGTGGATCCATTGACAACCGTTTGTTCTCCGTAGATTTCAGCCTGAATGGCATTTTCCTTTTGCAGCTGCATTTCCCCCGAATCACCCAGTCCAAAAAATCCCTCTACTTCACCTTCAACAATGGTATCCAGCATCAAACTTCGCGGCACAAGATCCCGTTCAGAAGTCACTCCATAGATAGCAGGTTGTAGTGCCAAAGCTTCTTCCTGCATTTCCTGCTGCAGGCGTTCGGGATGCTGAATCGTAATGATTTTCTCGAGCATGCTCGAAAGCTGAGCGAGCTCTGGGTCTTCCGTATTCCCCGTTTCCATCTTTTCCATCAATAGCTCAAGCCTTTCGACATCTGAAGAAATGGGAGAAGTTAAGGGCCTTGGTATGTTTTCGTATCGATTTTCCTGCAAGGGAGGTCTCTGTTGGTTCAGCTGGGCCTGAAGCGCAAGCAAGCTTTTTTCCAGCATTGCCGCTTGTTGAGAACCTTCATTTGCTGTCTCGAGGTTCATAAAAGCATCGTCTGTTGACGAGAATGCTCCGTCTTGAATGCTGTCGCCCGTCTGCTGGTTCCAATTCTGGTTCAGAGGAACAGATGTTATAGGTTGACCATCCTCAAGGAATACGCTATTTGCATAAAGATCCATTTTGTCCGCTTCTCCTTTACTGGAAACTTGTGCCTGTGGAATATCCAACAAGGCCCCATTTTTTAAGCTGTCTAAGGACTCCTTTTTATGTTGCCCAAGGTTTCCTATACTCCAAAATCCCATAGCGGCGACAGGAAGGATCAATAGTGGGGCGGCAAAAAGCAGCTGCTGCTTCCGCCGGCTCCATCGAAATTGTTTCATTTTATTCATGCGATTTATTTTGGTGTTTATTTTTACTTAAAAAGTCGTGGGAATTCTATGGGTAATAGCAGGGATCCATTTGTAAAGTATCGTGTTTTAGAATGATGGGCTGTATAGGAGGAGGAAAATTCAGCTGGTTGCTTTGATGCAGGTGAAATTCATGCGGCACGCGATATACTGCCGGAACGATTTCTGTTAAACGTATTAGTAGATAGATGTGTACCAGCAACAGCACACTTGAGACCGTAATAAAGCAAAACACGGGATCCCAAGGCAACGCCACTGATCTCTTTTTTAGTGTGATTGCATGCCGATCTTTAAGAACCATATCTAACCTTTCCATCTTCCCCTCCTTCCAAGATTCTTACATTTTTAATATGGATTTATCGATTTCTTTGAGTGACTTCAATATCCTTGTTTTCCAGTGTCTTCCATTGTTCAATCAGTAGCCCATGCGGATTATGGTCCGATCGCTCGATTTCTCTTAGAGCCCCCTCTGTAATGAGCGAGCGAACGACGACTTGGCTACTTCTGGTGATGGTTTGCTTACCAAAAAAGCGAAAATGCATCTCCAGCTGACGTCCAAAAAGCTGGATACTATCAACTGCGATCTTCTGGCTGACATTTCCCGAAACCAAGTTGGTATAATATCCGCTTTCCAAGAGGTCCGAGAAGACGCGGTGGGCACGCTGGTCCGCCAAGTACAGCGCCATTCGGATATTCTTACGGTTAGCCTGCTCGTCGGGTACCAAATTGAAGAACAGCTGGTGAAAATTTGCGATATGACTTTTTGCCTCGGCGTTAAAATTTTCTCCGCGATTGCTGGCGTAAGCCTCCATGGCTTTTCCCTGTGCAAGGACATAGATTCGGTCCTGCATGCCGCGTACTGACCTGAAACTCTGATACAGTGCATAAAAGCTCAGTATAAGGCTCCCAGATACAGTCAATATACTGAATAGGCGTACTTGCTGAAATGCACGATCCAAGTTTCTTAATTTTCCAAACATATCTCCTCCTTTTTAATCATAACCTTAATCAAGCACCTTACTTATTTTGGATACTTCTTACCCATAGATTGCTGACCTTTCAATTTATCGTCCATAAAGGAATCCCCCTTTCTCTTATGGGGGAAATAAGGATCCGACTGGCTGCTTCCCGACAGATCTTGGGTCATTTTATTATGGGCTGAACCTAAGGCATCGATGACCATTCCCCCTGCAGCAGCGCCCCCACTGAGGACAACTTGACTGGATTTGGATATCAGGCTTCCAACTTTCTGACCCAGCACCGAACCACCTCCCGCATGCACGATATAGTTGGCTACCGAAGGCACGCTGAAATAGCCCACGATACCGATGATCAGGAAAACCAAATACGCCAGGTCCGTCCGGCTAAAGAAGGTATCTCCTTGATCGGCGAGTTGTGAGAGGTCAAGCTTGAGCATATTTTCCTGGATTTTGCCCAGAATACCACCAAAGATATTGGCAACAGGAAGCCAAAGGAAGATATTGATGTATCTGGCGATCCAAACGGTCAGGGTATGCTGAAAGCCGTCAAACACGGCAATGCCGAATACCAAGGGTCCTAAAATGGATAGCACCACCAACTGAAAGGTTCGCAGCGTATTGATGCATAGTGCGGCGGCCTCAAACAGGATCTGTAGGACCTCGCTGAGCCATTCCTTGACTGAATTGCGGAAATTATAGGATGCTTTAGCCATGGCAAACTTGATATCATTGCCAATTTCATCCAACATTCCCTCTGATGAAGGATCTTCACCGTGGGTATATTTATACCATTTATCACGATTTCCTTCTCCGGTATCCCCTACATACATTTGCCAGGAATCGCTTTGCCTGATGGCTTCTTCCTTTTTTTCAAGCAGCACTTCAATCGCGCGGTTTGAATCCTTCACCATTGCCGAACTAGCCGATACGACCGGATTCATCACGCCATTGATCAGCGAAATGACCGATGGAAACAGGGCAATGCAGAAGCCGATGACAAATGGTCGAAGCAAGGGATAAAAATCCACCGGTTCCGCATTGGCAATATGCCGCCAGACCCTAGAACCGATATACCACGTCGCAGCAAATCCGGCAATCCCTTGGGCTACACCGATCAGTGTGCTGCAAAGGGGCATCATCTCAGCGTATAGTTGCTCCAAGACAGTATGCATACTCTGCATTTCCTGGGCAATTCCCTGCCCCTTGGATACCAAGGGAATCATAGAAGCAAATAGAATCAAGCCCAAGTATATTAGTAAAGGTTTCATCATCCAGAATTTTAAGGTTGTTCAATTTGCTTTCGAATGGATCTTACATCATTCACTTCCTTCTTGCGCTGAAGCAGCAGCAATTTGGAATCATTGGAAAATTTTCTTAGAAAGATCGTCATCTCTTGCATTTCATCATGGATTCCATCGATCGCATGGAGCCGTTCGGAGTCGTTCATGCTGAGCGCTCGATCACTTAAGACCATCACCAGCTCCTCCAAGTTATTTAACGAGCGGTCTAACAGGCCTTGATAAATCTTTACCAGATAGCTCAGTTCCCCGTCTTGAAAAAGATTTTTCTTATTTAGTTGCCTGTTGAAAGTTCGGCAAGTTTCGAGGATATTCAGCTGCATTTGAATGATGTCGGCAACTTTATGGTATCGCCTCACCGTTGGACTTACGCGAAGCAGTGCATCCAAAAAGGTTTTGTGTAGGTTGAAATTACTCGCACTCAGACCCTTAACAGTACGGTAGCCGCCTTGAAGGATGTTATAGCCCTGTTTCATTTGCTTGAAAATGGTTTTAAACTGCGCCAGCTTCTCCACATTGAGCAGTAGCTGAACCACCTCAGCGGATTGTGACCTAACTGGCAGTGCCTGAACCAAGATCATCAATAATGCAAAAATTATCGGTTTTATCGCTTTCATTTTCTTTACTTTTGTTGATGAAGCCTTTGCATATCAGAAGATCGCTTCAGATGCTTAATCCTATTATTTTCCAAGTAATTCATCGTTATCTCCACTTCCCGGATCATTAGGAGATGCTCTTTCAAATGCTCATGAATTTGCTGCAAACGAATCAATCTTTGCTGATCTTCTAGGTGAAAGGATTCCTCCAGTAATTCCACAACCTGATCAAAACTCGTAAAGCTTTTCTTAAAGATACCTTCCAACATAGATCGCATATATTGCTTTTCTACTTGGGAAAGTTCACTTCCTGTTAGGCGTTTGCTCAGCCGGCGATGCATAGCGACAATTTCCATCAGGATGGCCGTACTCTCAGCAATTTTTCCGAATCGACGTACAGCAGGGCGAACTAGTCCAAGGGATCTAAAAAAAGTCTTGTGGAGCCTGAATTCATCTTGCTTCCATTCGGCTACGATGCCCATTCCGGTACGAAATACACGGTAACCCTTAGTCAAAAGATCTAGGTACATTTGGTTGGCAAGAATCTGGGTCAGCAGGTATTCTTGCTGAGTCTTCTTCTGCCGGATCCATTCTTTTAGTGTTTGCCCTTGAACTAGGCTTATGGTCAGCTGGATTGCACAAGCCAAGGCGATCCATTTTCTCATCGTTCTAAATTTTTATCAGGGATTCCATGGAGTTTTTTGATTCGCAGAACCTCTTTTAAGGATTTACTCCGTTGCAGGCTGAGCAAGCTATTCTGCCGGTTGAACCGTAAAAGGCTCTGGTAATTATCCTCGACTCGATCGCTTAGGACATTGATTAGTTTCATGCGTTCACCATCACTCATCTGAAAAGAACAGGAACTCACCAAACTGGTAAGCTCCTCGACATTACCTAGGCTTTCCGCTAAGATGCCGGCATACACTTTGGCCATATAGTGCAGTTCTTCTGCTGTAAAATGGTCTTTCTTTTTAAGGTCGTTCCAAGTTCGCTGATAGATTCCTACCATAGCGACTTGCTTTTGAATAATCTCCTTCACCTGATTAAATTGGAGTAGGACTGACTTTACCTTCATGAGCGATTCATAATAGGATGCAAATGTTTCCTTTTGACGGAAGCTCCAGGCAGCAATCTCGTCCAAACGAGTTTTGGAGAGTAGATTTTCTATTGTTTTTTGTGTTTGTTGAAGCCAGATTGTTTTGTTTTGCAGCCGCTGAACTTTCAAATCCATGGCCTTGACTACTTTTTTTATCGCCGCCTTGATGACTTCTGAAAGGACCAATTGTGCACTGGCCGTTGGCCGGTTTGGCACAATATGCATGAACAAAAAAAGCAACATAATTACGATAAAATGCTTTTTCATAACCCTATATATCGATTAATTAAAGTTTATATACTGATCAGTTATTTACTTGATGTTATCTTTAACCATAGCCTTTACAGCACTTTGAACATCCCCATGCTGAGCATCCATGTAACTTCGCAGGCGAAATTTTTCGCGTTCCTCGGTCGTGTAGACCAGATACTCCTCCATCGACACTTCCGTACGGTAAACTTTGCTAATGACACCTGCAAGGCTAATAAAGACTTCCTTATATTTCAGATTAGGATCATTCGCTCGGTTCAGTGAGAGCACTTGTGCCTTTTCTTTTTCGGTCAGACCAAGGAGTTCTTGGATCTGATCAAATCTGTTTTGATATTTACTTTGGTCGAGCAAAATCTTGCAATCGCTATTGTTGATGATGGCTTGCTTGACCACAGGCGAAGAGATGATGTCATCGACTTCCTGGGTAACCACGACCGCCTCACCGAAATACTTTCTGACCGTCTTGAAAAGGTATTTGATATATTCAGCAAAACCTTCCTTCATCAGGGCTTTCCACGCTTCTTCGATCAGGATCATCTTACGCACACCTTTCATTTTTCGAAGCTTGCTGATGAAAACTTCCATGATGATGATGGTAACAACGGGAAATAGAATCGGGTGGTCTTTAATGTTGTCCAGCTCAAAGACTATAAACCTTTCGTGGAGCATATCCAACTTGTCTTGGCCATTGAGAAGGTAGTCAAATTCACCTCCTGCATAGTAAGGACGCAGCACATAGAGAAAATTATCGATATCGAAATCCTGCCTCTTCACACGATCCCTAGCCACCGTTTGACGAAAAGTGCCATGGAGGTACTCATAGAAACTGTCGAAACAGGGGAAAATTCCGTCCTTTAGGGCAAGATATTCATAGAAACCGCTGATGGCGTTGGATAAGGCAACATATTCTGAACGGCGAAAAGCTTCGTCATCTTTTTTCCATAGCGCGAGCAGCAGTGTCTTAATACTTTCTTTTTTTTCGGTATCCAGCTGGTCCCCCTGTCCTAGGTAAAAAGGATTGAACCGGATTGGATTGTCTTCGGTATAGGTAAAGTAATAGCCTCCAACCAGCTCGCAAAGTCCTTGGTAGGAATGTCCAACGTCCACCAAAACCACATGGCAGCCTTGTTCAAAATAAGTTCGGACCATGTGGTTGGTAAAGAAGGATTTTCCACTTCCTGAAGGTCCCAAGATAAATTTATTCCGATTCGTACAGATCCCCATTTCCATAGGTTCATCACTGATGTCAACATGGAGTGGCTTTCCGCTAAGTCTGTCTCCAAGCCGGATACCAATAGGACTAATCGAACTTCGATAGCCTGTTTCCAGATTCAAAAAACAGCTGGCTTGGTTGGTAAAGGTATCGAAGCATTCGTTCATAGGAAAAGAACCTGCGTTTCCAGGTATCCCTGCCCAGAAAATTTGAGCTGCTCCTACCGTTTCTTCTTTGATCCGGCAGTCCATGCTCGCAAGGGAGGATGAAAGCAGTTGCTTTGCTTTTTTAATTTGTTGTTCCTCTTCTGACCAGATCAGAATATTAAAATGCGCTTTGACAGCTTGATGCTGCAGCGCAAAAGCTTCGTTTAAAAAAGCATTGGTCGCATCCCTAGCAATAAGGTTCTGCCGACTGTAAGCTGCAAGGGATTGTAGACGCAAACGCTTTCCTTCCATTTTTTTTAAGGTCTGCTCGGCATCTTCCAAAAAGATATACTGGTTATACAGGTGATTGCAGGGAAGCAGTTGTCCCAAATGCGAAGCAAAACCCACGCTGAACTTGCTCCTGTCTGTGCTGTATTTATCGTAGTTCATGCGGCTTGCGCACAGCGATGGAAGGGATTCCGCATCACCGAGGGTATAACAGCCTACCTCTTTTCCGCCAATTCGAATGCCATTGCTTAGATCAATGTCACGTAGCAAGAGTGGATCGTTGCCTGACGAAAGTGTACAGTACCGTTCCAGCAGTCCTGCCTGGTTCAATGTACTCTCTAGCTCGTCATGCCTCATATCTCGAATTCGGCAAAGTCCACTTTCTTGAAGGATGTTCACGAATTGCTGGCAACATTCCCGAAAACGTTCCGCATAGTCATCCTCCAAAATGTTTCGTGGAACAAGATTAGGCTTGATCAGGTTCGAAAAAAGCGAATTGACAATTCGTTTAGGTTCGACACATTTGCTGAGTAGCAAAAAGCATCGATGGTCAAGAAATGGACGTTCATGGAAATGTCGGTCTGAAGATTGGCTCATAAAACTGTTAGGATCGGGTCGAAATTCTGCTCGAAAGACACTTTCTAGAAACCAATCCTGCTTATGCAGGATGCTGTGCTTTGGTAGCAGCCGCAAAGCACGAACCCAAGCTTGATGAAAACCCTCAAAATCCTGTTCGCTTGAGGTAAATATTTCTGGAAGCACCAGTTCATAGGCCAACGTCAGATCGCCCATTTTACTTACCAATGCATTACCTTCGATTTCCAATATTGGAAACAACGCTTCCATCGACCTCTCCTTTGCCATATCTGTATCTTATATTTTAAGGACTTACTTAAGTGATTTGATTATTATCTTTTAAATCTCGCTTCCAAACGAAAGACCGATCTATTTCTGCTCCTTATAGCTATAGGTAACTGTGACTTGGCAATTTTTTTCATCAGGCCATACTGTCCATACTTCCGACTAAAGCGAAATATTTGGATAAAAAGAATGCATCCCAAGGTTATAATGATTGCCAAGCATAGCATACTTGGGACTCCCAGATAATAAAGCCCCGCAAACAGGAACAGCAACAGGAGTATTCCGATAGCCAGATACCAGATGTACTGCGCTTTGAGTCCTTTGAACTCTAGGGGTTGATTGATGCCCTTATTGATCGGGTAAACTGCACTTGCCATTTTCCTATACGTTGAAAAACGATTTGATTACCGTTGCTACCAACACTAAAAACACACAGCTTCCAAACCATGCCGCCGCGACCTTACCTGTATCAGGATCTCCATTGTTCCATTTCTGGAATACCTTGACCGCTCCTATAAGTCCTAGTATTGCCCCTACGGCATACATCAACTTGGTGCCGGAATCAAAATAGCTCCTTACCTTCTCATTGGCTTCATTGATGCCCGCCAGGCCATCTTGGGCAAAAGCAATTTCATGAACCTGCAAGCAGGCAATAAAAATCAATTTGCACAATTGCTGCTTCCACCTCCTTGGATTCCCTTCAATTTTCTTCATCACTATGTGGGTTAAGTTTTACTTTTTTTGGTAAGCGGAATGTCCCGGTCAACAGGCAACCATTCTCCCTATTCTCCAATTGCCCCAACGCTGCTGGTGCTGTGAGGGGACATCCGCTATATTTTTATGCGATCGATTTCCAGATCCGATCCATCTGTTTTTGGCTAAGCTCCCCTTGCATATCCTTGGATTCCTGAAGAATCATTTCCTCGATGGAAGGCCTTAATTCCACTTGACATAATAAGGGATATTGCATAAGCAGGCCTAAGATGTTTATATGGAGATCTTCTGCACTACCCTCGATTCGCGATTGCTTAAAGATCGTTCTGAGTTTTTGGCAGAACCGGTCCAATTCCATTTCCACCTGAAAACCTTTGTCTTGATCCTCTTGGCTATCTTCAGCTCGTTCATTCCTAGTATTTTGAAAAGGTGTAAATTGCTGAGTTGAACCTTCGAAAAAACTCAAAAACCTCCTGCGGTAAAAAATGACCAGCAAAATCAAATAATAGTGCATGGTCGATGCCATGGCCAGCAAGATAAAGTGATTCCAGTTCAGTTCTTTCATGACGCTTTACGTATTGGTTATCATTCTAATAAACAGACACCTGTCCGTTCCTAAGATCAAAGTAAGCGGTTGACGCCTTGGCAAAAAAGAACAACTTTCTTCTTGTTCCTCTGCTGTTCCCTGTTCCCGTCCCAAATTGTTTCCAGAGCGACCATTTTATCATTTACTCCCTGAAAAGAATTCTGCCATGAAGTCCGGACTTCGGGTCGGTGGCGGAACAAAAAATTCCGGCATAAACGCTGTCCCAGCCAACTTCCCTTCCTTTATTCCGTTGCTTTTTGCCCTTGCTTCCATTCATCCGCACCAGATGCCATAATTCATTCCATTCGTAAACTTAAAATTGAAAACTATGGAAACTCAACAAAATCAACAGGAATGGCAACAGGTTGCCGAAGTACGCATATCTTACCAAAACCCAGTTCGACCTTCCCAAAGACCAAAGCTCACATCTTCCAAAGAGGTTTATTCCCTACTGCTCACCTGCTGGAATGCAGAAAGGATAGAGTATGCAGAAGAATTTAAGATTCTATTGCTCAATACGGGAAATAGGGTGCTAGGAATCTATCAAGTTTCCGCAGGTGGTATTGATGCCACCCCAGTGGATGCCAAAGTGATATTTACCGCAGCCCTCAAGGCGAATGCCTCAGCTTTGATCCTGGTGCACAACCACCCCTCGGGAAACCTGGTTCCCAGTGACCCTGATATCCTGCTCACAAAGAAGATCGACCAAGCAGCACGGTTGTTGGACATCCGCGTACTTGACCATCTGATCATAACACCAGATGGTTATTATTCTTTCAAGGATTCCGGAAGGCTATAATTACAGACTTCCTCCTCCTTATTGAGGCTTATAGGATAAGGTTCCATAAGCCTTTTTTTATGGAATTTGAAAATTCACAACTTACAAGCAAACCCGCTGTGCATGGATAAATAAGGCTAGCTTTCAACTTAATGATAGTTCAGTTGAGGGGTTTATGTTGATTCCACCAGTTTGAAAGTTATGTTCTTTGATCCGCTCATTACTTCCCTTCTTCAGCAAGTTTAGGAATAGGAACCGATCTTTAGGTAGAACAGAGAACATTCAAAAGGATAAATCGTTTGATTCGGTCCTTAAACGAGATGAAGTTAGTAAATAAGTAAATAAGTAAGTAAGTAAGTAAGTAAGTAAGTAAGTAAGTAAGGGATAATTGCAGATTTCAATAGCTTTGGATCTTTTCGATCATCTTCTCCAGCAGGCCAACAGCAACCTGTCGGTCCCTATCTTCTGGAGAGTACGCTTTGCTGCGGACCGCTCCATAGGAAAGATTTACCTTGCGGTCGGTACTTAGGAATGGGATGATCTGCCGAAAGACCGCGTTCATGGATTTGGCTCCGACCAATCGGCTTTCATCCATAGCACGCAGGATGAGCGCAAGCTGGTCAGCAGAAAGGTTGCAGGTAATTTTCTCCATACCACTTTGCTTGGCCTTGACTCCATCCTGAAATGGAGGTCGAACCCCTTTTTTGTCTTCAGAGGACAAATACCTTTCGATAAACTGTTCCAACAACCCGATCATTCGGTTTTTTCTGATGCCGTTAAACCTTGAGATTCTCTTTAGTGTCAGAAGGTATTTCCCAAAAGATTCCATAAAGGAAATCTGCTCACAGGGGTCCGATTTTTCGATTCCTCTTTTAACCCTTTCGAGTAACCTGCTCAGGTATAGCCCATCCCGATAATCCAACAGGATCAGGTTCGCATCGACCCAGGTTAACGGAGGGTGATGGATGCTCTGAGGGACATGCTTAAATCTATCCATAAAGTCTCTCAGTTTTTTCAATACGCCATAGCTAGGATTTCGTTCCAACCGTTCACTGAGGATCTTTTTGAGCAAATCGATAGTATCTCCTGCATTGGTTGGAAGGGGCACCTGAGCGGGTTCAAAAGACTCGTCAAGCTCCCTTTGGAACGCCGTTACCATCCGTTTGCTCAAGGGATCATTTCCGTTCAAATGCTGGGAAAACCGTTCATCGATTTCCCCTAAAAATGTCTCCAATAGATTGACACATTCGCAAGGCCTGCCTTGTAAACCATCAGGTTCAATTTCCTTTGAAAGGTTCTTCAACATATAAAGGATGGTATTCCGTACTTTCCTGAATTCCCTTTCAAATTGGTTTTGCTTTTTTCGTAAGAAGTACATTCGTTGGATTGATCTTGCGGTTTGGGTCAGTATTTCTGATAGAGATGTATCCTCAAGTGCACCTCCACTCGCACACATTGAAGCGGAATCGTACCACCCAATCAGTGCCATCAATTTTTCCGTTAAATCCTTTCCCATAATCACCGAACTGCATGAAAAATTTTTTCCAATCGACAATCATCCCTATGCTCAGGCCTGAGGAAGGTTCATTCGACCGGCCAGGCCATCAATACAGCCATCCAAATGGTTGAAGAAATGGATCCGCTCCTTTTCCGAAAGTTTGCTCAGGCAGCTGGACTTATTCAATACGCCACGGATCCAATCAATGGTTTCGGTAACGTACCTCATGTCCAAAGTAGCGATGCTATTGATGGTATAGAGCTTGACCGATACGGACTGCTGGCCATCAAATCGGCACAGCATCTGGCTTATGCCCAGGTTAACGGGCGATAGGTAGAGGTCAAAGTGCACACCCTCGTGTTTTTCCTGCCTTTTGGTCCATCTTTTTAGATTCGTTATGAGATGGCCGAGCTGCTCCAGTAGCAGGCCAATGCTATCCTGATTTCGAAAGCTACCGATGTCATAATGGTATTCCAGGAGTTCCAAGATTGGCCCGATCGTACCCCTTGACCAGATTTCCCTGGATGGGATCCTGCAGTAGGTTTCATGTAGGTTTTTAAACACCGGTTCCAGGTGCTGCTTTTTGAGTTCATAAACAAAATCCTCATAACTGACCCCTAGGTTCAGCACGGCTTGGTTCCAGGAGTAGAGCTTAAAATAGGTTAGCTCGGCAAATTCCATAAAATGGAAGATTGGGACGTCGTCGGCACAGAAGATAATCTCCTTTTGCTCGCAAGAAACCATGTGCTGAAGTTGGAGAAGCAGCTGGTGGATATATTGGGTATAGTTATAGCTATCCTGATGGTTGAGGCTCGTGTGCTTAAATACTACATTGTGCCGGTCACTAAGCAGATAACTGTCCAGCGAAATGCCATAATGGCGGCAGAGCTTCCCTAGTTCACTGGCAGTGAGCTGCACATCACCACGCTCCCTGCGGTAAACCGCATCCCTGCCCAGGTGCAGCAGTTCGGAAATTTCCTTCGACCAGGAGGCCGGATTGGAAATCCTTGACCGAATTTCCTCAAATAACAATTTTTGAATATCCATAACTGGAAAATTTAGGTTCAAAAACTAGACGAATTCGCAAAATATAAATTAATAATTAATATCACAATCTTTTTGCTGCATTGGTTAACAAATATTTTATTCAGTTAAATAATTGCAGAAACAGCGGATGTCACTGGACCTCTTACGGCATTCGCCAAAATTATCATCGTTCCTTGCCCTACTTTTAGCTAAAAGCAATACAGCTAACCATGATACAGCCAATTGATAGCTTAAACAGCATTTTGGGACCTTCCCATACCCGTTATTTTTCTTTTGGATTCAGCAGGTTCCAATTTCAGGTTTCCAATTTCAGCCTGGGTGGACAAAACCAGATCCGAGGATCATTTTCCGTTCATTATGATGGTCCGCAAAGGCCAAACCAACAGGCACTACACTTGGGAAGTATGGAATATGTTGCCATGGGCCTATTTTTGGCAGAGGGCATACTCATCAAGCAGAAACGGCTGACCAGGCACGAAATTAACCGTTCCATCCTGCGGAACCTTACGCTACAAATAAAAAAATCAATGGACATCACAAGCGGGATGACCGTTCCGTTTGAAATATCCATTGCTGAATCCCATCAGGATCTCAATTCGATCAACATTGGCTTGACAAGCCTGGAAGTAAAGATCCAGAATGCCCAGTTGCGTATCGTTATTGACCACCCCGGCCCAACCCAGATCGATTTTCGGGATTTTGATCTATGGCCTTTTGGAGAAGGTTCCCTCCACCGAGAGCTCTACAGGCAGCGCAACCTCGAATTGGACCAAATCCACATGGACCTACAGACTGAATCCATTTCTGCCCAATTATCAGGACCGTCACCGTATCCTGCGGATGTTTGGGGATTCAGTGCCTATGACAATCCCCTTAGCCCTTTGGACAGCGTTCGGATATCGGGACAGCTGATGCAGGTGCTGCTGTATTCCCTTCTGTCTAAAGATCGGATGGATTGTCCCAATATTTGGCTTCGGAGCATGGAAATCGACTTTAAGCGACCCTACCGATCCGATTGTTACCGCGTTGATCTGCAGTTCGACCTCCGCCAGCAGACCATGCTGCGCGGGAAAGCTTGGCAGACCGTTTCGCTCATGAGCCAGATGGGAAACATGGATGCAAAATTTAAGATTTGCCATGAGATGCCCTGAACATAAGCCACGCATCGTGATCAGCGGGACCTACTGCACCGGAAAGACCAGCCTCACACTCGCCCTTTCACTAGCTACCGGGATTCCAACGACCCATGCCCCAACCATGCGTGAGATCCTTCCTTGGTTATTTCCGGGCACCTCGCTAAAGGATTGTTCCTATGCACAGTTGCTTCGTTTGGGGATGGAACGCTTTGAGCGGCGCGTGCATGCCGAAGCTGGATTGTCCACTGGCTTCATCAGCGACGGCTGTCCACTGCAGGAATGGCTCTATGGTAGCACCAGGTTGATCACCGGTGCTTACCCCGAGGAGAATAATTGGACCATGCTGTGGAAGAAACTCAAGAATTTTCGCCAATATCAAGATTTTGAGCTGTTGCTGGCTGGTTTTGAAAAGATGGCTAAGACCTATGCAAAGAACAGTTATGACATCTTCTTTCATCTACCAATAGAATTTCCGTTTGTGGAGGATGGACATCGTCCTACCTCGGAGCGTTTCCGAAAGGTTTCTGAGGAAAGGCTGTTGGCATGCTACAATGAGCTGGAAATTTCTCCTGTAATCATATTTGGAACTATACATGAGCGATTAGCGCAAATATTAAACTATCTAAATTTAGAACCTTTGATTTCGTTGGATCATGCCATTCAGTTCGCCATAGAGCTCAAAAAACAAAATTTTGATAGAATTTCTTTAGAGTAACAGGATTGACAATATGAAGTTCGAGCTTTTTAATAATGATAAAGGAATGATGCGGGAGCTACTCGTAGGAGTGCCCTCAGAGTCTTTTGAGGAATCTAACTATCAAAAGATTCGTCATTGGTCCGACAAAATAGAACTCGTTCAGGAAAATTTCAATTGCCAATCTGTCTTGGTCGATCAATATCTCCTTGAGACCGACAAAAAATGTGTGATATCAATTCTATCTCAACATGCTTGTTATGTACTTATTTCATTTTTTCAAGGCAAAGCCAATTATTCAATGGAAGATTTAAAGGAAAGCATTTTAGTGGAAGAAGGACACTGTGTTTTCTTTTATATCAGGCCTGGAGAATATCAGGCAGCCTTTTCACCAGGAAAGCATGCCTTTCGAGTAATCAGTTTCGCGCACGATGTCAGCGTCTTATTTGCAAACCAGTTTCCCGTTCTGTTGCAATTCATCACTAGGAGCAAGGAAACATTGGAATCCTTTCAGACCTGTCTCATGGATACCAAATACCGAAGTGAACTTTCCAAATTGCATCCAAACTCACTCAAACAACAAGCCCACCAAACTCAATTTATACTGATTCAACTTAGCAAGCTCCTTTCCACATTCAAGGGTTTGATACAAGGAAGAGATCGTTTCTCCGAAGAAAAGAAATTGGTACATAATATCATTCTAACCATCGATTCATCTTTGAAAAACCAACAATCAATCAGGGTATCTGATCTGGTTCGAGACTTTCCGATAACCAGGCGCAAACTTGAAAAACTATTTAGTTTCTATCTTCATATTGGACCTTCAAGGTACATCAGGAATAAAAAAATAGATCGGGTCAAGCAATTACTGATGTCCACCGATCAAAGCTTATTGGAAATATCCTTAAATGTAGGATTTAGTGATGTGCATTCGCTCAATCGGACATTTAAGGCCTATACTGGTTCTACCCTTTCCGAATTTCGAAAGAACAATCAGCCTGAATAAGGGACTTTATGCGAAATTTAACACGGCACAATTAGTCGGAAAACGGCTGCATTCACAGGCTTTTAGCAAATAACTTTGCTTATCTAAATTCATTGAATGTGCCATGAAAGCTACCACCCACTATGCCTATTACATTTGCACTCTGATCCTTCTAGCCATGTGGATCCCGGTGAGCCTTGATAAGATCTTGCACTTTGAACTTTTTAAAAGTGCAATGATTCAACAGCCTTTTAATGATCGATTGGGCGCCATGTTAGCTTATATGCTTCCCTTCTTAGAAGTTATTACAGCTCTATTTTTCCTCTTTAAAAAATACAGGATAGTTGGGTTCTATCTCTCTGGTCTACTGATGATAATATTTACTACTTATGTCGCAGTTGCATTATTAGGAAAACCTGAAAATTTACCTTGTGGATGTGGATTAGTATTTCAACATCTGAGTTGGGAAGTTCATCTGGTTCTAAACTGCATTTTTCTATTGATCAGTTTAATTGGATTGCAACTTGAAAAGCGTATCTCACGAAAGAATACCCGAGATCTGCATTCCGCAAAAAATATTTCAAATGATATCAATCTTCCGAAAAAGAATCTAGGATTCTAATTCCGAGGCAGGCCAGCCAAAAGGTCTATAAAAATTAATCTTAAAATTTAAGTGAGTTAAGAACTCAATCACTGATCGTTCAATTAAATTTAAAAAAAAAAATGAAAAATCTAATTTATGTTAAAAAGCATTTTATTACTGTATTTGCAATTATGCTTTCTCTAGGTTATGGTACCTTTAGTTTCGCTAAAGCTAAATTTTCACTCAATTGGCATCTTATTTCATCTCAAGGTGCCACACCAGCAGATGACGTTGTTGGTGCCATCACCATGGATCCTTCGCAAAGCAATACCTGTTTTACTCCAACAAACCCTGTTCGCTGCGCCATCCAATTCAACAATCAGAACAATGAGGATTTGGAGGAAAAGACAGTAGAAGAAGCTAAGCTCCTGCCAGGGGTCACAGAGACTTCAAGGACCTATAAACCATAAGCTTATTTAAAAATGCATAAACGTAACCAGAAAGTTAGTTCAATAGTTTTGATTGAATTCTTTCTGGTTATGTTTTTGTCTTATTACCTATTGAATTGAGTAACTGAAGATTTCTCAATAACATTGTTGGGAATTAGAAACGTAAACCTTTTGTCCTTACCTGACATGTTATACTCCTTCCCGGCTAGGGTTCTTTGCAATGAAATATCCCTGTTGTCAATAAAGTTAAGCCGCCGAAGGTCACTCCATCTTAATCCTCGATTGATTAATTCTTTCCTACGTTCATTTAACACAACTTCCAAAGCAACGCTTTGCTCCAGCTCACCTAACGGAACAAATAAACCTTCCTGCGTTCTATTTTTCAAAAGTTCATTTAATTTTTCGATACCAGCTTGAATCCTGTTGGTCCTAATTTCACATTCAGCAACAATCAGATATAGTTCATCCGTAGCAATACCAGTGAAAAAATTGAGGTTTCCAACATAGGAACCTTTATAGGAATGGCCGTCAAGTTTTGATTGAAAGAAATATTTTTTTCGGAGATCATTTTCCTTATACTCACCGAACAAGGATCCATTAACGCGGTATTTATCCTCATAGAACATTAGTCCAGTGTAGGAACAGTCGTAAAAGATAATTTCTACGTTACCGTTTCCATGCATGGGAAAGCTGTAGTTTTCGTTCGCAGGTATTAGCGTATTAAAGTTGATCAGGTCATCCTTAAAAGCAAGAGCTTCTTTGCCAAACGACAAGGCTGAGGAATATTCGCCTGTGAAAAGATTCAAACGTGCTAAAAGACCAAGTACAGCTATTTTATTAGGACGATAGATGTTCTCCGATGTTATAGTAAGTAGATCTTTGGCTTCCAAGAGATCCTTTTCGATCTGATGATAGGTCGCCTCGACACTGCTTCGCTGTGAAACCCATGATGGATCGGGAGTTAGGGGGATTGGAATACCAAAGTCGGCATGATCTGCGTCACCAAATGGTGCTGCAAAAAGTTGGGATAGCATAAAAAAGGCATTTGCCCGGTGAAATAACGCTTCACCTTTTATCTTATCATATTCTTCCGAATTGATTTCATTTCGTTGGATCTTTTTCATTCCCTCCAAAATAATATTGCAATAGAGAACACGTTGAAAGGGATAGTTCCAATCTGTGGACTCCCGACCGTAAAAGTCATCAGCTTCCCATAAATAGGCAGCTTGTTCTTCAGGTCTTGTTATCAGATCATAGGAGTTCTGAGAAAGATGAAACTCCTCGCCTGATACGCTTCCTATCAGGTGACCTGAGCTATGGCATAATATCGAATTGTTTGCTAGCAAAAGATCAAAATCATCTAGTGTTGTTGGGACTTCCATCGCTTGATCCATTTTAACGTCGAGAAACGATGAATCACAACCCTGCAAAGTGATCAGGCATAGCAGTAATATTTTTAAAGTTTTCATAATCTTACCATTCAAATTGTAAACCCAATGTATATGTTCGTTGACGGGGATAGGTCGACCTGACAGATCCAGGATTTATGCCCTTATTATTAGCTCGCCAAAGAATTCCTACATTTTGCACTTGAAGAATACCATTCATTTCAAATTTGGTATGGCGAGCTGACTTAAATCGATAACTGAGATTTAGACTCGAAAGTCTCAAAAAATCACCTTTTTCAATTAGTACTTCAGACCCTGTAAAGAGTGCATCGCGAGAGCTATTCCTAGTTTTAGGAAATGACGGAATTTGTGTTATCAGCTCGTCTCCTGCTTGCTTCCACCTATTTTCATAATCGACGTGAGTTGTTGCACTGCTCAACAGTCTAGTATAGTCTATGCTACTTCGTCGGAAATTGAAACCATTCTTCCATTCCAGCAGAGCGCTCAATGTCAATCTTTTGAATCGAAACGAATTTCGTACCGAGCCTTGATAGGGTGGAAATGCAAGTCCTGTCTGCAGAAGATCCTCAAACTTAGCGTTTCGATAATACCCAGAGTAATCCATGTCTCCTGCAGGGGTGATAAGCTGGCCACTGGATGGGTCTAAACCATTATATTTCCAAGAAAATAGCGCATCCTTAGAGAATCCTTCCTTGGGTAAAGTGCCACTGATGTAATTCGAGCCAACTGCCGATTTGCTTGCCTTATAATTTAGTATACGGTTGAAAGTATAACTCCATAATAAATCTACTGTCCAAGAAAAATCGTCCTTATTTAGTGCATTAAAAGACAGCGAAAGATCTATACCCTTTGAGTTCAAATCCGCATAATTTATCCGATTATCAATTAGATAGCTCCCGTCCTGTGATATAATTCCCGAAGTGGGATCCAAAAAGTCAGGACCTATCAGATCTTTACCATTCTTATTGTAAAAATCCAAGCTCCCCCTCAAACGATTGGAAAACATGGCAAAATCTAAACCTAAATTAAAGGTTGTGAGTTTCTCCCACCGCAGGGAAGGATTGCCTGCACTGGTCAGGATTCCATAGGGCAAGCCACTGATAAAATCGAAATTTTCTAGCCTCATGGTTGGTAAACTACTGATCGTATTATTGATATTTCCACTCACTCCATAGCTTCCTCTAAGCCTTAACAGACCAATGCTATTATCCGCCAGATGAAAATAAGGCAACAAATTCTCCGAAAGGCCAATTGACCATAATGGAACTCTGCGCTGATTGGTTTTCACGCCGAAAAGATTCGAGGCATCCCATCGAAGACTGGCACTTAAAATATGATTCTGTTTAAACTGATATACTCCATTGATATAATGAGATATAAACCGATTGGTCCTCTGGCTTTCTACAAATCCTCCAGTCGGAATAAAACCAGCACCTGTAGGTCTCAAGGGATACATCGAATTGAAATTTAGAATATCGATGTGTGTGAGATTGTTTTCATCGTATGCATAAAAACGGTAACCTGCTTCGTTGATGTATCGTTGATGGTTGATTTCAGATCCACCGAGCAATTGCATTTTATGTTCAGTTCCAAAAGTTTGGTTATAGTTGAACTGAATACGGGCGTTCTGAAATTCATCCTTCTGCATATTGCCTTCCTTAATACCTCCATGCGGAATAATCCGCGTACCGTCAGCTTGCGTATACATATTGACTAGGTTTCGTACAAAATAACTTTCTTCTTTGAAGAAATTCCGACGGTTTCCCAATTGGTTTTGATATCTATATTTCAGGGTGAGTTCTAGTCCTTTAAGTATCCGATATTCCAATCCAAATCCTAACTGAACATTATGGCTTACCTGTTCTAAATTTCGGAGATCCCGATCTGTAATCGGATTAAAAGACCAATTCAAGAGGCCAATTTCCTCTGCTCGATTGATGTAACTATGGTTATATTGATAATTTAGTCCTTTTGGTGTGCCATCTTCATTGAAAAACACTGTGTAAGTAGATGCTGGGCTTCCACTACTAGTGAGTCGATCAATCCCATAGCCATTATTATTTGATTTTAATAACCCAAGTTGGATGTCCGAATACACTGAAAATGCAGGAGTAATTTCGTACCGATCGAATAGTGTTAGTGTTGTACGTTGAGATTCATTTCCTATTATTGTTGCATAATTCTTTTCCCATCCGAAGGAAGAACGGTAATTATGACGTTCTGTTTTTCCTGACAGAGAAAGAAATCCACGATAGGATTGTTCAGGTTGATAGAGGTATCGTAAGGCATCCTCCCGGATGTCACTGTTTCTCATCTTTGATTCTGACAGGTCGAATTCAGATTGACTAATTTCACCTTTATCTCTTTTTGACATTAGGGATACATAATCAGGAATGAATGTTCTATCATTAAACGAATAATTGCCCAGACCATATAAATACTCTTCCAACTCCATTGTGGTAGAAGCATTTAATCTACTTGGATCATAATACAGATCTGGTTTTTCACCAATGATCCAATTGGTATTCAGGTTAATTTTAAACCCTTCATTTCGTGCCCCACGCTTGCTGGTTAGCACGATTACGCCATTTCCAGCTTTCGCTCCCCAAATTGCTGATGCTGAAGCATCCTTTAAGATCGTAACCGATTCGATATCGGAAGGGTTAATGGAATTAAGATCGCCATCATAAGGAAAATCATCGAGTATAATTAAGGGTTGCGTGGCACTATTGATTGATCCCAGACCGCGCATCCTCAATGATGGACTATATGTTTTCTCCCCCATATCAAGTCGCCTATCAAATTGTAATCCACTGGTGATACCTTCGAGCCTATCAATGATATTGCTACCGCTCGAAAGATTCAGTAATTCATTGTTAAGGTGAACGATCGAACCTGTACTGTTAAGTTGCTCTTGTACTGCATAGCCCGTATTAATAACCACCTCTTCAATCTGGTTTGTCAGTGAATCCATGACGATATCCCCTAAATTCAGCGTATTTCCTATACTTCTGGAAAAACTCCTAAACCCCTGCCTTGAAAACCGAATTTGTTGGACCCCATCTTTTGAAAGAAAGAACTTTCCTGATGCATCAGTTCCGGTTCTAATACCCGATGGCATTAACTCCAATGAGACAAAACCGATTCCCTCTCCCATTTTGTTGACTACTCTTCCTTCAAGCGATTCTTGAGCTAATATCCTTCCACTTTGGAACAATAAGATCAAGCACACAATTTTGTATATATTTTTCATGTTCCTTTAACTTAATTTTGGGAAATAGTGGTGATTCTCAGATAGGGTAATTTGAAATGGTGAAATTCAGTAGTCATTCCGTAGGAATTCAGAAAACGCTCAACCTCCTCGAACGATAGGGATTTTCTCTCGAAAAGGTCTCGTGGAAATTCAAATCTAAATCCATCAAAGTTTGCAAATTCCGATTGATCAGTGATCCCGTGGAAATCCATTTTACGGTCGCTTACCTTACCCAATAAATAAGACACTACTAAATTGAATTTCTCCCTAGCAGAAGGATGCGATGGATATTGAATAAAGGCTGCTCTATTTTTAGAGGAAAGAGGTCTTTGAAACAGAATTTTTAAACTGTCTTCACTAACGATTGCTTTCATTACTGGAATCTTTTTGGGGGCTGTATCTTCAATCTTCAGAATAATATCGAATTGTTGAAGTACAAACGACTTCAAGCTAGCTCTGAGCAGATCACCTATTTCCTTTTCACTATAACTTTTCGGCAGCCTGAAATCCAAGGTCAGCAGCTCCTTCTCGTTCCATTGTAAGACTTTAAGATCTTTTTGGTAGTCTGCATCAGAGGCGAAATTTGGCCTCGACGATAAGAAGTGTCCAAGTTGCGTAGAATCTACATCAATCTTAAGACCGCCAGAAAAAAGTTCAAGGTGAGGAGAAATTTTGCTATGAAAACTATCGTATAGGATGTTTTCAAGCGGTAGATTGACCATCGTGATAAATACGCTATCCTTTGTGTCCGTGCGTCTGATCATCTCAGAGGCAAATCCAGGTACATATCCCCCAATAGTTAAGAACTCATCCTTATATTTCAATGTTGTATGGACTTCTTTATTTCGAAACAGCGACAAATTATAATCCAGATACCTAACATCCAATTGATGGATCATTTGTGCACTTTTACCATTAATGGTTTTATTGATATTTTCGATGGTCGCATAATTGGCTGCTGGCATGGCTACGACTTTTCCATCTTTTATCCAAACCATATGTGGTAACGCTGAATGCGGAAAGTACGATCCCAAAATAGAATCACTAAGGATGGATTCATGACGCCATCCGAATCGTTCTATGATAGGTTTGATCTCCTCGATATCCTGATAGGCAACGGGAATAACCTTCACCTTTGAGCTATCTAAACTATCTTGTATCTCATCAAGATGTTTCAGGGATCCCAAACATGGCATACACCAGGAAGCCCAAAAGTCCAAGATGATAAGTTTTTCCTTATATGATGAAAAAGTAACGGTTGAATTCTTCCCTGACTTTAAATCAATGGTGTTATGGGCCTGAGCAAAGAATTCCTCTGGTATATCGTCACCTAAGTATAGCGAATGTTCAGATGGTCTTGGGAATGGCTCTTTTATCTGTCCATAGCCGAATGAAATAAATTGAATTGAAGTGAATAAGAATATGATCCTCAGATAGTACCTAGTTATTCGACTACTCGGTGTATAAGATTTTAGGTTTAGCTTTAGATAAACTAAGCTTTTAATTGGCGATTTGTTTTTAAATAGTGTATTCATAATTATTGGTTTATATTTTTTTGGGTAAATTTTTACTTCTTCATTTGAGAGGGTAATTCCTTTTACACCTACTAATTTGTATTTTAGATAAGTGAATCTTTAAAACCCAAGGGCACAGAAGTTATCTAAACTGCGCCCTATATGGATGACCAAACAACTTATGAAACAAGATTTTAAGTATTTGACTGGTTTAAAGACTATTTCTACCTCAAAAACATGGGGAATCAACAGTACAGTTCTCTCCTTCCCCAATAAAAATTCTTCATTTTTTAGGTATTATCTACTGGTTAAAATTAATAGAACCGACCTCCACTCCTAATTAGGGGTAATGATGACTACAATCGTTTTGCGGAATTGGAAAAGAATAGTTAGATTTATTGGGTCAGAATAAAATAAAAACTACCGAACCATTTATTTCCGCATAATCATACGTGTCAGGTTATTGAAGGTCGGTTAGGAAAAGAGGTAGAAAAGAGTTTAACCCGGTGATAATTTTATATCGCATGGATATTTAATCTCCAGCACATTGTGGTTTGATGTTTTTTTTAGACACGTCTGTGACCACTTATCTTCCTTTTCCTAAATTCTATTTTATTCGGGACTGCAGAAAATGTTCTTTGTTTGTTGTTTACGGGAAAATCGCTGACGTCGATCATGGATCGGGTCTGGGTGTTTTTTTGGTGTGGTTTTAAATCGTATCATAATGTTTATATGGTTTATGAAACGATGTTTACTCAGAAAGCTTGGAAGTAAAAGTTTACCGAAGGCAAATAAAAAATGCCAGTAGACGAACCTCTCTCAGCTTGACCACATTTCGACGCCGCCAGCGCCGCTCACAACCAAAAGTCGTAAGAACCACCAAGTTCAAGAGGACGCCATACTGGACTTATATATTGTAAATATATGAGAAATCCAGTTAATAGGCGAACTCAAGGCTTAACTCGCTGGTGATTCTGGCGGAATGTGGGCGAGCAAAACATCTTATAAGCGACTTATAATTAGTCTACTTAATCTGTTCGCTTTTTAATACAAATCAAATATAACAAAAAATATTTTTAAAACCAACATGTTGGTTTAAATAATAATAATAATAATGTCAGAATACATAATTGAAATTCTTGAAAAAGACATGTCGCAACTTGATTTTTTGCTTATTGACCATGTAAAGTCTCTTCGGGAGAAGAAAAATTGGACACAGCAGTTTTTGAGTAAGAAAATGGGAGTCGCTGTCAGTTTTGTTGGAAATGTAGAGAACCTCACAGAGCGCCATAAATATTCAATTAGGCATTTAGCACTAATTGCAAAGGCATTTAATTATACGTCTGTTTCTAAGTTATTCGATTTTCCAACACCAACTCATGACAAGGTTACTTTAATAATCGAAGTTACTAAAACGATTGAATCTGGAGTTAGGAAATCGAGAACCGTTAAATCTGAACTAAAAAAAATAATTCTTTCTGATCCCATACCTAAAAATGAATAGCCAAGGGATAATTAATAAATTAACGGTTGGACCCTTTTTCTGCTTACTCTTTACGATTGTTTTTATTAAGTTATATATTAGAAAGCTGTATGGGCTTCAGTATAATGACTCAATAAAGATCTAGGACTGGACCAATACAGAGATATCGGAAAGATTATTTGAAATGGACAGTCCTGAAAGACGTCAAGACATTACTGAAATTGCTAAACTGATTAGATCTGATCTCTATTTTTCGAAAACAGTAAATGTAGATGTTAAAGATTGTGGTCCGAACATATGCGAATTTGGTTTGAACTACTTAACTCAATAAATGTAAATATTAAACTACTCCGTGAAGTTTTTGCATAGTATAATTTATATTATAATAAGTCAGAAGAATTTGCAAAAACAACACATTTAGCAAGAAAACATAAAAAGGGATTGTAGATACAGGTTAATGCTATACCTCAAACAAGACCAAATAAGAGAAGTTGTTTTTAAGACCTATTATGCCTCATATATTAGACAAAATCATTCAAATACTTACTTTTGAAAGTCAACCCATTTCTGCAAATAAAATTTTTGAAGTACTAATTTCATAAAACATTACTCGACCAAATAATTCACAAAACTATATTTGACCAAATAAGAAGAGCAATACGAGCGGATAAATGCAACCATATAGAAATAGTAAAGACAGGTCCAAAACAGGTAAGCCAACCTACTATCCTCTAAAAAACGAACTTTAAGACTTCAAAACACTGTTTTTTCTAAAGTTCGATTTCTCCTTGGGGTTTCGGTGTCTTTTCTTCTATCTCTTTTGTATGATTTTTCGCAATAAGAGAAAGAAAGTCTACTATAACTGTCGCTTCATCATAGTCGACTTCAATGCTATTTTTTGCTAATATCGTAATCGCCCGACTAACTGAAACCTTTTTGTGGTTAAAATTCATATTCATTGCTTTTTTGCAGGTCGGCTTGTCGAAACAGGAAAGTCTACCGCCACAAATTCGCAGATATCATGTTAAATCTAAAAATGCCGTTAGAAGACGTTAGAAAAATGCTTGGACATAGATCAATAATCACAAAACAAAGATATTGTAAGGTTAGTATTAGGCGACTTCAGAAGAATTTCGACAAACATATTCGACCAGTTTTAAATTTGAATTCAACAATGAAGATCCTTTCACCAAATCAACAAACTACAAACACCCAAGGCTTTAACTCTAATGTTGTTCCTTTTTGCATATTTTGCTCAACAGGAACATTGAATTTTTGTTATTCTATAGTAAAATAAAATATCAAAAAGAAGCAAAAAAGAATTCTGTTATGGGAGATATACATGGGTCGTATCACGCATTAATCCAGTGTTTGGAGCGCTCCAACTTTAATCATAAGAATGAAACTTTAATTCAATTAGGTGATGTGGCCGATGGAAATCTAGGCGTATTTGAATGCGTTGAAGTGCTATTGAAAATAAAAAATCTAATTACTATAAAAGTAAATCATGACGTTTGGTTAAGTCAGTTTTTTTTACAGTTTACCAACCAGTTTCATGGAATCATGGTGGTTTGTCCAAACTTGAATCTTACTTGGAACAATGTCAATCCAAAAGGAAAATAATTAAAAGCGGAAAAGGATTTAAGACGTCTTAAAATGTAGGTGATTTTCCTGAAAGCCATAAGATCTTTTTAAAAAACAGAGATTACATTATGTGGAACACAACAGCCCCAAGGATTGCATATGAAATAACCAACTTAGATACAGGAGCAAGTCTTAATGGTAAGCTAACTATTATGGATATCCATTCAAATGAATATTGGCAATCAGAAGTAATTAATCATTCCCTAAATTAAAGGTATAATTTTATTAGGCAAATATTAAGAATATTGATCCTTATGGGACAAAAAATTTAAAATATAGACAATATTTAATTTTAAAAATTCAAATTGCCAAGATTAGGTCTAGCTATTTATTATCCGGAAATAATTCAATTTTCAGTTCTGTCAATTTTGGATGAACTTTCAATGGTGAAATAAATGATTCTGCAAAATGGGTAAAAGAAATCATGGTGTCTTTGTATGCTTGATGGAGATGTTCTTCATTCCTATATTGCTTTTTTTTCATAGTCATTTTATAATGATACCGGACAATTAGATCATCCAAAGAAATCCTCCTACCTTTAAGTTGGGTATGTAAAAGGATTATAGTGTCAATATTTATTATTGTAATAGGCCTTACATTTTCTATCATAAAACCATTCTCTTTCAATTTCTTAAGTTCTTCATGAAACCAAAAGTTTATTATCTTATTCAATCCAGTAGTGTCATAACACCTATCATGAACAATAATAATGGGATTAATAATCAACCTATTTTCCTTATAGTTTGTATCAAATTTAAAATCCTTACTTAACGATCTAACGATATTTTTAGCCAACTGAGTAACTCCTTTGTGTAATCTTTTCCTAAGTTCAGGCTCATACGAATTGAAATCATAAGATCCTTTGATAGTCTTATTTATTAAAATATCTTTTGATTCAAAAAGATATAAATATTTGCCATTTCTTACATAATAATCTGGCTCCGCATCAATTCCTGAAATATTTTTTATTTGACTACCACTAAGAGAAATATAAGAAGAATAAATGTCATCAAGTATTGAATACAAAAGATGCCTTTCCGAAAAATTATCACAATAAAAACTCCTAAAATTAGGAAGATTTGGTTTTCCAACTATTGCATTCTTACTATTAATCTCTGACAATTTAAAAAAAACACCTTTAAATAAAGTTTCAGCTACAAATAAATCTGATATTATTAAGTAATGCCCCATCTCAAATTTATATAAAGGAGCAGCTCTCAACTTAATAAAATCATAATCACTAACTGATTCCAAATCTCTTATTGTTAATTTGTCAAGAAAATTACAGTTTGCCTCATAATTATCGTTTTGCTCAATAAAAAGTTCAGTGTGAGCCTTCTGAGATTTCGAAATTATGGGAATTATCAAGGCAAGATGACCTTTAATGTAATCTCTCCAATCATCAAAACCATAATTACTACAAAAATCTCGCAAGAGATTTCTGCATATTTCATCGCCATTCGCTAAAAATTCTAACAAATAAATTGACCTAATGATTTGAGTCGAGACGACATTTTTTAAAGAAAAATTTACTAATTCAAAATATGGAAATGATTGAGAAAATAACATTGCCGCTAATTCAATGTCTTTGTATTCTTCTTTAAATTTACCTGCTTTGGTTTCTAATATTGAATTTTCTTGATTCTGAACCAGGATTGCCAAAAATACATTTCTTTCAAACTCTTCTTTACTAACTTCCTTTTCTTCACCATCCAACTCTATGGATAACTCACATAATCGATATAAAGTTAATGCAGAAAGAATTCTTATAAACTGATACTGCTTATTTAACTCTCGAAATTTTGTATAAATGTGTTTGCTAAACTCAAGATTCCCATCCGAGAAAAACATTTGTAAAATCTCTCCAAAATGTAGTCCCTCACGTTGTTTAGTAATAAGAAATACAAATGACTTAATTAAGTCACTTTTGTTTAATCCATGTAAATAATCGGTAACATGATTAGGTGTATCATCAAAAATATGATTGTATTCAAGAGTTAATGCAATGGTAACAGTACTCGCCATATATTAAAATTATTTTCTATTAAATTACAAATTAGTTTATTAAAAAAGTTCAGATATTCCCATTATGATGCAAAGAAAATCTAGGATATTTTGTTTGAAAATCCAATAACCTAAAACTCTCTCAAAATTAATACTTCCATAACTAATGAAATATTATTACTTTGAACGTTATTAACTTCATTTTTTATGGAAACGAATGAAAATTCACAGTTTGATGCATCTTCTTCGGCTTTGGGATATTATTACCAAGGAATGGTAGCATTATTACAATTATTTGATTCACAAAATGACGACTGTTCTGTTAGTTTAGAAACGTGGGATGATGTAACATTAGAAGAGGGTGGAATTTTTAAATTATTGCAATTAAAACACTCAATAAATCCTTCAACCAAGGTTACCATAAAATCTACTGAAATCTGGAAAACTTTAAGAATTTGGTCGACAATTATGAAAAGGGGGGCAATAGAAAAAGTCCTATTTTTTTTAATGACTGTTGCATCTATAGATGAAAACGGGCCTCTAAATGAACTGAATTTTGAAGAAGGAAGAAGTCGTCAAAATTTAATAAAAGAATTAAGTAAGGAGGCTCAACGCGTTTTGGATGCTAGAAAGGAAGCTCCTATAAAAGATTCCAAAAAATTACCATATGAAGAAAAATATAAAGGGTGTAAAGAGTTTCTATCTCTGAATGAAAAGCAGAAAAAGGAATTGATTCATAGCATAACCCTTTTATCAGACTCTGCACCAATAAAGGACACAGAGAATGAGATCATATTTTATCTAAAAACAACTCCTCCAGGAATGCAAAACATGCTAACTGGTGAGATTATCAGTTGGTGGCAAAAAAGAATTATTGATTCATTAATCAGTGACACAAAAAGAACTATTCACAAATTAGAGCTGCAGGAATTTATAGCAAATAAAATTATGGAATTAAACCGTGACGGGTTTACAGATGACAGTGAATTTTTGCCTATTCCTTCAACTTTGTCAACCCACTATATACAAGAACAACAATTAGATATCATTAATGCACCAAGAACTTTAAGAAAGCGTTCCTATGACACTGAGGTTTTAGCAAGACTACAAAGAGAAAAATGGATTTCAGATAGCATTTCGGCTGCCGCAAAACTAGAAAAATACGATACTTTGTTAACCAAAGAATGGTCGTACAAATTTGGTGAGATAGAAGATGTCAAGGATCAATTAGATGAGGAAAAATTAAAGGAGGAAGGTAGAAAATTATTAAAATGGACGTTTGAAGATGCACCTCAACGAATGAAACCATTGAGTGTTGGCTATAACAATCCAGACCTTGTTAGAGGAAGTTTTCAAATGTTATCAAAAAATTTAGTCATTGGTTGGCATTGTAATTATTTATCTCTAATAGATCCTAATGAAAAGTAAAAGCATTGATATTTTAGCATCTACGAATCCTGCCTTCTGCTCTCTACTTCTATATAGTTTTACAGAGGGGTATATGCAAGAAGCTAATTCGGCTTGCCCAGCATCTCTTTTGTTATTTCCCATTCCTTTAATTTTATCAAATTCAATTAAAGAGACCATGCATGGGACAAATATAAAAACTGGACTATTTTCTTGGGTAAATAACAATCCTTCTATTACCCTTTCATTAAATGAGAAAATAAATGATTCAAGCGAATACTTCGCTGATGCATTTAAGTATGGAGTTCTTAAGGGGATACTACAACCAGTTGGAAATTCTCAATTAGCTATTAATCCTACAAATATTAACATAAATTATAGTGCTGATAAATATTTAAAAAATCATTTTTCATTGGCAAAAAGACTAGGCCAATGGTTTGGACAAGTCGGATCAACAGAAACAATTTTTAATTTTTTTAGAATAACAATATGAGAAGATGGAATATTTCACATCTAGTATTTTATAGTAAAAACAACCAAAAAAGGGAAATACGATTTAATGTAAATGGAGTAACCATAATTACCGGAGCATCAAATACCGGTAAATCTGCAGTAATTTCATCTATTGATTATTGCCTAGCATCCTCATCTTGCAAAATACCATCGTTTATAACACAACGAGTTAAGATGGTTTGCTCGGTTTGGACCAATGGAACAACAAATTTACTAATTGGAAGGGAAATTGCTGAAAATGGAAAAGCAACCTCCAAAATGTATATAACCTATGGAAGCAAAATTGATATTCCAGAAAGAATTGAAGACATTCAAGGAAAAGTAAATGATACAGAAGCGAGGGTATTAATTGAAACTTTATTTGGTTTTCAGGGAGTAAACGATGACAATTTAAAGTTGAACACTGGTAAAATTTCATTACGGTTTTTAACTCCATATATGTATTTGGACAAGTCGGTAATTGATAGCGATAACCTTTTACTAAATGGACTAAATGATCATCAAAAAGCGCAAAAGATAATTGATTCAATTCCCTATTTCTTAGGTGCTATTGATATACAAGAACTAGAAGATTTAGGTCGCTTAAAAGGCCTCGAAAAAGGAATAGATGCTGAAACAAAAAAACAAGAAAAGTTTGAATCCATGCAATCAGATACTGTCCGAAATGGAAACCAGCTTATCAAAGAAGCAGCACAATTGGGAATTCTAGAAGACGAGACATTCGATGATAAGAATATTTTAATCAACATACTAAATGATGTTCAAAATTGGAATTATAAAGAAATTGTATTTGAGAAAAAAGAAATTTTAGACAATCTAAATAGGAAAAAAATCAATATCCTTGAGAAGGCAAATAAGTTAAGAAACCAAATAAATGTAGCGAAATCAAGCAATGAAATAAATACTGAATTTAAGGATGTTTTAGACATACAAATTGCGAAGTTAAAAACCGAAAATTTTTTCCGTCATAATCCGAATTCATGCCCAATATGCAATTCTCATATAGATGATAAATTATCTGAAACCAGTGATCTTCTTAAAAACTCTTTGTCTAAATTATCAAAAGAAGCAAATGTTGTAAAACAACAAAAGCCCAAAATTAATGCATATATTATTGATCTTGAAAACGCATATATTGATTACCAAAATAAAGCAAAAGAATTGCAAGATGCAATAAATGTCCTCTTTAAAGAGTCACAAAGTGCAACTATGCAGAAAGAAATGAATCAAAGTATTTCTAGGTTAATTGGTAGAATTTCTTATTTTTTAGACCAAAATACTGAAGCTGTAACTTTTGATCGATCTAAGCTGATGCAATATTTAAGTGAGGCAAATTCTATTAAGGAAAAGTATAGTAAAAGTAGCAAAGAACAGAAATTAGAAACGGCTAGTAGGGAGATATCCAACTTAACAACATCAAATTTAAAACAATTACCTAGGGGTATTCCATTAGATGATTGTAATGTCAATTTTTTCACAAAACCACCACGATTAGTAATTACTGAAATAGCAACGGGTCAAAAAATTGAATTTGAAAATATTGGTTCGGATGAAAACTACCTTAGCCTCCATCTTTCTTTTTCATTTTCACTACAAAAGTATTTAAGCTCCATAAATGCTCCGGTTCCAGCGCTTCTTATTCTTGATCAAGTTAGTAGGCCATATTACCCAAAAAGTGAAAAAGAATCTGAAAGAGACATAAAAGAAATTGACGAGGATGAATCTGCATTAGTCAAGCATTTTGAATTCATTTTTGACAAAGTTGAAGAAGATCCTGACTTACAAGTAATTATATTGGAACATGCGTACTTTAAAAAATATGATTTTGCAACCAGATACAAGTGGCCAAGAAGTGGTAATGAAAGGCTTATACCTTCAGATTGGCCAATTAAGTAATGTCAGAAGCTAAACAACAATTTACAAAAAAATTAATTTGAGAAATCCAATTCCTATCATATTTTAAAATGATAAAAGGAATTGGATTTTAAAAATTCACTTTACACCTTCTCTTCCATTTTTACCTAATGCCCTTTAAACCATAATTTTTACCATGCTAATTAAACTCATCTTTTGCAACCTTCATAGTTATCGAAAGCTCAGGTAGTAAAGAATCCGGATTAATATAAAAGTTCATTTTGTGATCGTGAGAATGATATACTATTTTTGTATCTTCAAAAACGGGGAAGTCTACCATCAATATCAACACTTTACAATTATTAAGGTCTTATGGGATAAAGGTACCATCGACCTCTTAATGTAGGAAAAAGTCACCTTGCAAAGCATCGCAATAAATAAAGTGATTTACCCAATATTCTTTTTGAATAAACTTTGAAAATCCAATTTTATATAATGAAAATTTTACGGTTAATATACAAACCTTTCATCTATAAAGGTTACATTGTTATAGAATGTAAAATCACTGCCAATGCTGTTAAAACCAACATTAATTATTACTGGAATTTTGGCACTACACTTATAACAAATAGATATGCCATTCACGATATAAAATGGATGGCTAACTGCAAACTTCATTTAATAAACTTTTTATGGAAAAATTGAATTATTATGCTCTGTGACTATTGTCATGGAAAAAATCGGCAATTATTGGAAGTCTAATATTATAATCCAGCAATTAAAGCGGCTTGAAAATGATAGACTAATCCTCCTAATAGAAAAACCTGTTAAACCTCCAAAAGTAACTTCTTAAATCATCCATTAAATGACTCTAATTTTCCCAACAGGATCACAAATTATAATATTCTATTTTTTTTAATATCAAATAAAATAAGCTTATTTAAAATTTAATGAAGTGATGCTTTCTTAATCATTATGCCTTAATTTTACTAAAAGAGATTGCTGGTTCTTTCGCAATCGGCAAGATGTCCGGTTGTTAAACAACCGCAATGGTAAGCCTGACTCGGAACTCGTGGTTTTGTGGATTAAGGTGTTTTGATAGAAGTGAAGAAAGGAATGTGATGGAGGGTAATAGTCAAAATAGAACCAGAATCGTAGGTATTCGGTTAACAGTTTCTGAATTCAATAAATTGGAGCAGCAGTTGCGAGGTTCAACCTGTAGAAAGCTGAGTGAATATGCTCGTTCGGTTTTGTTAAGTAAGCCCATCGTCAGGTCCTATCGCAATAAGTCCTTGGACGAGAGCATGATCCTGCTCATTCAGCTTCGTAATGAACTCAACGCCATTGGGATCAATCTCAATCAGTCGGTAAAGAAGCTGCATACTTTCTCTCCTCAATCAGATCTAAGATCATGGATACTCAATCATCAGCTCCAAGCTAGGTTACTTTCCAATAAGCTAGCGGAGATTAAACTGCTCATTCAAAAGATGGGGGAAACATGGTTGCAGTGATCAAGACTGGAAGTTCCATCCGCCGGATATTTCTATACAATGAAAACAAGGTTGAGATGGGCATAGCAAGGTGCCTTTCCGCTATAAATTATCCGATGGAGGCACATCAGATGAGTTCTTCCATGCGGTTGAATAGGCTCAGGAAACAAGCAGCTTTGAACAGCAAGGTTATGCGAAATAGCGTTCACATTTCCCTGAACTTTGATCCGACCGAAAAAGATCTATCTGATGATAGGTTGATCGAGATCGCCAAACGTTATATGGAAGGGATCGGTTTTTCGAATCAGCCTTTTCTCATTTACCGGCACTTTGATGCTGCACATCCTCATATTCATTTAGTGAGTATCAAGGTACGCTCCGATGGAAGTTGCATTGACATGCACAACATGGGTCGCAACCAGTCCGAAAAGATCAGGTCTTTGATTGAGCGGGAATTCAATTTGGTCAAAGCGGAACGAAGTACGTTGAAGCTGTCGCATATTCCCAAAGGTATAGATCTCGCCAAGGTGCAGTACGGACGGAGTGAGACCCGAGCAGCCATTCAGCATGTATTGGAGGAGGTACTGAATTCCTATAACTTCAGTAGTCTCCATCAGTTGAATGCCATTCTTCGACAGTTCAATGTGCTAGCAGACCGAGGAAGCGAACGTTCTAGGATCTATACCAACAAGGGTTTGCTGTATCGTCTAATGGATGAGCATGGTAATAAGGTTGGCGTCCCCATCAAGGCTAGTGATTTATTCAGCAGACCCACATTAAAGAATTTACAGGATCGCTTTGAGCAAAAGCAATCATATCGAAAGCAGCACAAGGTACGGACAATATACTCCATCGATAAGGCCATTCAGGGTCAAATTAAGGATATCGAGGAACTCAAGGAAAGACTTAAACGACAGGCCATTCACGTGGTGCTCCGAGAAAACGCCAATGGGGTTGTTTATGGCATTACCTATGTAGATCACAAGAACAAGTGCGTATTCAATGGAAGCGAGCTTGGCAAGCGATACAGTGCCAAGGCTATATTAGCACGATTGGCTGATCCCGTCCTTGAAAAGAATTCCCTAAAGCTTCAGGACCGTCCTTTCGTTAGGTTGAATGTTGTCCCAGCTAGATCCGAACCAAATAAGGTTAATGGTGGGTCTGGAATTACGATGAAGGTTGTTTCGATAGCTAAGGGCCCTTTTGAAACACTTTTCAATGCGTCAAATTCTGCAGATTATATTCCCCATGCCTTTAAGAAACGTAGGAAAAAGAAGAAGCGAAAAATCCAGTATTGATGGATTGGGAAGGGAAGATTTATTAGGTAATGAATGGATAGATAAATTAAATGACCGAGCATGGCACTACAGACCGGAGAAAATGAACAGGCACTTCGAAAGATAGTTGACCTCACACGTTGGATAGCAATCGGATTGCTTCTGATTCACTTCTATGCGATAGGATACAATTGGTTTAGGAAGATAGGTTGGCAACATGCGTTTTCTGACCATATCATGCTGATGTTGCACAGGACTGGTTTATTCAACAGCATGCTTATTTCCAAGATGCTAGCACTGGGGTTTTTATTGATTTCTTTGATTGGTGCAAAAGGAAAAAAAGATGAAAAAATCACATATCAAAAACCCATTGCCTATATATTAATCGGGTTATTATTATATTTCTTTAGCGATGTAGCTTTCCACATACCGCTTACTTTTGAGTTTCGGTTATATGGATATATGTTGCTGGCAAGCTGCGGCTTTTTGACCTTTCTAATGGGCGGTACTTGGATGACTAGGGTAATTTCCGCTAAGATAGTTCAATCCGACATTTTTAACAGGGAAAATGAAACCTTTCCACAACATGAAGAACTCCTGGAAAATGAATATTCCATTAACCTGCCGGCGACCTACCTGTTAAAGGATAAGGTGCGCAAAAGTTGGGTCAACATCATTAATCCATTCCGAGGGATATTGGTTCTGGGAAGTCCAGGTTCAGGTAAGTCCTATTTCATCATTCGGCATATTATCAGCCAGCATATTCAAAAAGGATTTTCGATGTTCATTTATGATTTCAAGTTCGATGATTTGACGACCATTGCATATAATCATTTCTTGAAGTATTGCAGAACTAACGATAGTCCCTTAAAATTTTACAGCATCAATTTCGATGACCTGAGCCGGTCGAGTCGTTGCAATCCCCTTGATCCTAGCTCCATGATCGACATTACTGATGCAGCGGAAAGTGCTCGGACAATTCTTTTGGGACTGAACCGGGAATGGATAAAGCGCCAGGGAGATTTTTTTGTCGAGTCCCCCATCAATTTCCTGACGGCCATCATTTGGTATTTACGGCGGTATCGACAGGGGGAATTTTGTACACTTCCCCATGCTATCGAATTGCTGCAGCTGGATTACGACACCTTATTTTCACTTCTGCGCGCCGATAAAGAAATCGAGGTACTCGTCAATCCCTTCATCAACGGTTACCTCAATGATGCCATGGATCAACTCGAAGGACAGATTGCATCGGCCAAGATCGCTTTGGCAAGGCTCTCCTCCCCCCAATTATATTACATCCTTTCGGGAAATGATTTTACCTTGGACATCAATAACCCGCAGGAGCCCAAGATATTGACCATGGGCAACAATCCCCAGAAAATTCAGATCTATGGAGCCGTGCTTTCCCTGTACATCAACCGATTGGTCAAATTGGTCAATCAGAAAGGTAAGATCAAGTCAAGCTTGATCTTTGATGAGTTTCCAACAATATACCTCAATAACATCGATAGTCTGATCGCAACGGCCCGCGACAATTTAGTCTCCACCAGCATCGCCATTCAGGACCTAAGTCAGCTGCGCAAGGATTATGGCCGAGAGCAGTCGGACGTGATCATGAACATATCCGGAAACGTGTTGTCCGGGCAGGTCAGCGGAGATACGGCAAAACAGCTTTCCGAGCGTTTCGGAAAGATATTGCAGGACAGGGAAAGCTATTCGCTGAACAGTGCCGACACCTCGACCAGTCGTTCCAAGCAGCTCGAATATGCTATTCCGGCATCTAAAATCTCTTCGCTGAGTTCCGGTGAGTTTGTGGGCATGGTTGCCGACAATCCAAAAAGCAAGATAATGCTCAAGGCATTTCATTGTTCCATAATCAATGATCATCATTTATTGGAAAAGGAGATTAAAGATTATAAAAAGATACCAATCGTTCGCCAGCTAACCACTGAGCAGATAATCATAAACTTCAATCAGATAAAGAAAGATATCGAGGATTTGGCATTCCATGAAATGAGGCGCATATCCGATACCCCATCCCTGGCCTATTTATTGGTTAAGAAATAATTGGATGTAAAGATGTGGTCAATTTAAATCGAAGAAAGTCCATTTTAATGCGATATAGGAAACCGGGTTTCTGAGATGAGCTTATAGAAGGATTCAATTGTTTATCCTCGCCTGATTCGAGATCTTTTTTGAGCATAATGATGTCAATTTCTTTTCCATAATGAAGATTTTATCAGGGAGCCAATTTTAGATCAACCTGCCTCAGAAAATCATAGATTTGGTAACACCTCCTTTTACCGAAAGATTTTATTCTCAATAGATCGCTTATGGATTTACTGCATAAGTCACCTACCGTATTTATTCCGTGGTCATTTAAAAGGGTTACTAATTGTGGGTCTAAGGAAAACCTCCCATTAGAAAGGTCAACACCATACAGCTGCTCTTCATTTCGTCGGTGAATAAAGTCCAACAATTCCGATATGGAGACCATGTGTTCTCCCCTAGCTTGAAGTTCTTTCAATTTGGATAATATTTCTGAGGAATTCATATTCAGTTTTTTAGGTAGAGAACTTAAATTTAAGGAATCTATTTAGATATAGGATTTTTTTATGGAAGTAATTTCCAATTACAGGTTCGAAAAGGTTCAATGGAAACCAATTCGGATAAGGAGTCTTGTAAAACTGGTGATTGAGTGACCTGTTCCCTTTTCAACCAAAACCTTACCATACCTCTTAAATGAAAGGGATTTTCTTTCGTCCATCAAGAATTAAGCAGAATTAACCCTTTATATATGATATATTAACAATTGTTCATACTTCATGCTTAGGGTAAAACTGCCAGTAGTTTTCAATATAGTATTTGAATGTTAGGAGTGGAAGAGTTAAGATGCTGATTTGTAGGGCTGATAAACTCTATATGCTGCAAATTTTTCTCCTCAAATATTATCTCCCGTGGGATGATACGGTATCCAAACTGGATCTTCCTACGCTGCAATTGTTCAGGAAAAATATAAAATGGGTGGTGGTCTTTTACATAAAAACAGTTTCTTTAGGATATCCTGAAAGGAATAATGCCTGCAAGGGGAAGCAGTAGAATCAGCCAGGCATGAAAATTCAATGAATGGGGTGGCCTTAAGAAATGCCAGAAAAACAGGTTAAATTTTATTTTTTCCAATTTTGATTGAGCATATTTAGGATTAAATCATCAAAGCTCCAGCCGATTTTTCTGGCTGCCAACGCGGTTAAGCTGTCCTGATCATACCGTTGCGGACGTGAAGCCCCCGTCATATTGGGTTTCATATTTAAATCGAACAAATAATAATCACCATTCACATTCGCGCGGCAGTCAATGCGAATCGGAGCTTTGGCCTGTACCAATTCAGCAGCTCTTTCGCATTGTTCGCAAAGCTGCAAGATATGCGGCTGTTTCCATTCCATATCTGAAATAACTTTGCTGTTATTGATAATGGCGATTGTACCGTTATAGGGTGCAATTCCGTTAAGATGGTTAATACGTTTCACTGGTGGCAAGGACCAGTAATTGTTTTTTACTATTATTTTCTCATTGAAGGTATATTCTCCAGGTGGCATCACGGTAACCGTAATTTCCTGCCCCGCCAAAAATTCCTCTACATAAAGAGCTGCCCCATAACTTTGCCCATTAAACATTTCATGAATGGTCCTGTTTAAATCGATGGAATTTTCCACAAATGAAACTCCTTGACTACCTCTGCCACGAATGGGTTTTGCCACAACAGGAAATGGGAAATCTAATGTGTATCCATCCACGTTTCCCGCGGTTATCATAACAAATTTTGGAATAGGCAGCCCTGATGTTCTTAGCAGCTCGTTGGTAACCAACTTATCATCGTACAAGTCCACATTTTCGGGAATCTGTCCAACAACCGAAATTCCAGACCGGATAAAATCCTCAATAGGATGCCCTTTATACAAAACAGTGTTTAACCAGATAATGCTTGCCCCTTTGTCAATCGCAGTTTGTATTCCTTGGGAAGTATCGGGAAAAACCCAATCTAAATCTTTTGCGATTCTTGGATTATCGACCGGTGTTATGACACACGTATTCTGACGTTGAAGGGAAAAGGCGATGTCCGCACCGCTATCGGCATACCCACCAGGTTTCATCGGTTTAATAACCCCGTTGCGTTCCGGCGGGGTGGTCATTTGGTAAATTATTGCTACTTTTTCTTTCATAGATTGTCAAAATTAAGAATGGGCGATGACAATCTTCAACTGATCGTCCTTTATTCATTTTCACTTCCTATTCCATTAGCGAAATATACTCAGTTAAAATACCCGCAATACCCATACCAATACCAGAAGGTGTTTGTTGCTGTTGATCCCATTTGGATTCGGCTTATTGGGAGTTCACAATTATCCGTTTTTAAAGTTACTTCAGCACAGTGAGAAGCTGAACGATCAGGAGCTCCTCAATGAAAACCAAAAACATAGAGGTAACGACAGCCGAATTGGCTGCTTTTCCAACTCCTTCCGTGCCTCTAGAAGAATAATATCCAATATACGTGCTAGCGCATCCAATTGTGAAACCAAATATAACTGCCCTTAAAACCATGGCAAAGATATCTGGTAAATCGACCGTAATGAAAACACGGGTGAAAAATGCCAGAAAACTTACGTCATCCACGGCCGTTATGCTGAAGTAGCCTCCCAAGAGTCCGATAGCTGCCACGTAAAAACATAATATAGGGATCATGATAGTTGTTGCAAGTATCCTGGTTGCTACCAAAAATTTCTTTGGATTCGTTCCGGAAACTTCCATAGCATCTATCTGCTCGGTTACGTTCATACTGCTTAGCTCGGCCCCAATTTGCGACCCGATCTTGCCTGAGGCAATAAGTGCCGTCACCAATGGTGCTAATGCTCTAACGATAGCAATGGATATGAGCGAAGGCAACATAGCGGTTGCACCAAAGTTTTCCAGCGAGGGACGCGATTGTTTAGTGAAAACGAAGCCAACAATAAATCCAGTTAAGCTGATCAATGGAAACGATTTCCAGCCTATGTCATAACATTGTTTAATAATCTCCCTCGGTTCATATGGTGGAGAAACAGCTTCCTTGATGACGGTGATGAGGAAACGGTAAATATGTGCAAGTTTTATAAGGAATTTTTCAAATTTTCGAACCATATTTTATACAATTGTTTTGGCGGATATTATCAGCTTGTTACCTATTTGAACAATAAAGAGAAATGATACCTCCCGAAGGAGGTATCTCTCTGAAAGGGAAAACTAACTACACATGCTCATGAATGCAAGGTGTTAAACAACAGCATGTTAATTATCTACACCGCCTCCCAAAGATCTATAAAGATCAACAATACCACTAAGTTTTTCCGCCTGAATACCGATAAGCTCGAGTTCGTTCTGAAGTTTACCGTTTTGAGCGGTTATAACTTCAAGATATGAAGCCATTCCGTTCTGATAAAGAAGCATAGCATCTTTGGTCGCTTTATCTAATGAACTAGCACGTTCAAGAGCAATATCAATTCTTTTGTCCGTACCCTGAACTCGTCCCAATGCATCGGATACCTCACCCACTGCAGTAAGCACAGTCTGTTTGAACTGCACAGCAGCCTTTTGCTGTTCTAATAGGGCCGTGCGATAAGCCGTCTTCAATTGTCCTTTTTGGAAAATAGGCTGTGTCAGGTTCAATGCTAAGTTTTTTGTTAGGGAGCCTGGAAGGTCAAACCATGTGTTAAATTTGAACGAGTTCGCGCCAGCCTGTCCTGTAAGGCTAAAGGAAGGGTACATGGCAGCTTTGGCCAGTCCGGTTCGCGCATAAAAAGACATAACGTTGTACTCCGCTGCCTTGACATCGGGTCTCCGACTTAGCAACAAAGCGGGTACCCCCCCCAGAAACAGATCCTGAGGGACGATATTATCCATTCCCCGCTTCCTTTCAACGGTTGAAGGAAAATCGCCGCACAGAATACTAAGCGCGTTTTCCTGTATCAGGATGTTCTGTTCCGCCAAAGGGATGATAAGCTCGGCAGTTTTCTTCTGGGCCACAGCCTGTTCGATCCCAACGGAAGTCACCAACCCGGAATTGTACTGCAGGGATATCATTTGAAGTGTGCTGTCACTCAAGGCAACATTTTCACGGGCGATTTCCAGCTGACGGTCCAAGCTTATCAGGTTGAAATATGCAGACGCCACTTCGGCGATCAATCTCGTTTTCAGCGCCTGAAGATTTTCTTTCTGTGCAAAATACTCCGCTCTGGCCTGTTCGCGCTGCATTTTCGATTTACCCCAGATGTCAGCTTCCCAGGAAACCGACAGGCCGGCGTTAAAATCGTCAATAAATTTAGAGCCTGTAAATTGCTCCGTCAGCGAACCATTCAAACTATTTTTCGAAGGATAACTCCTGTTTACCCCAATAGCCGCATCAACTGTGGGAAGCAGAGCTAACTTCGCCTGCTTGACCTGCAATTCCGTCTGCTCTATGGTTTTTAAGGCAATAGTTACTTCGGCATTTCGTTCAAGCGCTTTATCAATGAGCGTGATCAATATTGGATCCTGGAAGAACTCTTTCCAAGGAAGCAGGACGGTATCAGCGGTGACCGGCACGTCATTTCGGTATTTTGCGGGCACATCGATTTCTGGCCGGGAATACTTCTTGCCCACAGCACATGCAGAGAAGAAGGTGGCCACGACAACACCCATTAGTATATGTCTAAAAATATTTATTCTCATTTTTTGATCCTTTCTAAGATTCTTGTACAACTTCTTTTTTCTTGGAAACCTTTTCTTGCAAATATTGGAAGACGATATAGAGTATTGGAATTACAAATACTCCAAGTACGACCCCAGTCAACATTCCTGTTGCTGTACTGACACTTATAGATTGGTTCCCGGCGGCCGTTCCCCCTGTTGAGATCATCAATGGAACCATACCTGCAATAAATGCAAATGAAGTCATGATGATCGGTCGAAGTCTAGATCTTGATCCTTCCAGTGCCGAGTCAACGATAGAAAGACCCGCTTTCCGCCGTTGCACGGCAAACTCCACAATCAGGATCGCATTTTTCGCCAGCAGTCCGATCAACATGATCATTCCCACCTGAACGTAGACATTGTTATCGAATCCGATAAATTTCGCTCCTAAAAATGCGCCCAATATCCCGGTGGGAATAGACAATAAAACGGCCAGAGGCAACAAATAACTTTCATACTGTGCAGATAGCAGTAGGTATACAAAGAGCACACATAGGCTCAATATGATCGCGGTTTGGTTTCCAGCAGACTTTTCTTCCAAACTGAGACCAGACCATTCATAGCTGAAATCCGACGGTAGATAGCTCAGCACGTACTCCAACCCTTCCATCAGCTGTCCATTGCTCACTCCTGGCAACGGCGTAACGTTGATGGTCAACGAGTTATATAAGTTGTGCCTATTTACAGATTCTGGACCATAAACTTTCTTGAGTTGGACCAGTGTGCTAACTGGGACCATTCCACCCTGGGAGTTTTTAACAAAAATATCTTTAAAAGCCTGTTCATCCATCCGGAAGACGCCGTCAGCTTTGATGTTTACGCGATAAAACTTACCGAAACGTGTAAAGTTCTGAGACTGATCTCCCGAAAAATAGGTCTGAATCGTATTCAGAAGTCCCGATACGCTAACACCTAGTGTTTTCGCTTTATCCTCATCTACTTCCAGTTCCATTTGCGGATAATCTGCGCGGAAGGTTGTATACGCCATCTGTACGCCTGGGATTCCCATGAATTGGTAAATAAGGGAATCTGCCTGTGCGGTCAACGCCTCGGGACTGCGAGAAAGCTTGTCCTGGAGAACGATCTCCGCGCCATTACTCACGCCATATCCCTCGACTGGTGGCATCCGAAAGGTGAATACCATACCCTCTTTAATACCGCCAAGCTTTTCGTCAACCAGCTTGGTTATCTCGTCGATATCTTTTATGGCGCCACGTTCAGCTTTTGGCTTCAGTTTCACGAACCCCGTACTGTAAGCAGAACTAGCACTGTTGCTCAACATATTAAATCCAGTAATAGAAGTATTTTCTTCAATGGCTTCTATTCCTTTAAGGACCTCGTTAATTTTTCCCGCCACCTCTGTTGTCGGAGTCAGCCCTGTTCCAGGAGGCATCGTCAAGGAATACATGAAGAAACCATCGTCTTCCATAGGAATAAAACTTTTCGGGGTACTAAATAGCATCCAAGCAGCCGCAAGGATCGTCGAAAGAATAAAGACAGCGGCAAGCCATTTTCTGCGTATCAAGAGTTTTATACCTTTTATATACCTCTCGGTCAAATTATTGAACCCTGCATTAAATGCAGTGGTAAAGCGTTTAATAAACGATTTTTTACTTTCTGTAGGTCCATCCGTTGCATGCGTGTTTTTGAGGAACAGGGCACATAATGCTGGAGTCAGGGTCAAAGCGTTTACAGCTGAAATTAAGATTGCGATGGCCAGTGTATAGGCGAACTGCTTATAGAACATACCCGCTGAACCCGTCATGAAGCCTATCGGAATAAAAACTGCAGACATAACTAGTGTAATAGAAATTACGGCACCTGTAATCTCTCCCATTGCGCTATGTGTGGCTTCCTTGACAGTTAGCGTACTCCCTTCCATCTTACTATGGACAGCTTCGACGACAACAATTGCATCGTCCACAACGATACCAATAGCCAGAACGAGCGCGAACAAGGTAAGGATATTGATCGTAAAGCCTAATGCCATCAAGAAAAAGAACGTCCCTACAATGGCCACCGGAACGGCTATTGCCGGAATGATCGTCGACCTCAGGTCCTGCAGAAACAGGAAAACGACAATGAAAACGAGGATGAACGCTTCAATCAAGGTACTTTTCACCTGTCCCGTCGCTTCGTCAAGCCGCTCTTTCGTGCTCATTAGCTTATAATAGTTCACGCCTGGCGGGAATGACTTTGATAAGAGTTCGATCTGTTCATTAACGCCGATTTCAATCTCATTGGCATTGGAGCCAGAGGTCTGCATAATGGCAATTGTCACCGCTTTCCTACCGCTGGATAAGTTGTCTCCGCTGTACGAAATTGACCCAAGCTCTACCCGAGCAACGTCTTTCAAACGAATAATGTTGGCACCTTCCCCCTTTACGATGATGTTTCCAAAATCTTCTGGCTGGTTTTTTTTTCCCTTATAACGGATAACATATTCAAGTGAAGCATTGGACTCTTCGCCCAGCTTACCGGGAGCAGCTTCCAAACTTTGATCTGCAATAGCATTGTTCACATCGGCAGGTTCCAGTCCGTAGCTGGCCATCTTTTTGGGATCGAGCCATACGCGCATCGAATAGTCCTTGGCGCCAAAGACCATAGCTTGGCCCACACCAGGAACACGCTTGATTGAAGGTATCAAGTTGATATTAGCATAGTTCTGAAGGAACTTTTCGTCATATTGATCCTTTTCAGCATACAGGTTAAATATCATGATCATACTGTTCTGCTGTTTGGAAGTGGTCAATCCCATTCTGATTACTTCTTCTGGGAGTACGGGAGTAGCCTGCTGAACACGGTTCTGCACATTGACAGCGGCCTGATCAGGATCTGTCCCCTGTTTAAAAATGACAGAAATTGAGAATGATCCATCATTACTGGCAGTCGACTTAATGTACTGCATATTTTCGACACCATTTATCTGCTCTTCAAGCGGTGTCACAACCGAACGAATGACGGTTTCACTGTTTCCTCCCGGATAAGAACCAGACACCATTACAGTTGGTGGCGCAATATCAGGAAACCGCGTAACGGGAAGACTCATAAGTCCCATGATACCCAAGATCACTATGATCAGGGATATAACGGTGGCCATTACTGGCCTATCTATTATTTTCTTAAGCATATTATCTAGCTTTCTTATGGATTATTTTAAAAGAGAGTCCTGAGCGATGATCTTGGGGACTATAGGAGATCCCATTTGGAGCATATCCAAACGGTTTACTGCAATTCTATCCCCGTCTTTCACGCCCGATGTCACAAAATAGGCATCTGGTGTACCTCCCTCGATCTCAATCGGCACCATTTCTACGTTTGTGCTATCCCCGAGCTTGTACACAAAGAATAAATCTTGAATGTCCTTAACTGCGACCTTAGGGACTTTGATAATCCCGTCCATGGTGCGGTTGATGACAACTTTGGCCGTACCGCCTGAACGCAGGAGTTTGTCTGGATTCTGAAACACGGCTTTCATCAGAATACTTCCCGTTGCACGGTCAATATGCCCACTTGCCGATTCGATTCGGCCTTTTCTGTCATAAATAGTGCCATCTGCAAGCTGTAGGTCAACCTGGGTCTCCCTTTCGTTATTTAACCCTTTTTTGGAGTAGGCCAGAAAATCTGCCTCGCTCATGGAGAAATAAGCAAACACCTGATCAATCTCTGACAGAGTAGTCAAAGGTGTTGGATCGGATGGAGAAACTAGATTTCCTACGCGGCTGGGTATGCGACCGATGTACCCACTTACTGGCGCTGTAATGAGGGTAAAATCAGCATTAATCTGGGAGGACAACAAGGCGGCGCGGGCCTCGTCTACTTGTGCGCTCGCTGCTTCATATGCTGCTTCGGCTGTTTTCAGCTGCATTTCGGTCACTACTTTTCCTGCAACAAGAGGTCTGATTTTTTCTACTTCGACCTTAGCCGCTGCCTGATTTGCCAATGCCGCCTTCAATGCTGCTCGGCTACTGCTTACTTGGGTAGTAAATACTTCAGGGCGTATCTTGAACAAAGGTTGCCCTTTTTTTACGTAATCACCTTCTTTTACCAACACAGATTGTAGATATCCTGAAACCTGGGGTTTGATGTCCACATTGACACTCCCCTCAATCGAACCAGGATAGCTAATCTGGCTGTCACCGCTTTCTGAGCGTAGTTGGATAAAATCTGTCTCAACTGGTGGCATCTGTGCCATTGCATCAATTTCTGCCCCACCATTGCCGGACCCGCAGGAAGACAGAAACGCTGCTGCAGAAAGCAACATTACATAATAATTTAATTTAGTGCTCATATCCTTGCATTTTTATGTCTGAATGGTTACAAAGTAAGGACAGCTTGAAAGCTCTTTTTATAAAGATTTACCGAACCGTAAAAATTGATTGCTGAATTGTTATTAGCACCTACTGAAAAGGATAACAAACTAGATCAAAACCATCATGCTCATTGGGATAATGGAGAGATTGCCTATTCGGTCTTAAAATTTTATCGTAAGGTAGTTTCCCGGGTTGAACCAGAAACGGTTTTTTCAAGGATTGTAGGCATTTCAGTTCCGGGCCAGTCCGCTTGGGTAACCACTATTTACGTTTGGGGAAAATTATCGTATCATAGGAAGCATTAGCATACTACTTTTGTTCCATCAAAAAATTGATTTAATAATTAAAATAAAAAAGATGAAAAAATTATTAACAGCAGTAGTCCTAACGGCAAGTTTCGGAGCTATAAAAGTAAATGCTCAAAGTTTGGAAATTATTCCTAAAGCAGGTATAAGTGTGAGCAGCCAGATGATAAAGGATGTTAATGGAGAAAAATTTAAGGTCGGATTCCAAGGGGGGGTGGGGTTTAATATCTCCACAGGTAAAGGAGGTTTTTCCGTGCAACCAGAACTAAATTTCCTCAGCAAGGGAATGGCCATTAAAGGCACGGGGGCTAAGAAAGAGAAGTTTAACCTTAATTATCTGGAAATTCCTGTTCTTGCAAAATACAGTTTTGGCCCGGTGTATGTAAATGCAGGACCAGCTATTGGATTAAAGCTAGGCGAAAGCAAAGCAATCAAAAAAGAGTACGGGGCAATCAAAAAGATAGATTTTGGTGTGCAGCTTGGTGCCGGCGTTGCGCTGCCAGCAGGGCCAGGTAAGGTTATTGTTGATGCACGTTATGCCCTTGGGTTAAGTAATATTTCGGATGTAAAGGGCACTGAAATCAAGAACCGGGGCTTTATAGCATCTATAGGCTATGCAATTCCGTTAGGAAAATAGAACCCACTAAGGATGATTACCGTCCCTGGCCGGAATTCCGGACAGGGGCTTTTTGTGGTTTTGGATCATGTAATGTATATCTGTCAAATTGGCGAAACACTTGCAGTTAAAACCTCCTCTTGCACTACTCAAAAATTCGTTTTAAAGAGATACCCCCACAGTACAATTATATCATTTTATATAAGAATTAATAACCAAGCCAATTTTTAAACAAAGGTGCTTTCTCCCTGCTGACAATGATCTCGATTTCAGGATACTTTTTTAGTATGATCTTTAGCTTTGAATTGAAGTAATTATTTACCTGATCAATCCAATCGATATGAATTATAAATTGTCGGTTTGCCCTAAAGAACACTCGTGGATCCAACTGCTTTTCTAGCTCGTCCAACGTATTAGCGATTACCTCTTCCGACCCGTCGGCAAGCTTGGCATTCGTTACCTTGGATACGGAGTAAAACAGCACGATATCACTAACGAGGACTTTTTTGAAACCGTCACGAAATGGAATTAGAAAACGGGACCTATACTCTTTGGGACGGAAATCGCTCAATAGCTTTTCAATTGATCGGGAATTAGCAACCCCAGCAACGTACTGAAGCTTGGTGAACGCTGCCTGTAACTCTTCCAGCTCCACTGGCTTAAGTAAATAATCAATGCTATTTTGCTTAAAGGCATCAAGAGCATAGCTGTCGTAAGCTGTTGTAAAGATAATTGGCACTTCTACCTTTACCTTGTCAAAAATCTCAAAGCTTAATCCATCCGATAGGTGAACATCCACCATAACGACGTCAGGAGAAGGGCTATTCTCTAAAAAATCAATACTGTCGGACACGGTCTCCAACACTGCCAAGATATTGGCCTGAGGCTGGATGCTGAGTATGAGGCGGATTAACCTATCGGCATTTGGCTTTTCATCTTCGATTATCAATATATTCATTGTTATTTAATTAAGGGTATTGTAACAGAAAATACACCCTGGTTTTTATCAATAGTAGGTGTTGGAGCCTGCAAAAGGTTATATCTTTCAATAATATTTTTCAGGCCAATCCCAGACGAAGGTACCTGGGTGTCAATGAGGTTCATATTGTTTTGGATAACTAGCTTCTTTTCAGGTGTGGACCGAATAGTAATGGTCAGAGGAGTATTTCTGATTGTCTTATTATGTTTAAGTGCATTTTCAACAAGCATCTGCAATGTTAAAGGTGGCAACCTAAGATGAGCATATGTCGGATCTATCTTCATTTCAAATGCCACACCCTCACCAATTCTCTGTTTGAGAAGGTAGGCATAAGCGTTAAGGAACTTCACCTCTTCATCCAGAGCGATAAGATCTTTGCTGGAATGGATAAGGAGATACCTGTATATCTTCGCAAAATTTTCTGCATATAGATGTCCCGCCTGCTGATCCTTCAGTATTATCTCAGAAAGGACACTTAGATTATTAAAAACGAAATGCGGGTCTAGCTGCAGTTTCAGTGCGTGTAATTCCGCTTCCATTGCGGCCTGTTTGGATTGTGCTGCAGCAACCGCAGTCTGCTTCCAATTCTCAATAAGATAATCGCCTGTATTGACCCCTATAATAGCGAAAGCGATCACAAAACTCACCAATATCCATTGAAGTATGTCACGGGTTTCTTCTACCGTCATGCTAGTATTTGTTACTGCACCTGTTTCTTCTTCCCCTAACACGATGTACATAATACTGAAAAGGAAAAGGAAAAATAGCACAACCATAAAATTTAATGCCGTTTCGACAAAAAATCTTTTTAATGGCTTTTCGGTCCATTTGATACGGTAATTGAGTTTACTGCCAATGATCAGACTGGATTCGGAAACCGCAAAGCAAAAAGCGAAAGATGATCCCCAGTCCAAAAATATATCCAATCGACTGCGTTGAAAATAAGTGTTCCAATATTCGGCGTAAGGGTTTAGGAGATATGAAACCAAATATAGTAAAACCAGCGCAGACACTACAGTTATGATGCGTTTGTGTTTGGTAGACAAAAAAGCTTCGCCTTTTTTATGCATTTTTTTAATTAGATGTAGTAAATTTTCCGTTCCAGTCATTTTATCCAGAAATCTTTCTTATTTTTTGGTAAAAATACGGATACTTCGTTATATATTATTTTTATGTCCTTTCAGATTTTCATCATTCTTCTGGTACATCAGCCTTTGAATCAAGAGCAATTAAAGCTGGAACAAAGAAGGACAGCATACCGATAAGCGTAACTAAGCCACCGAATACGACAAACGTTCGATTAATGCCCAGCCATTCGGAAAGGAAACCAGTCGAAAGGAGGCCGAAAATCGAGGGCAAAACGATAAGACTATAGTACATGGAGAATACCCTTCCCAGCATATTTTGTTCAATGTTTTCTTGTACGACAGTAGTAAACAGCGCACTTTCAATTGAATATGTAGCTCCACATAAGCCTACAAAAAGTACAAAAACTGAGAAATGGGAGGCTGAAAGAAGTCCCGCACCCGCAAGTAGCAAGCCTGCAAGAACATTCATCAAGTTGATTCCGGCAATTTTGAATTTTTTCGGCTTAATCAGTGCCAAGATAAAACTTCCCATGAACATTCCTATTCCCCAAATGATTTCGATGACACTGATCTCGAACTTTCCTCCATTGAAATGATCCAATGTGATCAACGGTAAAAGAGGGCCTATCGGGATCATAAAAAAGGCCGTCCCGAGGGAGACAAAGAAGAGCGCCAAGAGCCCACAATTTTCCCGTATAGCGGAATACCCTGTCCTTAAATCCCTAAGAAAAATTTTAACAGGATGGATTTTACCGCGAATTAGTCTGTTTTTTTTATCTTCAGGAAATCTGACCAGCAGTAAAGAAGCAATAGCGAAACCTGCTCCTATAACGTCCAAAAGAAGAACGTGCCCAATATCAAAGGTTCCAACCAATAGCGCCCCTAGGGCTGGCCCTCCGATGATTGTGCCTGACTGCAGTAATTGGTTTACCCCTGCGATTCTTAACAATTCTGCTTTAGGGGCAATAAGTGGAGCCGTTGCCTGCATAGCTGGCATGTGGAAAGCTGATCCGGTCGATCGGAGAGCAAGGATACCATAAATTAACAGTACATTGTTATATCCTAGAGAAAAAGCAATAGAAAGACCAAGTGTAGAAACCGCTACCATGGAATCTGAGATGACCATGGTCCATTTCTTACTCCAACGGTCTACATATACACCAGCGGCAACGCCTATCAATGCTTGCGGTAGCAGTCCAGCGATAGCGGCATACGCTAATACTTCTGCTGAGCGTGTTTCTAGGCTGAGCCATATGATAATCGCAAAATTAACTGCTGTGCTACTGAGCAAAGAAATGAACTGACCCGTCCATATCACCGCAAACTTTCGGATCCAAGGTTCTCCCATATTGACATAATTAAATCTTGGACAAATCCCATACCATGGAAGTTCTCCAATTGTTCAAAGGAAGAAGAAGTATCTTAGATTTTTGGGGAAAGATTACTCAATCGTAAAAAAAAGCTACTGAAGCGAAAATTAGGCGGCCCCAAGCAAATCCTTACCGAAAAGTTCCTGATAACCCTTTCCATTCCCCATTTTTGAATTGGTATTTCATTCGAACTGATAAAACGAGATCACTCAAAAACAGCAGAAAATTTGGCTATGCAGAGATTTTCCACCTTCAAAATTGCACACCTCTAATCCGGTTTATGCCATAAAATAAAGGAATAAAACTGGTGCTTTCATTACTTTTTCCAAAAAAATAAGAGTCAACCAAATGATGTAATTGGCTCCTCTGTCATCTGTATACCCGAGATTGATGCATTTTTTCATCTTTAGTAAATGTCATTACCCAAAAAATTGCTTTTATCCCCTTACCTTTGACGATGTAGCCTTAAGGATAAAAAAAATTGTACGGAGTAATTTGTTGGGACAATTAGTGTTTCCTCAGCAAAGAATGCTATATCTTCTCTAAAAATTAAAAAATTTCCAAATCAAGGATTTCCTTACGAACAAAATCCAGTATAATATTTGATATTTTAAGGGAAATGGATGATCCATTAGTTTAGATAAATGGGCTTAATCCCTTGAGTGGTTCCGAGGTTTAATTCTTAAGGGCAGCAATCGTAGGCAATTTTGTTCAATTTCAACTTTAAGTGCACTATTTATTTGATATTCAGGAATATAGCAAACGCCCATTCTCATGAATGGACTTTTAGATATAGAGTGAAAATGAATCAATTGTTGATTTGCTCCATAACTTTCCTTTTCTGCCTCAGTATTTATATGGGATTCTGCAATATCGGTTGAGGGTTGGTCGGTTTCCTCCTCCTGCAATGTACTACAGTTTGCCACTCCTTCTCAAATTTTTCAGGAGTATAGAATTTCTGATTTCGCCTATGTAAATTCCAACAACCATTTACTTTTGCGGTTTTAATGATTGAAACCGCATCACTGGGCGTCTCATTGTTTCTGTTAATACGTGCTTGTGCTGACATGGAGCAAAATCACTAATATTATTAGCGATTAATTAAAATGAAAAACCTACTTTTTTATAATAGGTTATGACTTATTCTATCCTTGGAATTTTTATTCTAATTTATCATAAAATTGAGTACCGATCCTCAAACCATTTCCTTTTTCTCTCCAAATTCTAACAAATCCATTGGAACTCCATTCGGGATTCCTTCCCGGAACATACATGAAGTTTTCACCTTGCCATAGATTCTCCCCCATATATTTAACGTCTGCAACAACATGAAATCCCTTTGCGCCAGGAGGAAATGCAGTGCCGACCTCGTCTATTTCCACATAGCCCCATTTTAAACCAATATCATAATGCATATCTATAATAAGTCCCGTTTGGGTATGGATATATCTTCCATTTGCTCTTGCAGCTGGCTCGATATCGGATTCATTGTCCTCTGGTTCACAGGAGAAAAACATGGCTATCAATACTGTAAAAACAACCATGCAGGTGATTCTAATTAATTTCATAAAATTGGTTTTGGGACGAATTTAGAAAAACTTCCTAAATCGGGATATACCCAATCTTAGGTATTTTATATTCCTGAGATTTTCATGGCCTCCACCTAAATCCTGAGAACCGCCATCCAAGGATATTATTTAAAACCCTTTTATTGTATTGATTATTAAGTAAAATACATAAATAGCTAAATAATCCCAATAAGCGGTTTTTTTATTGGGTTAGTATCTTTCCCTGGACAGGTCATTTGTCTAGGGATATTTTTTATGTATTGGAATATCATGGATAAGGGTGGTAATTCTCGTTCAATGCTGCAGTAGTTTTCTAACATTCGCTGCTTTATTTAACAATTAGTCCTTTTCTTAAATAAGAACAGCTGGTTACCCTTACTGGTTTCTAGCGAGAAAACTTCACTAGTGATTTTATCGTTTCTATTTATCCATGCCGTTCCTTTCATGGTATATAATTGCTGTTTTTTTGTAGTTAAACTTGTAAAACATTTTACCCTAAATTATTGTCATTCATAATCGGATCCTCTGCATTTGGGCAGTTTTCATTTCTCAACGTTATTTCACCATACTTGTATAATTAGCTGATTTATTGAACCTGTCCTGTAGTCCGTTCGTACCTCCATTGACACGTTTCCTCACAGCTAAGATGCTGCTGCATGAATAATCCCTGGCAAATGTGGAGCAAACGCGAACATTGAAGCCTTTCAATGCAGTTGGGAAATAATACTCCGATGTTTCTATCAGGTCAGGATTGTCAGAGAATCTCTGACCTCCATAGTTTTTATAATCGGATCCTACCGAACATTGAAGGGCTCCAACTCTTCGATATTTATAACCACCCCCTAACTTGATATTTCCCAGCCCCATGCATTTTTGGGATTCCCAAGACCATGGACGCATTCAGCTTGATCCCATGGATTACCAGCCAGACGGCCAGCCTCAGCCACGATCACCTTTGCGTTATGCTTACCTATTCCGAATATCTCCATGATCCTTGAGTCCGTAACAATGTTACTTATTAGTCATTACTTTATAGGTAGGATCTTCGATAATATTCACATCTATAACAGTTTCAGCATTTTTGAGTAACTGCCTGCAGTCCTGGCTTAAGTGACGTAAATGTAGTTTTTTATCTTCCTTGTGATACTTCTCTGTAATTTTATTCAAGGCTTCAATGGCTGACATATCTACCACCTTACTTTCCTTAAAATCTATTATGACCTCTTTTGGATCGTTTACCACATCAAATTTTTCAATAAAAGCAGCAGTAGATCCGAAGAAAAGCGGACCAAAAATTTCGTAATGTTTTACTCCATTTTCATCGACATGTTTTCTTGCACGGATACGCTTAGCACTTTCCCAGGCAAAAACTAACGCTGAAATGACAACCCCTATCAAAACAGCTAAAGCAAGGTTATGTAACACAATAGTAAGGACTGCTACTAGCATACCGACAAAAATATCATGGCGTGGCATTTTATTAATAATACGGAAACTTACCCATTCAAATGTTCCAATAGCAACCATCATCATTACACCAACTAAAGCGGCCATAGGTATCTGCTCAATTAAGGGACCTGCAACCAAAATGACCAATAAGATTGCTATGGATGCAATAATAGCCGAAAATCTTGCTCTTCCTCCAGCGCCAATGTTGACCAATGTCTGGGCAACCATGGCACAACCGCCCATTCCTCCAAAGAAACCGTTGGTAAGATTTGCTATTCCCTGTGCAGCAGACTCGCGGTTAGACTGTCCTTTTGTACCGGTTATTTCGTCAACCATATTCAGCGTTAATAAACTTTCAATCAATCCAACGCCTGCCATTACCAGAGCATACGGAAAGATAATTTTCAGAGTTTCCAAATTAAAGGGTACCACCGGAATATGAAATGATGGCAAAGAACCTCCCACAGATGCTATATCAATTACTTTTTTAGTATCGATTCCGAAAAAATAAACGATACCGAACACAACTATTATTGCTACTAAGGACGCAGGAACGGCTTTGGTAAACTTAGGTAATATAAATACGATTGCTATAGTTAATAAGGTCAATCCCACCATTACATAGAGTTCAGACCCCTGCATCCAACCTTCTATTCCGTTTTCAACGACTTTAAATTGGGCTATCTGAGCCATAAATATAATCACTGCAAGACCGTTTAAAAAACCGTACATAACAGGCTGAGGGATCAGCCGAACAAATTTACCGAGCTTAAAAACCCCTACTAATAATTGCAGTAAACCTGCCAATATAATGGCTGCAAAAAGGTATTCCACACCGTGTGTTGCAGCCAATGCGATAAGTACCACAACCGTTGCTCCTGCACCTCCGGAAATCATTCCTGGTCTTCCACCAAGAATGGCGGTAACAATACCCATTAAGAATGCTGCATAAAGACCTGTTAATGGGGGAAGACCTGCTAAAATAGCAAAAGATAAGGATTCCGGTATCATGGTCATGGCTACTGCCAAACCTGCAAGAATTTCATTCCTGTAATTGATTTTCTGTCTGAAATCAAACAGATTAACAACTTTCTGCATAGAAGATTATGTTTAAATATAAAAATGTAAATAAAAAAGAAGGTGTACCAAAGTAAAACCTTTGGGTACGATAAAAAAGCCAATAAATTAAAATTGGAAAATATGAAAGTTTAGCCTACGCTCAGGGCGGAGTAACTTGGGTGGATATTTGTACTGTTCTTTTCATTGAGTAATGCAAAAGTACATTTTCTAGTTTTTTTACACAACCTAATACTAAATAAAACTAAAAAAATTGATTTCTAACACAGAATTCTTTCTTAAATTGGTCTAGTGTTTTTTGCAATTCAAAAAAACAGTTTAATCAGATAGAATTCAAGCTAAGGGTTTCGTTTAATCCAGAAACCAGATTTAAAATGTCGAAATACGTACCGCAATTTTTTTCATTCTGACAAGCGTTGGCAGTTTACAGGCATCAGACTTGCAGATAAAGTTTATATTTTATGTCGACGTTTGAATCAACCTGTAAAAATTTTGATGTCCCATAAGGTTAAAATTTTCCAATAGTGGTCCAAGACAGAGAAAAATTGGTTTTATCTCATTAATGTGAAATCCTATACATGTCTAAACTTAATTTATTTATATTTAGCATTCTTTACTTCATTGTAAATAACTTCAATAATGGCAACCGATCTTTAGAAAGAATAAAAGTCACTTTCAGCCCCTCCTATCTTTAACGGTCTTCAAATAAAAAATACATTGATGAATTCTTAAAACGGCATTAAGGTCCATTCTTTCCAGTATTAACGGAAATATTAAGATACACTATAAATCTTAATATCCGGCTTACCTTTTAGGTATGGTTTCAGAGAAGTAACCACATTTTTTTTGAAAAAGTCACTCATTAGGTATTCCTGAGCATTTTCCACACAATCAAAACCGTGCAACAGCTGCACATCGTCAATATGGTTTAATAGTTCTTTTGAAAGAGCACCTTTTATTGTCTCTAGGAAAGGCTGTTTATATAGGAAATAAACTGCCGCTGCACCCGCTCCATCCATTCCGTCAATCGTAAGTGTAATCACTAAATATGCCTTAGCCATTAGTATAAAAGAATGTTTAACAAAAGTCTTTGTTTTTCAATTTTTAAACAATGTGCAGATAGGAAAACAAATGGTAATTTTAAGAAATGGACTTTCTAAATTCTTTCGGTGAAACACCTGTATATTTTTTAAAATATTTTACAAAATAAGAGGCATCTTCGAAGCCTAGACGGTACGCCACCTGATTGATATTGGAATGGGAATACAATAATAAACGCTGAGCTTCCAGTATAATTCGCTCCTGTACCATTTGGGACGGTGTTTTATTGAGCTGTTGCTGGGTGAGGTCGGATAGACTCCTTGAAGAGATATGCAACGAACTGGCATATTCGGCAATGGTATATCCTTTTCTATAGTTTTCATCTATCAGATTGACGAACCTTGTAATTAGCAATCTTTTATCGTTGAAAGTTGGAGGCCAAACCTCAGAAGTCAGTTCAGAATTCTTAGTCTTGCGCTGCACTTGAATAAGAAATGATTTGAGATAGCTGCCCAATATCAATTCTTTGCCAAATGTTTCTACATCATTCAATTCATCTTTTATCTGTGATACATACCTATCCAAGGTCTCGATGATCCCCTTACCGAGAATGAAAGGGGACTGATGGTATGAATTATTAAATAAATTGAAATGCAGAAAAAAATCTAATGGGCTTTGATCCTGTAAGATGAATAGCCGATTGAAATGAAATAGAACTCCCTCATAGTCGTTGTTTTCATCAAAGTGATGTACCTGATTGGGTCCTACGAAAAAAATCGAATTATCAAAAACATTGTAGGTCTTGAAATCGACCGAATGTTTTCCCTTACCTTTTTTAAACCATATAATCTGATAAAAACTGTGAATGTGGGGTCTGATTACCTGGCATCGATTTTCCATTAAATGTGTCTTCAGATCATATAAGGCAAACTGTGGACTGTCCGGCTTATGCCTGTTTAGATGATATTCATTGATTATGTTCGACTTTTCTTTTGCCATAGACATTCAACTGCGATAATTGTACCTTTTTGCTAATTTACAAATTTGGAGTATACTCCAGATTCACAAGTATAGAAATTCGCTTTTTTTGCCCATATGTGCCATTATTTTTCCGATTTGTCCACTGAAATCAAAAGGATAAAATGAAACTTTGAAAGTTAAAATAAATAACGGTTCAATAAGATGAATGAAAAGCAACGTATTGTTATCATAGGAGGTGGATTGAGTGGGTTAACTTTGGCTTACCTGCTAACAAAAAAGAATATAGATGTCATTATTCTGGAAGCATCTTCCAGACTAGGCGGAAGGATACAGACCGTCACAGGAACCTTACAGACACCTTTAGAATTAGGCGCAACCTGGTTTTCTGATATGCACCCGATCTGCTGGAATTAATAAACGAATTAGGACTGCGAAAATACCCGCAGTTCTCAAAAGGTTTATCATTGTTTCAGACCAAATCGTTTGAACCACCACAGAAATTCTATGTCCCCGAAGCTGAAAACCCATCATACCGTTTAACCGGTGGGACACAAATGTTGATCGATACATTGGTAACTAAGATACCACTAGAAAATATTTTTTTTAATTCCAAGGTGAAATCGATTAAACAAACAGAAAACCATCTGTTGCTTGAAACTGAAAAGGGCAAAGTAATTGTTGCTGACAAAGTTATCATGTGCATTCCTCCCCAGTTAGCATCTAATATAGTGTTCTCACCGTTGTTACCTGAAGAACTCACGGCCCTTTTACCAAACGTACAAACCTGGATGGCAGGATCAATAAAGTTCACCTTGGAATATGACCGACCTTTTTGGCGGAACGAGGGATATTCAGGAATGCTGTACAGTCATGCAGGTATCATTACTGAAATGTACGACCATACCAATTTTGAAGAGGATAGATTTGGCTTTGCAGGTTTCCTTAACGGTGGCGCAGCCGCTTACTTGCCGAAAGTGAGAAGGGAATTTGTTCTACACCAGTTAGGTGAATTGATAGGGGAACTGGCATTAAAACCGACGGCTTATTTTGACAAGGTTTGGTCAGATGAATATATATTCTCGGGTAATCAAACTATTCAACGTCCTCATCAACATAATGGGCATCCTCTGTTTCAACATAGTTATTTGAACGGTAATTTGTACTTCGCCGCTAGTGAAACAGCAACACAATATTCCGGTTATATGGAAGGAGCGGTTATTGCAGCACGATCCGTATCTGAAAAGGTGCTTGAAGGAATTTTAAAATGATTTTCATCATATTGAAAATAACAATTCAATGTTTCACTGGATCGTTTGATCCAAGCAGATTCTCTGAAGGCAATAAATTACACCAAAAAATATCATTGTACACACCTCAGGATAGATTTAAAGAAATTAAAATGCTTACCGGAAACTGGCCTGCATCATTAATTGGAATTTATTTCCTGTGTGTCTTTCAATAAACATTTCATTTTATTTTAATTTGGAAAAATCTAGTCATGAAAGGATAATAACACTTGATTGTTTTACATATTGAAAGAAAGGGGTATTCATTTGGTTGAGGAGGTGAAAAGCTTCATTATAACATATAATTAACTAGGCGCAAAAAATCGACTGAAATCATGGAGAATTTAAAGGATATTGGAGCAGTACTGTTCTAAATAAAATCTGATGCATAAAAAACCTGTCTTGATTTTAGAATAAAGAATATTTGTCTAAGTTTTTAAAAAGTAATCCTATCTTTTGGATTAAAAGAGTTGAAATTGACCCTTTTTATCAGGTGGTTTACCTGAAATAAATGGATCATCGGCCCATTTCCAAAGATCAATTTTAACGAAAATGTTCAGCTTTATAAAGTTGACAAGATTTGACAGGTTCCAATTGTATTTTGCCCTCTTCTGAATGTATTTAAAGAGTAGTATTCCGATCAAGGCTGTCCATATCTGGATGTATACTGCATTTTCGGATGTACCCACGAAGCTGGTGACCTTAAGTCGCTGTTTGAATTGTTTAAAGAAAGATTCAATTTCCCAACGTTCTTTGTAAAGAGCTGCTACGGTTGTTGGTTTCCAAGAGAAATTGTTGTTCAAGAATTCATATTCCACGTTTTTGATGCTGTCCAAAACACGCACAAGCCGCATTCTCTTTTCTGCATAGCGTTGGCAAGGCCGTCAAGCTCAATGAGCTGATCCTCAATAATCCCATTAGCGAGAAGCTCTTCGCTCTTGGTGGCTTTCACTAGGGTATATTTCATATTGGATTTTGCTCTAGTGACAAAGAAACAACCCCTGCTGTCCAAAACGTTCATCCAACCATAGTATCTTTCCCCGGACAGGTCATTTGTCCGGGGATATTTTGTGTGTATTGGAATTTCATGGATTAGAGTGGTAATTCTCGTTCAATGCTGAAGTAGTTTTCTAACATTCGCTGCTTTATTTTACAATTGGTATTTTCTTAAAAAAAAGCTGGTTAAACTTACTGGTTCCTCGTGAGAAAAACTTTTCTAGTGATTTTATCCCTTCTATTTATCCATGCCGTTCCTATCATGGTTTATAATTGTTATATCTTTTTAGTAGTTAAACTTGTAAAACATTTTACCCTAAATTATTGCCATTCATAATTGGACCTTCTCCATTTGGGCAATTGTCATTTCGCAACGTTAATTCACCATTCTTGTGTAATTAGCTGTTTTATTGAACCTGTCCTGTAGTACGTTCGTTCCGCCTTTAACACGCTTCCTCACTGCTAAGAGGAAGGTTAGTGAATAATCTTTGCCAATCCCCAGAAACCGCGAACTTTGAAGTCTTTCAATGCAGTTGGAAAATAGAACTCTTATGTTTCTATCAGATCTGGATTGGCCCCCATTATTCGTAGCAGATCATTAATTCTCTCCTTCCTTTTTATTTTATTTCCTTTTCACCTGATTTCATTTTTCCACTAATTAATTTTATATTTATTTCCTCAGCTTTATAAATTATAACTATTTAGCCCAATAGATAGTAGCTATTGGGCTTTTTATTTTTTATTCTCTATATTTAAGAACTTATGTTCTACTTCCCCAAAGTAGGATGTTTTCATAGATAGTATACCCAATGACGAATTCGTTATTGGGTTTATTATTTTTAAGATCTTTTGCTTAACTTTAAATCAATCATAGATAGTTTATTGATAAGACATGCCCAATGGATAGGGGAAATCCATTGGGTTTTTTGTCTTTATCTATACTCTGAACCATATTTATTTTTGTTATTTTTGCCCATTCCGGGTACTTCCCGGGGCGTGATTTTTAACCCAGCGGCAGGATGCCGTTGGGTTTCTTATATTTAATCCCTATCTTTAATCTTCAGGCAAGCAAACCCTTCATAAGGTTTAATTTAGGTAGCCCAGTAATTCCTGTTACTGGGCTTTTGTTTTTAATTTGTAACTTCATTACACCATTCTATCCCAATTAGAAGGATTTCGTATTCCGAGCCCAGCAGTCTATATGTTGGACTTTTTATAATATTTTATTATTTTGGGGCGGATTTTTAAGAATCCAAACAATTAGCGATATGCCCAGTGACTTATGATGCTGGGCTTTTTGTTTCATGTTCCCGCACCATCATATTTTTATATCAGCCCCTTCCAAAATAGGTGCTTGGTAATTTTAATTTATTACCTTTATTGCGTTAACGGCACCACGCATGTCGTTTCTCGGTTAATAAGTGCACCCCTCAACCACTCATAGTTGAGGGGCTTTTTTATACCCTTATCAAAATACTTGCTCCCCATTTAATGACCAAACCAATTCTTGTCCCGATCAATCCGATGAAGTCAAATGACGTCCTTAAAATATGGGTCGCTTTATACACGGTCATTTGTCGGAAAAATACCAGGTGAACAGGAAAGCTTTAGTTGGTACGTTTGAAGTGACCACCCGGAAAACATTTGAGACTTTGCCAGGCGTGCTGAAATTTTTATAACCGGAGATGTGGCTAGAGAAAGGACAACGGGATTGAAGCCATTTTACCCTACCAAGAAAGACATGTCAACAATAAATTGACTGTTACTTAGATGGATCAAATCGGCCTCATTCAGAGCAATTTATACACTGGAATACCTCTCAGGTCAATATTAAGGGCAATGGTTGCTTGATCGTGCAGTAAAGGAATTTTTGCCAACACCAGCTAATCTAATATTTATGAAAACATCGCCATAATAAGCCATTAGATATGATTTGCCATCTATGACACCCTCCCTCACCGTTCTGGTAATCTTCCTGATCCAATCATATTCCAGAGCTACCCATAATCCGGCAGACCGAGCCTTGCTGCCTCCTACAGTACCGAAAATTAGCGGCTAGAGATGCTCTAATAACTGGATGCCTGCCGTAGCTGTCAGCTACCTGTGCCAATGCACAAAATCGTTGAACCATCCCTAGGAAACAAATGCATCGTTTATGCCTTTGATCAGCCTTGTGTTGTAAGTATGATATTATTGTTCAAGAATCCTTTCTGCCACTTAGAGGTCAATTTCTTCCAGATTTAATCCAACCTGTCCAGGATGTAGTAAGATGTGAGATATTCGGTCGGTATAGATTTCATCCTCATAATCGTGGCGCATAGAGCTCTTTTCTGCCAATCTTCCCTTGACGGTCGCGCCCACCTGATTGGAGACTTCTGATGAACATGTGTGTGGATAACGCTCCTGTGAAAACTCACAGGTTTGTCACTTTAGACCATTTCCCCCTGACCTTGACCCCTTCATTCCGATACCAAGGGACCACCAAGCGATCAGGACTAACCCAAAGGCCAACCTATTTTGTTGACGAATAACGCACCTTTATCCGGAGCCTTCGTTTCTTCGACATAGTGGGCCTGTTTTTATTTCCTACAGTTTGAATTTTTAGATAAAATTGATTCCTAATATCAATTAAGAAAATTAGCCTTCCGGTCTATGTTGATAAAGTGGATGACAAAAAATCATTGAATCAAAGACAATACAGAAATATAACCCTCTACACCGAGTTTTTTTTGTTTCTCACCTTTCTTTAATGGGAATAGAATTTTTTATTATTGTAATTCAAAAAAAACAGTTTTCCTATGTAGCATTCAAGATAAAGGTTTCGTTTCATCCAGAAACCAGATCTAAAATGAAAAATAAAGCATTCACCACCTTTACACTTTTTCTATTATTACTATCAACCATTTTTTTCAATAGCTGCGACAAAGAAGGAAATCCCCTGCCAGATGATAGGTATGTCGAAATATCTTATAATGGAGAAACCTTTATTCAACAAGGAAGGGCATTTGACTTGAACTATCGCAGTGGGCCAAAATTTGATTATAATTATCATAACCTGCCCCAATATGCAAATGGAGTTAGGTATATTACATTACATGCTTCCTTGAAAAAGAAAGGTTCAAAAGAATCTCCCATACATACTATCTTTGTAAAGATTCCTGTCGGTAAGGAGATCCTTCTGAACCATGAGTATGTTATCAGATCACTCCCAGGGAAACAGATAATTAATAAAATGGACGATTATATATCAATTAACGAAAGGGAGAACCTTTCATTTATTAGATATAATCCATACTTAGATTATTCTCAATACATTTTTGGTGATGGTAAGGTCTATTTTACCAAAATAACAAAGAAAGAAAATGGAGCTGAGGATATTGAAGGCACTTTTGAATTCACGATTCCATCGTTTGCGGAAGACGAGGGATTTGATGTAGTAAAAGGGAAATTCAAGCTTTATCTTAATAAAATCTAATGTTGAATATATTTGTTGAGTTTTAATCCCCTCCCTATCCGAGGGGATTTTTTTATACCATTAACCAGCCAGCTTATCAAAAAATAAAAGTTGCCTAAACCAATTATTGATCTAAATGTTCCTTATATATATCTAATAATGTAAATGAAAGCAAATAGAAGTTTTTTTTACAGGAATTCATTATCAATCGTGTTTATTTCTTTGTTCTTGTTGGCCCTGATTGGTCAGATTTACTTTGGTTGGAAGGAAAGTGTTAGTGAATATCAAAAACATGGGAAGGAACTTTTATTTGGTGATTATTTATTTTCTGGCCATTTTATATCAGCGACATTTGAAAATTTTCAAAGCGAATTCCTTCAGATGGCGCTTTATGTTATACTTACTATTTTCCTTCGCCAAGTTGGATCAGCTGAATCAAAGGAAATCGACAAAAAAGAAGAGGTGGATCGGGAACCCATTTACAGACCAGGCGCTCCAGCGCCAGTGAAAAGTGGCGGATGGAGACTCTTAATATACAAACACTCACTTTCTATTGCGTTTTTGATTCTTTTTATAGCATCTTGGGGATTACATTTATTCGGCAGTTATAAGGGGAAAATGGAGGAGAATGCACTGGAAGGTAAGCCCTACATATCGATAAGTGAATATTTGTCTGAACCCACTTTTTGGTTCGAAACTTTTCAGAACTGGCAAAGCGAATTTCTATCGGTTGCTTCAATAGTTATATTAACAATTTTTCTTCGTCAAAAAGGCTCACCAGAATCCAAACCAGTTGACAGTCCACATTGGAAAACAGGAAAATAGACTTTATGCGGTTTCAAACATAGATTACCTAAAAAGATGCTTTAAACCCCTTTCGGTAAGCTCAAAGTCATAAGGATAATCAAATTGTATATATTTATTTAATGGAACGATCATTTTCTCCTCCAGAAGAAATGTTAGATCCTCTTTAAAATTTTCGAAAATTTCCAATTCAAAGATTGGTTTACCAGTATATAACCTGAATAATATTAAATCCTTTATAGGCAATGGAGTTTCCATAATATATTATTGAATCTGACAAAACAACAAGAATCTGTATTAATATAAAAATGTCATAAACCTAACCCGCTATGTTGAGGAATTGTTTTTAGAAAATTAATAAATCAAAATCTTTTAATAAGGTAAACGTCCATTCTTGCGAATGGACGTTTAGATATAGCGTGAAAAATGAACCAATTGTTGTTTTTTGACTCTTTAATCTTCCTTTTCTGCCTGTGGATTTATATGGGATTCTGCGATATCTGTTAAGGTTTCGTCGGTTTCTTCCTCTTCCTGCAATGTCTTTTCGAGGATATCAGCAATTTTATCAAGTCCCAACGTAATGGCTATCTGTGCCAGACCTCCATATGTTGCAATTTCATAATGTTCAACTTTTTGGGCAGCGATGATCAAAGCTACGTCACGTGTGACCGAACCCTTTTGAGTTGATTTGATAATTTCCCTGGCTTCTTCAATAAGTCCATCCATTGCCTTGCATTCCTTGCTCTCCTCATTTTCGCCAAGTCTCTCAAATATTTTCTTCAATCTGCTAACGTGCTTTTTCGTCAAGAGGTAGTGGTCTTCAAAAGCATCCTTGAGTTCCTCTGTCGTTGCGGCCTGCTCCATTTCCTGGAGTGCCTCTACCAATTTGCTCTCTGCATACAGCATATCCTTCAATCCAGATAAAAAGAACTCATATAAAGGTGTATTCTTATTGTTGTTTTTAGATGATGCTATTGTTGATGAATTATCGTCTGTTTTGGAATCATCTGTTCCTTTTTTTGCTTTCTGCTGCAATTCTGTCTTAGCCATAACTGTTGTTTATTCGTTTATGTTACAAATGCCCCTAATAAATAGGGGCACTTGTTAAAAAAATGGATTTATTAAGGATTTCTTCTCCCGCCAATTCCAGAACGTCCGGAGCGGCGTCCGCCTCCATGTGAAGCTTCTCCACCCATTCGGGCAATCCTAGTTCTCTCGGCCTTGCTCATTGAAGCAAAACCTCGCTTACTGGTGCCGGAGCTGGAGCCTCTCGATGACCCAGAACCGGATGAAGAGCTGGACGAGCTCGAACGACCTCTAGATGAGGAACCGCGGCCGGAATTGCCCCTTCCCGAACTTCCCGAACTATTTCTACCTCTTGCGGATGAAGACCGTGAGCTTCCAGAGGTGAACCGTCCGTCACTGTCCCTCCTTCTATTTGAGCCTCTGCCGTCTGAGTCTTCATCTTCGTCTTCATCCTCTTCATCATAATCGCGATCATACTCATCGTAATCTTCGTCATCATAATCATCGAAATCGTCTTCATCGAAATCATCATCATAATCTTCATCATTGGATGCATCACGGAATCCATGGCTATATCCCAACTGATAGATGTCTTCCATTGAATGTTCCCGGTTCCCTGTTGAAGAACTTCTCGAATTGCTTCTGCTTGAATTTTTCCTGTTCATAGCTATTAATATTTATGATATTTTCCCTGATTTATTTTCAGGGCACTAAACGATGGAAACAGGATCTAGAATTGTGCTTCCTCATAATGTAACCTTTAGAAAGCAAAAGGTTGGATAAATAGCAAAATAAATTTCGGGCAGTGAAATCCTCATTTCGATCAATATACCCAGGGACTTTAGCCTCCTTAACCATTTATCCTATCCAAAGGGATTCAATACAGGCTTCTTTTACTTGTTTTAGGGGTAATATCCCATCGAAAATTATTAATGGAAACTCCACACTTATGCGGCCTTAATCCCTTAATTTTATGACCATACATTCGAACTTATTTCATAACTTCATTTGCCAGGCTGATCATTTTCTGAGGTTAGGAATGAAATTCTGACCAAAGCGCCTTTGATTCATTGATATCTTTTTGATCATGGTTACTGCTCTCATCTTGAAAGGTAATTGATCCATCTGTTTCCAATTTTATTTCATTCCCTTAATTATTATTCCGATGTTTTTACTTAAAGCTTGAAATTGGGATGTTACCGCTATCTTGGAAGGTTCATCCTTATTCTATTGATTATGGATAAAAACTTGATTACTTCTGGAACCGAATTGACCTTAAATTCTTTCCCTACTTTTTCAGCCTCTTCAGTAGTTCAATGGAAGGCAATAAAGTGCACACTTGAGAATGACCAGAGTTCCACTAGATCTTGGTTTTTTTTGGCTATCTCTCCAAATTTCATACTGAATTATGGTTGGATAGAGAATGAGTTGAATTACTTTATCATACTGAAATATTGGTTTGTTGGAGCTGGTATTACAATAACATTTTCGATTTTTTTCACCTAGTTTATCATGGGTAAGGTACAAAGGTGCCAGGTTTAAAACCAGAAACCATGTCCATCTTTAGGGGCAGCACTGTAAAGCAGTTGGTATTGATAATCTTGTACATGTTCAATCTTTATAAAAACTATTTGCCCAAAATTTTGTCCTAATAAATAATGGTTTTGTACAGTTGGAATCTGACATGATGTAATATCGATCGAAACATCTTAATTCTTAACAACGAAATGCTGCACTTACCTTAATATCGATGCACTTACCTTTGGAAGGTAAATTCCTGAAGCCATTTATGGGAGGCCTCGAATATGGGACGCTCCATGTTCATGCGTAATCCCATAGCTGATAAACATTTGAATCCAGTGTTTATTGGAGCGTAGAGAGTGGGAATGGAATAATGGGACTAACCAAAACTTAAAAGACATGATATGGAGTTAAAACAGTCTGTAAAAATTTCAGCAAAAGAACGTAGACCCGATGGCCTGGGGAAATTTTATGTGGATGTCGTCAAGGGTCTGAGCGTTAATCCCAAGAAGCTTTCTTCTAAGTATTTTTACGATAGCAACGGAGATAACCTTTTTCAACAGATAATGGGCATGCCGGAATACTATCTGACAAGATGTGAACTGGACATATTTTCCAATAAGACCTCTGAACTGGCCAATATAGCCACAGCAGGTTTGCAACATCCCATTGACCTGATCGAACTTGGAGCAGGCGACGCCCGAAAATCCCGTTTTCTCCTGAGGTATCTTGTGGAACAAGGGATGGATTTCACCTATGTGCCTATTGACATATCAGGAAATATTCTTTCAGTACTCGATAAAAATCTAAGAACCGAAATACCCAGCATAGATATCTTACCAATGGAAGGTGAATATTTTGAGATGCTGGACAGAGCAAGCTCACTCTCAGCAAGGAAAAAGATAGTGCTGTTTCTGGGAAGTAATATTGGAAATATGGAGCTCGCCGAAGCCCATGTGTTTTGTAAGCGGCTCAATACGACACTGAACAAGGGCGATGTAGTGGTCATCGGATTCGATCTAAGGAAAAACCCTGCAACCATACTAGGTGCATATAACGACAAATCCGGCATCACAGCTGCCTTCAACCTCAACCTACTGGCCCGCATCAACAACGAATTGGGGGCGGATTTCGACATGAGTCAGTTCCAGCATTATCAGCACTATGATCCAATAAGTGGAGCGTGCAGGAGTTACCTGGTCAGTCTGGTCGATCAAGAGGTCACTCTTGCGGACCAAACTATACATTTCTCTGAAAATGAACTTACCTATATGGAGGTATCACAGAAATTCTCTCAAACGGAAATTGAGCAACTAGCCAAGTCCGCCGGGTTTAATTCTTTAGGGATTTTAAAAGACGGGAAAAACTGGTTCGTTGATGCAGTTTGGCAAGTAAAGTGATTATTAAGAAAGAAACTATGACTACATTAAAAAAAAACAGCCCCCAGGAGCAACAGGCTAAATTTATGGATATCCGGATGTATACTGTACAATTATGCGCTCCTCTGGAAATCGAGGATTATGTCGTTCAGCCTATAGATGATGTGAGCCCCCCAAAATGGCACTTGGGACATACCACGTGGTTTTTCGAGACTTTTATTCTTGCAGCAAGTTCCCCCTCCTACCAACTCTTTGACCCGCAGTATAATTTTGTGTTCAATAGCTATTACGAAACCTTGGGAGCAAGGGTCATCCGCACCGATAGAGGAAACCTGAGCCGACCATCTGTTGCAGATATATATCGTTACCGTGAATATGTGGATGGAAAGATGCTCGCTTTAATGGGAATTGGCGATTTGAGCCAAGACATATTGGATATGATTGAACTCGGACTCAACCACGAACAGCAGCATCAGGAGTTATTGCTGACAGACATTAAGTATATTTTGGGTCACAATCCCCTGTTCCCTTCCTATTCCGATGAAGCAATCTCAGTAAAGGGCAACAATGGACCCCCATCCATGATCAGTATAAAAGAAGGGATCTATGAGTTAGGGTTTAATGAAACAGGGTTCTGTTTTGATAATGAGCTGGGACGAAATCGGATCTATCTAAATCAATATGAAATTTCAAACAGACTTGTTACCAATGGGGAATATTTACAATTTATGACGAGTGGTGGGTATACCGATTTCCAGTACTGGCACTCAGAGGGTTGGGATTGGGTAAAAAAAACAGGGGCCAGAGCACCATTATATTGGCACCTAATAGATGGTAGATGGATGAATTACGGATGGTCAGGAATCCGTGAGGTTGACCTGGATGGCCCAGTATGCCATATCAATTTTTTTGAAGCATCCGCCTATTCCTCATGGAAAGGGATGAGGCTTCCGACCGAGGCGGAATGGGAAATAGCTTCTGAAAACCTTCAATGGGGGGAATGTTGGGAATGGACCGCAAGTGCGTATCTACCGTATCCCGGATTTAAGAAACAGACAGGTGCCGTGGGTGAATACAATGGCAAATTCATGGTCAATCAGATGGTACTGCGTGGGGCCTCGGTAGCCACCCCAAAAGGCCATAGCCGAAATACGTACCGCAATTTTTTTCATTCAGACAAGCGCTGGCAGTTTACAGGGATCAGGCTAGCTAGATAAAGTTTACCATGTATGCTGATGATTGAAGCGACCTGCAAAAATTTTGATGGTCCATAAGTTCAAAATTCCCATAAAAGGTCCTTGAGAAAAATTGGTCATTTCTAAAAATATGAAAACCTATATATATAAACTTAATTTATATTTTAGTATTCTTTTTTTCACGCTAAATAGCTGCTATGAAAGCAACAGGTATTTAAAAAGAATAAAAGTAACATACCTTCCACCTATTTAAAAGGACATTATTTTTATACGGCTAACTAAATCAATTCTGGATTGTTCTATTATTCGAAATGAGACAGACCATTACAGCCAGCTTTAGGCTTTCCAAAGAATTAATGGATAAAGGCCAGAACTCAGGCTGCATCAGACGAATGATACGTAATATCCAGGAGGAACTAAGGGAGCAACAAGGATATATCTACATTGAGTATCATGACCACAGGATTGATGAAAACTCGACCCATCCGGATGCAGAGCATTATGAATATACTATTTATTTTCAGGTTGAATGATGCAAACGCTTTTTGACATGACAATAGCCACTTGGCGCTTTGCAGTTCCTGTGCCCAAAAAATGACGTTGGTTATTTCCTAACTATTTTGTGTGTATTTTTTCCTTACTATAATAACTGTCCGCTGTGCCCCTATCTCCGAAAATAGCCGTAGCTATCCTTATGATCATAGCTCCCTCTTCTATAGCAATTTCCCGGACTCCACTCATTCCCATAGCCAGCTCCTGGATGTCAACATTGGGAATGTTTGAAAAGATAATATGAAGCTGAAGATCTTTGAGCAACCAGATGCATTTTCTAAATTTCCACTTTTCCGCACTTAACAGGCTTTTCTTCATTAACTCTATAATTTTCAGCTATTCCAATGGTGAAACCTGCTTTACCAATTCTACGGCTTAATCGGGACTTACCCACCTAGTTATCTCAAGTTACCAATCCTCTCCATTGGTGGATAATGAGCTATCCCATATTCAACATTCCTGAGGTAAAGCTTGTTGTATGCAATAATTTTATTGAGGTTCATTCTAAATTAAACACAATCTATTCACTGCTGCCGGGGTAGTGTTTTTTTTTCTCCGGGGCTCAAATCCTGTGCCCATTGAACAATCCATTATTAACCTCTATTGGAAAAAGGATCACATTCAATTATATTTTTGTATATTCGATTTCGCGTATAGAATATACCACTTGAGTCCAATACAGCACTTATCTGAAGATACACTAATCGATTTATTGAAGAAAAGAGATCGGCGTGCGTTTAATTATCTATACGATAATTATGCAGGCGCATTATACGGTATCATAATCCGCATTGTAATACATAAAGAATATGCAGAGGAGGTAATACAGGATGTGTTTGTCAAAATATGGAAGCACGTCGACTTATTTAATCAGGACAAAGGCAGGCTGTATACCTGGATGATAAACATTGCACGCAATGCTTCCCTGGACTACCTTAGATCAAAGGGTGTTCAGAACGAACAAAAAAACCAATCATTTCCAGATATCGTAAATAATAAAGAAAGTCATATTTTTGCGAGTACTGACCAAGCTGATAAGTCTGATTATATTGGTTTTGGTACCGTGCTGGATAAATTAAAACCTGAGTGGAGAAAGCTCATTGAAATGGCATATTATCACGGTTATTCGCAGCAAGAAATCGCCGACCAACTTCATATCCCGCTAGGTACGGTGAAAACAAGGGTAAGGTCGGCTTTAATTCAGTTACGTGAGATTTTGAAAGAACAATAATAGATTTGAACATTAAGGAATACATATCGTCTGGGATTATTGAATCATACGTTTTGGGGCTCGCCACCGAGGAGGAAGTGGGCATCCTGGAATGCATACGTAAAAATTCACCAGAAGTCCAACAGGCGATTCTTGATGTGCAATTACTCCTGGAAGATCTGGCTAGCAATGAAGCCATTGCTCCCCATGAAGATATTAAACCATCGATATGGGATCGATTGTCCACATTAACAGTGGAGGAGCAAGCCACTCTCTCTGATACCGTCAACGGCAATACTCAGATTGAAGGCAAAGAAATGGAAAAGAGAAATACTCTTCCGAATTTGGGAACAAAAAGATGGATGCCATTGACCATAGCAGCTTCAGTCCTATTAATCCTAAGTTTAGCCTCGAACATTCTACTCTTGAACTATAGGGAAAGAGATCTAGAAAAAATGCAACAAGCAATTTCTTCAAATCAAGAATCCCTAGACAAGTTGAAAGATGTAAACGAACGTTGGCAAATAATACAACGCCCTTCGGTTGAGACCATCACCTTGCATGGTATTGAAAAGTATCCTGAGGCCAAAGCGGTTCTCTTTTGGGACACTAAAACTTCCGATGTTTTTTTATCTGTATCAAACCTCCCCCTGGTACCTTCAGGAAAACAGTACCAACTTTGGGCTATTGTTGATGGTCAGCCAGTTGATGCAGGACTACTCCCTCTTTCCAATGATCATTCCATGGTGAAAATGCACCATATTGACAAGGCAGAGGCTTTTGCAATAACATTGGAAAATGAAGGAGGCAGTTTAGTACCGACCCTTACAGAAATGTATGTGATGGGAAATATTTAGTCAGCAAAAATTACCGGGTAAATGATAACCAGTTCACAGAAAAAATTAATTTAAACATTATGGTCAATTTAGAAAATTGTAAAACGTTTAGGTCTATAGAAAAATCCATAAGCTTTTTTAATTTATGAGGATTTATTTGGTCCTAGAAGATATTGATGTTTATGGAATATTCTCGAAAAACTCAACAGAACTGAAGGACATCTACTTACTAATGGTAGATAAAAAGAAAACCAATTCTATTTGAGAGGAAATTATAAAGTTTAAGTTTACCACAAACTATTGATAATCCAAAAAGTTTATTATCATAGGAATAAGCGGTGAGTTATATTTTCTTTATGCTATTGCAACTAACAAATTAAAGTGCAAAAATATTATGCAGATCCCCAACAACTTTTCCATGGTAGCTAAAATGATAGAAAATTAGCATATTGAATGTTTTAGTACATGTTATTACGTATTTAATCCCAAAGAATAACACAATCTATTATGTTACCAATTAAAGCCCGCACCTTCCGATACGGGCTTACCGTTACATCAAATCAACCCTACTATTTTATGAAAAGTTTCGCGATATCTAGAACAGCTGAAGCAGACAACGGTTCGTCAAACGATTGTGTCGCAGTGGCAGTGGAAATTTTACCACCTATTCCTGGCAACATTGTTATATCCACATCAGCCTGAACTTTGTTATCTTCCCCCGCATAAACTGGATCTACGGCAGCGCCTATGCCTGAATCGTTTGCTCCTGTTATCCACGGTTTCTGATCGGCTGCAGCTCCTCCTCTGGCCTTGCGCATCTGTCGGATATGGGAGGCATGCCTAGCCTCTGCCGAATGGATCTGCAATGCTGCCGTTAACACAACTTGATTACCCTTTAATAGGCCGGCCTGTCCTTTGTATGCACGTACACCGGTGTCCTCAAAGGCTTGGGCAAGCGCCAGAAAGGTGTCATAATTACTGAAAACATTGGGAAAAGCACCTCCAGCTGTAAAATCGAATATTGGTTTGGAAACCGCTTTCTCTCCAAGTACCTGTTTTAAAAATGCCACATGGGCAACTTCATGGTTGCGAATGGTTGCAATAGCCCCCGCGGGTTTGCCTGAGGGCACTAAATTTGATGCTGCTGCACCTTTAGTATAATACTCCGCTTCAAGGTATTCAAGCGTTAGCGCATAGTTCAGAACACCGTTCACATCGGTAGGTGCCTGGCCATAGGCACGTTTAAAAAGATCGCTAAGTACAAAGGGCATCGCGGCAATGCTCACCTTTTTGCCAAAGGACATCATATTTCGGATCGCCCGGCGACGAGGGCTCACTCGCTCGTCGAACTCTGGATCGACTTGCATAATCTGGTCAAAGATGTTAAATAAATTCATTTTAATAAATTTTAAAGTGGATTAATAGGTTGGTAAATCTCTTACATCTATCTTAGATTTAATAAATGGGGCTGCGATTTCCAATACTTTCGTCGGACTATAGGCAAGGTCCAAACCCTGATTATCAATTACCTCGCTGTTGGCAAAAGTACCGTTGTCAATTAAATCGCGAACTAAAGCTGCATGTCTAGCTTCCACCGAGACAATTTTGCCTGCCAAAACCAGATAGGCTTCATTCTTGATTAACCATCCTGCTCCGTTATATGCCGACACGCCCAAATCTTCAAAAGCCTTGGCCGTAGCCAACACGTTTGCACGATTGGAGAAATTGATGCCCGAAAAATTGAATTCCAAATTCGCAATAGCGCTCTTTCCTAATGCGGTTTTGAAAAACTCCCGATGGGCAATTTCATGGTCACGGATGTCACTAAATAACATCGTCTCCCAATCGCTGATTCCGATATAGGGTTTATTCATGACCTCTATATAAAATGCTGCCTCTAATTGCTCCAGGGCATATGCATAGTTCAATATAGCAATATCGCCGCTACCGAAATACAATCCATTACCGCTCATATCCGGTCCGTGGTCGTCTTTCTGGCACCCGACCAATCCAAATGCTGCTATCCCAACAGCACCGGCTCCGGCAATCTTCAGAAAATTCCTTCTGCCTAATCGCTCGCTTATTTGTCGATCATTCTCTTCAATAAAGCCTTCTTGTTTAGTGGTTGTTTCTTTCATAACCTATTTGTTTTTTGTTTATAATGTATCGTTAGGTTATATACGAGAACTCCTAGGTTTCGGATTTATTTTTTCTATTTTTAATCACCCCCCTTGTATCATGACTAAATCTTCTGTTTGTAACTCAGTAATTGCTTGGTTTATGTTACTACATTGAATGTGGATAATATCATCATAAATAAAAGGTATAATGTAAAAAAGGCAAGCATTCTCTTTCCCTCTAAATCATTTTACAGAATGGGGCATACTGTTGAACGTAAACCTTCGGGTACGTATTTCAATCCTGTTTAAAAAATTGATCTGATTGATCGCGATGATGAGGTGTACTACCTGATTTCTGTATCAAACCCATTCAAATTATGAAAGGTTTCATCTCTCCAACCATGGACAGCGATATGGTTAACTTCTTCCACCATCACCAATACGGCTTTCTCTGCTACGGTAAAAAGTTAACTCACTTGCCATGCTGACAGTGCATAGATTGGCTGTTCCGTTTCCCTTGTTATTCGTGCCTCTTGGGTATGGACTTTAATGCACTAGGGACATTTATTTATTTGGGATGCACGAATTTTTTCAACCCCTTTGTTTGTTATATTCAGATCGAAATTTGAAAGGTATTTTTCCATTTCAAATAAGATCTGGTTGCTTGAGGTTCTAGTTCTCTGATGTTGATCCGTTGTTTCCATTTCAATTTTTGTATTTTTTGGAATTTTGCTGCTCGAACCGCAATAGCATTTTTTGTATAGGGCAAACCGCTCAAGTTTGCCCCTTTTCTTATTTCCACCAATAGTAATAGTTGTGGTTGGCATCATATTCAAATCCGCAACGTGGATATAATCTGTTGCCTATTTCATTTGTCTTTTCGGTTTCAAGCATCAATCCGCAAGCACCGGTTTCATCGCACCATTGCTTAGCTTTATCTATCAGCGCTACCGAAAAGCCCTTGCCTCTGTAGTCGGGATGAACAAACAAATCGCTCAATAGCCATTGCTTGGCCAATTTGATGTAATGGTAAAGTTTGTACAACTGGACAAACCCAACTGCAGTGCCATCGGCATAAACCACAAAAATGTGGGATTGATCGTTTTCCATCCGGTCTTGAATGAACTTTTTGCACTTTTCATAATCGTCTTGCTGTCGGTAGAAGACCCGATAGCGATTGAATAACTCTGCTGTAGCGTCCAAATCTTCCAGACCTACTTTCCTGATGTTGATCTCCATTTTATTAAGATTAAATATTTGCTCAAAAGTATCCGATCTCCGTTTTATCATGGCGGTACAGTTTATGGATAATTAGGTAGTCCAGGCCAAAAAGTGGTAACCGTACAGTTGTTTTAGTACGATTAGAACTCGTCATAATTTATCTTTATCCTCGTACTTATGGGCATTGCTACACAGGCCAAGATCAGGCCTTGCTGTATGTGGGTTTCAGACAGAACAGAATTGCTCATTAAACGTACCTCCCCTTTCTCCAATTTACAAGTACAGCTGCCACATCTTCCGCTGCCACAAGAATACGGTGCGTCAATCCCAGCATGCAGCATGGCAGACAGCAAAGGCATCTGCTTATTCCATGGGATTTGGTATGTGGTGCCATTGATGGTCACGGTTACTTTAACCTTGTCCGATGTCTTAGCATCTGGATGGTTGTTTTTTGAATGTGGATTCATATGGTATATCATTTAGCTGTGGACAATGAACTATAGGCCCGAAAAATTCACATCTTCGGGCTATAGATAGTTATTACCTTAGCTCTTCTATGGAAGCCCCAAAGTTAATATGTAATACATTCCCATTGGGGAGAACTAAGGCTGGAACAGATTTTACACCTGATGCCGCCGCTTCGTCTACTTTAGATCTTTCCATACCCAAATGGATTACCATAATCTGACCTTCGGGTATGAGGGTCAAAATGTCCTGTTCCGCGCTTATGCATACAGGGCAACCTGCGTGATAAAAAATTGCTTTTTCCATTTTACTTTGATTATATGACATTTAATATTGGTATACTTCATTGTCTATTGTTGAAAGTATCCTGTCCAGTTCTGCTACTTCATCTGTATCAAGGGGTTGCAATGGGCTTTTGAATCCCCCTCCGCCAACTCCCAATAGATCTAGGCCTGCCTGGATGGAACGGGGCAAACCTTTGGCAACAATGAATTTCAACAGGTCAACCTGTTTGTAGAATACCTGCTGTGCTTTTTCAAGATCATTTTCCTGTATGGCATCATAAAGAGCTAGATTGAGTTCTGGTATCAGATTCGGCGCAGCCGTACACCATCCTCTTGCACCTGCTGCAAAAGCGGATAATGCCAAGGGATTGGAACCGTTGAAAAAAGCCACTCCATCGCCTAATTCTTTTCTTAAAGAATGCATACGTAGAATATCGCCTGAACTTTCCTTAATCATCGTAACATTTGGGATTTCTAACAAACGCTTCAAAAGTGCTGGGGACATATCCACGCCACTGGTGGCAGGGTTATTATAGGCCATAATCGGAATGGAAATCTTAGACGCAACAGTGTCATAGTGTTTTGCAATTTCATCATCGCTCAATTTCCAATAACTCATAGGGATAACCATTACGGCCGTGGCACCGGCTTTTTCGGCAAATTGCGCATGGTAAACAGTTTTCTCCGTGGTAAGGTTTGAAACACCGACCAATGTTGGTACTCTGCCGGCTACCTGTCGTAAGCAGGTTTCGGTCAAAGACTCTTTTTCATCATCGCTGAGGTAAGGCATGACACCCGTACTTCCCAATGGCGCAATGCCGTGAGAACCTACCCTAATCAAGCGTTCCACTTGTTTTCTGAATAGTGGGATATCAATATTCTCGTTGTTGTCGAATGGTGTAACCGGATATGCAATTACACCTTTAAATGGTACTTCATTCATTTCTTATCTCAATTTAAGGTTAAAAATCTCTTCCCTCTTCTTCACGTAATGCCACACCTAGGTTTTGAAGTTGCGGGGCATTCTCACAAGCGATGTATTTTGCAGCCTCGACTTCGCTTAGGTTGTGGTGCTGGTGCCAAGCCCAAGATGGAATGTAAACTGCATCCCCTGCTTGCCATTCTACGATTTCATCTTCTACAAGCGTTGATCCTTTTCCCTCAAGCACATACAAAATGGTTTCGTATGTATGGCGGTGTTTGTGAGTTTTTTGTCCTGGCAACAGGCCACCTATGGTCATGCTTACGTTTTTGCTTGGCAGGTCCACAAAGAAAACTGGGTGCTTTCTTTCTTCCGAAAACTGATTGTGGATACCTGCATTTTCAACATTTTTGTGGATGACGTGTGAGGTTCTAACAAAGGATGGTCTTGCAAAGGTCTGATGGAAATCCTTTGAGCTGAACTGTTTCTGTTCTGCGTGGATCGATTTTTTTACTTCTGTGGCAGTTTCTAATTTTGACATAATTAAATTATTTATTGTTTATTGCAATATTGCTATACAAAAGTATCGTACATTTGGACCATTAAAATGATACAGTTTTTATATAATTAGATAGTCCAGATGCTGAGAGGTTGGAAATTTGAAATACTATTAGATGGGAAATCAGATAAAGCCATCTATCTGCAGATAGCCGATGCCATTATAAATGATATCCAATCCGGCAGGTTAATGCCAAGCGAGGCGCTGCCCGGAAGCAGAAAACTTGCACAGCTCTTGAAGGTCAATAGGAATACCGTTGTAGAAGCATTGGACGTACTGATCATGGAAGGCTGGTTAACTCCCAAAGAGAGACAGGGTACCTTTGTGGCCGATACCTTGCCCGATTTTATGGGAGGCAAAAAAAGCAAACGTGGTACTCTTAATGCAAAAAATGCCATAAACAAACATTATCATTTGCAGTTTGATGATGGAAGCCCAGACAGTAAAATTGCTCCCATCACAGAATTGGCAAGGGCTTACCGCCAGATCTTCAACCAAAAAGCACGTTGGCAAATGATGGGATATGGCAATGAATTAGGTGATCTGGAATTTCGAAAATCCATAGTGCAAATGCTCAATCACCAGAGAGGCATGCAGGTCGATCATCATAATATCTGTATCACCCGAGGCAGTCAAATGGCGATGTATCTGACAGCTCAATATCTGTTTACAGAAAATGATTATGTAATCGTTGAAAACCCAGGATATAAGCCTGCTTGGTCCGCCTTTGAGAATGCAGGTGCAACATTGTTGCCGGTAGGCGTAGACAAGGACGGCTTGCTGATCGAAGAGGTTATTGCCTATCTGAAATCGGGTAAAAAGGTAAGGGCAATTTACGTTACCCCGCACCATCAATATCCGACCACTGTGACATTGAGTCTGAAGAGAAGGTTGGAATTGATACAGCTTTCCAACGCATACGGTTTTACGATTATCGAGGATGATTATGATAACGAGTTCCATTTTGGTTACCGCCCTGTATTGCCTTTGTCAAGTTTCGGCGAACTGAAAAATTATGTATATATAGGCAGCATGAGCAAGGTGGTTGCGCCTGCCCTTCGCATAGGTTATTTAGTAACCCATGACGAAGCCCTGATGGAGAGGGTAAGTAGTTTGCGAAAGATTATTGATGTTCAAGGAGACAGTATTATGGAACAGGCAATTCTGCAACTTATCAAGGATGGCACCATAAAACGCCATATCAAAAAAGCGTCTCACCACTACAAAGCCAAAAGGGATTTTATGGCCGGTTTGCTCACAAAATACATGCAGGACAGAGCAACTTATTCAGTTCCCGAAGGTGGTTTGGCTTTCTGGATTGTACCCAATAAGCCCGTGGATTGGTCCCAAATTCCCAAAAAACTTAATAGCAAGGGAATCAAGATCATCAGTCCCGATACCTATAGCTTCAATGAGACCATATATGGTATCAGGTTGGGCTATGGTTCACTTTCTGAAAAAGAGCTGGAAGAGGGCATAATTGCCCTACAAGAAATCCTATAACAAGTGGAAGCTGTCGACATACAAAACTCCAATTCACGGTACTTCTTGATATGCGCCCGGGCTTGATTTCAAAAAATGTTTTAACCTTTACATATTTGAAAAATGAACCAATACAAGCCACAAATCTAGGTTTTGTTCATTACAAGCTTTTGGTGGCAAATTATCGATAAGTAACCTGAAAAGAAGTTGAAATACCTAGGCATGGAAATGCGCAATTATTGCTTTTCCACTAAATATTTCCAATATCTTTTGGGTACATGTCTCAGGTGTAATTTGATGTTTTTCCTTTCTTCAATATTCGTACTCTTAAAGTAGGTTTTCCATAAACGTTAAAATTCCGTTCTATTGGGTCAAGATCCAATTCAATAGGTGATAAATTAGGAATTGATATTACCATTAAAAGTAGAATTGGAACCGGAAATTGTGTAAAACTGATGCTCCCTCCCAAATAACTATTGAATTCCAACCTTATTTTGATTAAAGACAAGTCATATATTATTAAATTTATTAAATGAAAATTTCCGATTATTTAAAGCAAGAAACTAAAAAATTCAATCAAATTTCCGAAGCATTGGTTATTAATTATATCCGAAATATGAATTCTGAAAAAGATTACACGGAACTATTAAAAAACTTCTATGTGTTTAACAAAGAGATACATCGCTTTACGAATTCACATGTACAACAATTTACGGAGCACTATCCTTTCTTCTTAGGTTTAAAACAAATTGAGAATGATTTTGTCGCCTTAAAATTGGATTTACCTGAGTTGAAGGAAATGAAAATCCTCCCGAATCTACATTCTGAACAACAGGCATTATGTGTAACATTATGTTCTCCAAGGATCATCATTGGGAAGACCATATATTGCTAAAATCCTTAACAAACTTGATTTCGTTTCAACCGATCATTATTTTAACGAGACATCAGATATTGCCCCTAAGGATTGGGACCGATTTAAATCAATATTAGATTCCAATATCCCAATAACAAATAGCTTTGAAGCTATTTACTGGACAAATTTGACGTTTAAATTTTTGATAGACTTATTTAGGAACAACTAAATATCATGGTCACTATTAATTACATGAAAATGATTAAACTTTAGATCTTTGTACAAGAACTATTATTTTTATATAATTTTTGCAATTGAAACATTTTTTTTTAAAAAATGTAAATTTTTATATTTTGAATTGAATTTTAAATAAGTGCTTAAGGTTCAAAAGATTTAGACCTACAGAAATATAGCCATCCCTATAAAATTTATTTCTCATTTAGGAATGAGTTATCGGTCCTATCGTGCTTTACCAAATCAGTTTAGAGGTTTCATAACCAATCCTTTGCGCACTGTCTAGAAAGCTTTTTTTAATCCCATCGGGTATATCTTTTGTCCTTGATAAAATCCATAAATATTTCAAACTTTTTCCAGCAACCAGCGCATATCGATAATTTTCGTCCAATGCAATGACGTTGTATCCCGAATAAAAAGGGCCGAAGAAACTTACTTTTAATTCAGCAATATGCATATTATCGCTAAATTTTGCTAAACCAATGGCTTTTTTCCATTTCCCCTTCTTGTAGTTGTAACCGCTGTTCAATACCTTAACAGAGCCATCATCGTTCAAGCTGTATTGAGCGGAAACATTGTCCAGATCCTTTTCAAAACTGAAATCAAACCGGGCAATTTCATACCAAGTTCCCAGGTATCGACCCATTTCAAAGTTTTTTACCGCTTCAGCGCCTTTGGGAATGGATGAACACGAATTTAGAAACGTAAACAGAACCACAGAAAATGCGATTACCAAAATCCTATTTTTTATGACCATCATTTCTTTTTTTAAATAATTTAAAAAAATAGAGAACCAAAAGGAATTGCGTATATCCATAGACGGCATCCTCAATTGGTATCGTTAATATGCGTACCCCAAGAAAGTCCCGGGGGTTGTAGTTCACTATGGGCGATTCCAATCCGGTTCCTGTCAGTACGCCGTTTACTGGAAGGAAACCCAACATCAAAACCGTAAATACAAGCGATGCTTTTCCAATCCATTCTGCCCGAACAATAAAATGCAGGTAGATTAAGGTTGTTAGGGTAGCGATTGCCGTGATAAGTGTGTATATTTTATCATAATGCAACAATGCCATAACCGAACAGATTACCACACTGATAAAAACAATCAGGTTATTAAACCCAGATAGCCATCCCAACCTAAAGAACTTCTCGAAACAGAAATAGGTAAATATACATGAAAACGGAATACAGATAAAAAAAAGCCATTCCTCGATCGGTAACCCAGCCAGTACTATTCCGAGCGTATAATCGGTATTGAACCACCAAACACCTTTTGCAGTAAACCATATATCCCAAGCGATGAAAGGAATGGCAACTATAATTGCAGATTTTAAAAACTCCCCAAAATGACGATTAAAATAAATTCGTTTATCGTATGAGGCAATGAAACAGATGATGACCGTAAAGAACAATATTGCGGAATAGGTATAAGCCATCATTTTTTTCCAGAGTTAAAGTACATTTTAAAATATTTGAATGGAACGAAAAGAAATCCAAAACATTCACCGTCTTCTTTCCCGATATGCCTGTGATGTTGCTTGTGTGCCCTGCGGAGTGCCAAAAAATAGGGATTTTGGGTCTGGGACAGAAATTTTACCCTTTGATGGATAAAAATATCGTGCACAAAAAAATAAGCCATTCCGTACAGCAAAATGCCTAAACCGATATGGAACAGGTAATTGAAATTTTCTACCGACCCGAAATACATCAAAGCAATCGTTGGTATGGAAAATATTACGAAAAAGTAGTCGTTCTTTTCAAAAGCGCCCTCACTGCTGTGGTCGTGATGGTCTCTGTGCAGGAACCAAAGGAAACCGTGCATGACATATTTGTGGATAATCCAGGTTGCCCCTTCCATCAATGTAAATGTGATCATTACGATTAAAAAAGCCATATCAGTTGTTAATTGGGTTAAAGAGTTTTTCTATGGTGTCGCGCCGGAAATCGAAAATATCCGTCAATTTCCTTTTCACTAACAGCAAATGTGCAATCTGTCCTACCAGGCCGAAAGGCAGTTCGTAATCTACCGTATCCTTCATCAAGACCCCATCTTTATTGGGGAAGAATTCATGAAGATGCCTCCAGTACTTATAAGGTCCTTTCTCCTGTAAATCAATAAAACATTTATTGTGTTCAACATGGGTGATTTTTGTCCTCCACTTCAAAGGGATTGTAAGTAACGGAGAAACGATATAATCGATGATCGTACCCTCAGCAATCTCCTCAGCGACATATTCCGACAGCACTGTAAAACCAATACCTTTAGGCGTAATCTTGGAAAGGTTCTTGGGAGAAGAGAAAAAACGCCAGGCTTCTTCGACGTCACAATTCAATTGTTGCTCTCTGTATAGCCGATTTCTCATAAATTAATCTTTTAAAAGTGTCCCTATCATCTTAAGAAGAATCTCCGACCTAATTTGGATACTATTTTCCTTAATAAAAGCGGAATCCTCATTTATGTTTGATTTGTACCCTAAAAAGGATGGAGCATTTTTTTGGACAGAAAGCCTGATAAACCTCAATTCAACATTCTCAGGTTCTTTTTTGATCGCTTTCTCGATGTTTTTCTTTCCTTCTCTGAATGTTTTGAGTTTGCTAATCGGACTAAAAACATGATTGGCCCAAATAGTTTGCAATCCACCTAAATATCCCAGATGAGTAGCCGAATTGTTTTTAGATTCCATCAATTCTCCAATCATTCTTTCGCACAATGCCCGGTTTGATACCAACTTGCTGTAATTAGACCTCACTTCTTCTACAGCAATTGGACTAAAAATCCTTAAAAAGAATACTGAACTAATGAGCAAACCAGTTATATTCATCATAAAAAAGCCGTTTTATATCGTACATAACTTTTGAACGCCACGTATGCCTTTTCGGCATTGGGAACCCGAATCCTATTATTCAATATCTCTTTGGAGGATCTTCTTTTTATTTTTTGGAACAATGACAAATAGTACCTATAAGCTAAATATACACCGAACCTAGCGGAGCTGGGCAGTTTCTTAATTCCAACAAAAGCAATTCTAAACTCTTCTTCTATTTCCTTTTCAATCCGACATTTCACGCAATTATCAAATATGCGCATATCGATATCTGGAAAATAGGTCCTTCCCAAAACCTGATAATCATTCCTCAAATCCCTTAAAAAATTAACTTTTTGAAAAGCGGAGCCTAATTTCATTGCATAAGGTTCCAGTTCTTTATACCTTTCGGCGTCGCCATCCGTAAAAACTTGCAGGCACATCAACCCGACTACTTCCGCGGAACCAAAAATATATTCTTCATATAGCGCTGAATTGTAGTCTATTTTCCGCAGATCCATTTCCATACTATGCAAAAACTTTTCAATTAGTATTATGTCTATTTTAAAAAGATTTACCGTTTCTTGAAAGGATTGAAGGATCGGATTAAGGGATATCCCCTCGTGAAGTGCAACATAGGTTTCTGTTTTTAACCGGCTCAAGAGCTTCTCTTTATCATATCCATGAAAACTATCCACGATTTCATCGGCTAATCTCACGTACCCATATATGGCATATATTGCAGATCGAATTGAGGGTTTCAGCGACAGGATTCCCAAGGAAAAACTAGTGCTATATTTCTGGGTTGTTATCTTGCTAACCGAGTATGAAAGTTCGTCAAACAGCTGTTTCATGGTTTTATTTTTTTAGTTTGATTATTTCGTTTGCAACAATTCTACCTGAAATTATGGACGGAGGGATCCCAGGTCCGGGAACCGTCAATTGACCTGTGTAGAATAAATTTTTCAATCTTTTGTTTCTTATTTTGGGCTTTAGGACTGCAGTCTGACCTAGCGTATTAGCCAATCCATAGGCATTCCCACCATAGGCATTATAATCCGAAATAAAATCGCTGACACAGTAGCTTCTTTTGTATTCGATCTTTGACCGTAGATCTTGTATCCCTGTATGCCTTTCTATCCTTGAAAGCATGTTGTTCAAATATAGTTCACGTGTAGTTTCTCCATCGTCAATCCCGATTGCCAACGGCATTAGAAGGAATAAGTTCTCTTTGCCCGGGGGAGCTAAAGTACTGTCTGTTTTGGAAGGGCAACAGGAATAAAAGAGAGGCCTCTGTGGCCATTTTTTTTCTTCATATATAGAATCGATATGTTCATCAAGATCATTCTCAAAAAAAAGCGTATGATGTTCGAGGTTGGGAATGCTTTGATCGATCCCTAAATAATAAATCAGACTGGAGGGTGCAAAGGTTCTGTTTTGCCAGAATTCTTCTGAATAATTTCTGTTCTCTTTACTTAATAGGGTTTCTGTATGATGATAATCCGAAGAAGCAATGACAGCATCAAATTCATGGATCTTGCCATTTATGGTTAACGAGCTAACCTTTCCGCTACATGTGTTTATACTTTCAACGGTTTTGTTGAAATGGAAATTAGCACCTTGACTTTCGGCTACTTTTTTCATCGCCAAAACCAATTGATAAAAGCCGCCCATCGGATAATAGGTCCCCAAAGCATAACCACCGTAATTCATCAAACTATACAATGCAGGGATATCCTTTGGAGAAGCACCCAGGAAAATTACGGGAAATTCCATCAAGGTCCTTAGCTTTTCACTTCTAAAATATTTAGCAACGTAAGGCCTGAAACCCGTCAACAAATCCAATTTAATCGCACTTTTGACTATCTTGAGAGAGAGGAATTCACTCCAATTGTGACAGGGTTTATTAATAAAATCCTGCATTCCTACTTCATACTTAAACTTTGCCGCTTGCATGAATTTATCCACTTGCATTCCAGCTCCTTTTTCGATTCCTTCAAACAGGACTTTAAGCTCCTCCAGACATTCGGGAATACTAATTTTTCCTTCTGAAAAAACCACTTCAAACTGTGGGTTTAACGATATCAACTCAAAGAAATCAGAAGTTTGACAACCGAAATCAGCAAAAAAACTATCCATAATATCAGGCATCCAGTACCAGCTGGGACCCATATCGAAAACATATCCATCATCGGTTGAAAACTGCCGCGCTCTACCTCCCGGCCGATCATGTTTTTCAAACACGTGAACATCATTACCTGCCTTTGCCAGGTAGGCACTTGCAGATAGTCCCGAGAATCCTGACCCTATAATGGCTATTTTCTTCTTCATCGCCTTTTATCCTTTAAAGCTTCATTCAATAAATATTCTGTTTCAATATTCTTGTAATATATCCGTTGATGGAACTTATTGAGTTTATTGAGCAATTTGATCAGCTCCATTTTTTCGGGATGGTTTAAGTCTCCTGTAACTATTTCGGTCGCTTTCCTGATTCTGTCCATTTGGTTTTCTAAAACATTCAATCCTTTGAAGCTGATTTTTAAAACTTTACTTCTTTTGTCAATTTCAGAATCAGTTTGATTGACCCAACCTTGAGAAATCAGACGATTGATAATTTGCATTCCGGCAGGTTTCTCGTGAACGTTCTTTTTTATCAAATCCATTTTGGTCATTTCACCAAATGCCTTTAGGTTAATCAGGTAAATAAAGTCTTCCTGCGAAGAGAAATCAGAACCGTATATGGCTGATTTGGAATAACTTTTAGCATATCTGTTCATATGGATAATTAAGGTACTAATTACACTTTCTGCACTGCGCCCACTTTCTTTTCCTTCCCAATAAGGCTCGGTCTCCATCTCCTGGCTGTTATATTTGACGTTTATCCATCTTTTAAAACCTTCGATATCATCAGGATATATGTTTTCTAACGAATTTTCTATCTCAAATTCTTCAACTAGATCGATAACACTTTTTAAAATATCGTACTTCATTTTTGTTTTGTTATACAATTATACTAATTTTTATTTACAATAGTATTTTCTTATACTTTTTTTAAATTTTGATTTTAAATTTGAAAATAACAATATTGCATATCCTTGTTCACCAAACTTACTTAATCCCATCCCAATCAAACCTCTTCGCCTTTCACATCCAAATACGGCTTTGCACCTTAACATTGGGCACTGTTACCGAATCATGCGTCGTTTTTTGTCCTTAAATAATATTCTTGATTTTGCAGTGCTTATAAAAATTATGATAAGGGCCCTCATCTTTCAAAATGGAATAAACGTAAACTGAAAAAATTATTATTATTCGTAATCCAAAGTGGAATAAACATTATTTTTTATCTAATTTAATATTTTCGAAAACCTTATTTAATTGGCTGTGTTATTTAGTTTATACTAAATTAAATATATATGGATTCTTTAGATTTAAAAGGAAAATGGAACATCCTCAAAGGTAAGGTTAAACAGAAGTATGCAGATTTAACGGATGACGATCTTCTTTATGTTGAAGGAAAAGAAGATGAACTCTATGGAAGGCTGCAGGAAAAAACGGGCAAGACCCGTGAAGAGGTAAGATCATGGTTAAACGATTTGGATAAGGAAGCATAGATAACAGTTTAGAATCTGGGAGCCTAACCTTATCAGTTAGGCTCTCTTCATTAACACTACTTGATTTGGTTCAAGATTTAATAATATTCCTAGATTTCTTAAATCGATATCCTGCCACTAATGACAGATGCTCGATGGATACATTTTTTCTATAGAATTGGATTTCTTGAAAATTTCAAGAGTAAAATAGATTCTATACTCAAACCCAAAGGGTAACTACATCAAGGAAAATTATTTGAGAGCATTCCTAACGTATTTTTTCGATTAAAATATTTTGTGGTATTAGAGACAGGATATAATGGTACATCTAATAGACTAATTACTGGCACCCTTGTTAATTATAGAAATTTGATGTAAAATTTCATCAATTATCCTGATCAAGATCATTTTTCAATCAGGCCCAGTGCTTTAGCTTTGGGTTTGTTTTTTAAAATGCCCAGTGAACCAATTCAGTTTATGATGAGAAATCAATTTATCTTAGTTTGCCTAAAGTCAATGCTGGATGGTATTTTTGACTATTATGACATCAGCCTAACTAAAGTAGATACTAGACTCCATGCTGAAGAGAGCTGGCCAATAGGAACTGATGTTTATGTACTTTGCGGAATTTATGCCTCGCAGATCTATGTTCAAAGACTCTACATTGTCAGAGAAGCAACCGAAAACATGATCAAATTGCAGATTGAAAAACTAGCTGTTCGATTGAAAACAGAAATATCTAAGTCAAATAATCAACTCTCCCAAGGATAATTGGGAAAAGTTTGCCTTTTGCGGTCAAAGAAAAGGAAATTCCTACCTGATCCTTCTATTGGCATTGCTGCTGATGAACATTTCATTTTTTCCCTCAGAGATTATGGCCACAAATCTTTCATAATGCTTAAGGATATCAGCGATCAGTTCTTCCCTTGTGAAAAATCTCACATCATATCCCTGCCGGGCGTCCCCAAAATATGCCAAAGGAAAGTAGGCCTCCCCTTCCCCACTATCCGTAAGGTTTTCTTCACTCTGGAAATATTCAGGGACTTCCCTGGATTCACGCCTGATGCCGTAGAGGAAATTGTTGACAAGGTCATACTGAATCTCGATCTCTACGAACTTTGGTTCTGAACCCTGGGTAACCTTAGCTTCGACACCATTCTTCATGAATTCTTGCTGTAGCTCATGGATAGCTTCAGCAGCTATTTGGTTGATAAATTCATCTACATCGCTCCGGGCGTCAGCATTTACGATTTGCTTTAGCCGTTCTTTCCAGAATTTCCCCGACCACGGAACAGTCGATACCGAGAACTCTTGTTCGTAATACTTCTTATCGATCGACAGGGCCTTAACAAGGCAAACTATCATCATCAGTATGATTAACGAAAAGGGAAGTGCTGTGATCAGGGTCATGCTCTGCAGTGCCTCCAACCCTCCGGCATTCAATAAGAATAGTGCCAAAACGGCCAACAGCCCGCCCCATCCTGCAATCTGCCATTTAGGGGAAATCTTTGCATTCTTGGTTGCGATGCTGTTCATCACGAACATTCCTGAATCTGCCGAGGTTACAAAAAAAATCATGATGATCCCTATCACCATAAAGATGATCAATTTGGTTAATGGCAGGTATTCCAAAAACCTGAACATAAGGGAATCTGGATCAGTTGCCAGTGCGCTCAATGCACCTTCCGCAACATGGCTGTCCAGCCATATGGCACTATTGCCGAACACTGACATCCACATAAAATTGAAGATAGAAGGAAGGATAAGCACCGCAGCGATAAATTCGCGAATGGTTCTTCCTTTTGATATCTTGGCGATGAATAGGCCGACAAAAGGGGACCATGAGATCCACCAAGCCCAGTACAGGATTGTCCAATTGTAGAACCATGGCAAGGATTCTTCTTCATAAACATGGGTATTGAACGTTAGGCTGAAGAAATTATTGATGTAATTTCCAATCCCTTCCGTGAAGCTCCCTATCAGATAGACGGTCGGACCAAGAAAGAGCACGAAAACCATCAGCAAAATAACCACCCCTATATTGATGTTACTCAAGATCCTTACCCCTTTATCAACTCCTGTAGTAGCTGAAAAAACTGAAATCGATACCAGGATAACGACAATGAAAACCTGGTAGATGAAATCGGTACTAGGAACGATACCAAGGATCTCCAATCCTGAATTTACCTGGACCACCCCAAAGCCTAGGGTTGTCGTTATGCCAAAGAAAGTACTGCATAGGGCAAAAACATCGATTGCATTGCCCCAATTACCCTGGATCCTATCCTTCAATAATGGATACAGACAACTTCTTAGCGATAGGGGGAGTTTATACCTATAGGCAAAATAGGACAGTGCTAGACCGACAAGCCCATATATTGCCCAGGCGTGGATACCCCAATGGAAAAATGTATACAGTTGGGCATTTTTAGCCGCATTGACATAACTCTTCTTGGCAAAAATCTCATTGGTATAATGTTGCATGGGTTCTGAAACACTAAAATACATCAAGCCTATTCCCATGCCTGCAGCAAAGAGCATAGATATCCATGAAAAAAATGAATAATCCGGAGAGCTGTCGTTCCTGCCCAGTTTGATGTCGCCAAATTTACTGACCATCAAAAATAAAAGGAAAAGTACAAAAATGGTTACCGACCAGACGTATACCCAATTCAGGTTTACAAAAATAAAGGCCTTAATATCATTTAGGATCTTGTTCACTGCCTCAGGGAAAATAGCTGATGCCAAACATACCCCTACAATAAATATCAAGCTTGGAATGGTGACTCCCATGCTGAGCGATGATCTGAAATTTTTCGTTTTTGACATAGACTGGTTCTATTTTTTAATCAAATTAAATTTATGCCTTTTCAGGCAATATTATCTGTTTTTTTACTAGATCACACCATTGGTATTTTGACAAGGTTTTGAAACATGCAAATCAACCATTTTTCAAAAAACAGTACCTATTCTTCTTACACCAATGAAAAGTTAACAATAGGAGCATTCGCAATTGCACCATCATTAATTGCTCGATTTCCCTTATTACATTTTCAAATTGATCTACATTCTTTTGTTTTGATCCTTTACTTGGTTAGTGTAATTGCTCGTTTCAAGTTCCCTGACAAAATCCTCTCCCCAGTAATGAACATCATAATGTTTAATTTGTTGTAAGGACCTCTTGATCCGCAAAAGGGCTTCCTCTTCCGGCATGGTAAGGGCTTGGTGTAAGGACTCGATCATGCTTCGGCGATCATAGGGATTTGTTGGGACACAATATGGGAGTTCGACAGACGCACCAGCAAATTCAGAAAGTACCAGAACTCCCGATTGGTTCAAGATCCCCTGCGTTGCGACAAATTCCTTGGAAACAAGGTTTAGACCATCTCGCAAAGGTGTTATCCAAGCCACATCTGCCAGAGCATATTGGACAAGGACTTCTTCGAATGGAAGCGCTTGGAAGAAATATTGAATTGGAGTCCAGTCCAGAGTAGCGTACCTACCATTGATTTCTCCCACAGCCTGATTGACCTGATCCCTGATCTTGTCATAGATGCGCATGCCTTTCGATGGTGGGGTACAGACGTTTATCAGTTCGACCTTTCCCCGAAATTCGGGATATTCCTTCAGAAACTCCCCGAATGCCAATATCTTTTCCAAAGGTCCCTTCACATAATCCATCCGCTCAATTGACACAATTCGTTTCATATCTTTATTTTCTGCCTCCGCTCTGTATTTTTCGATCCGCTGCGCAATCCCTTCCTTAGTTATCAAGCGCTCAATCAACTCATAATTAACTCCAACCGGTTGTGCACCTAATCGAATAGTTCGTCCATCAACAGAGATTATTTTGGTCATCTCTTCAACACCCAACGCCATACTATAGGTAAGAAACTGCTTGGAAACATTCACCGATCTCATCCGCTTAAAAGGAGTGTGACTGCGCAGGACATCAATAAAATTCTCCACATACCTGGGGATATGGAAACTGATAAAATCACACATTAACAAGCTCCCTATGATCTCCCTTCGCCATGGAATTGTATTGAAAATATCTGCTGCGGGGAAAGCAGTGTGGTGAAAAAAACCAATTTTAAGATCTGGACGCATCATTTTTAGGAATGAAGGGACCATCCAAAGATTATACTCGTGAATCCATACCAATGCTTCAGGTTCGGCTTCTTTCGCTATCCGCTGGGCGAAAAGCTTATTTATTTTTAAATAATGAGCCCAGTCCAGGTGATTAAATTTAGCCTTATCGACAAAAGAAAAAATTGTTGGCCAAAATGCTTCCTTGGAAAACACCCTATAGAATTTATCAATGTCTTTCTGGGAAAGTGAGATAGCTGAGACATCAAGGTTAGGGTATTTATCGATATCAACCTTTTGCCTTACATCCTGATTTCCTTCCCCAAGATCCACTTCCTCACCAATCCAAATGCCGGGTCTCCCCTTTTCAAAGAGTCCTAATAAAGAAGGAATTATTCCATTGGGGCTTTGCGGGGGAACATTTTTCATGCTCCCTTCAACCATGATCCTTTCGAAAGGCAGTCGATGGTAAACCATTACCAACTGGCGATCTTTGGAAGATTGCCGAAGCAGGGGTTCTTCAATGAAATTATCAACGAAGGGGGCAAAAGATTCGATTTTTTCCATACATTCAAGAATCCCCCCAGCTCCCGGAAGACGTGCCTGATATACATTCAACAGATCTTCAGTAGCATCAAGAAGTGCGGTTTCAGACTCCCCAACAGCAACACCTAAAAATCCAGTATGGAACATGGAGAGGTCGTTCAATGTATCACCCGCAACCAAAACCTTGTTTTCTGGCACACCCAAATGAGCCACCAATTTTTTCAGTGAACTCCCTTTATTGACGCCTTTAGGAAGAATATCCAAATATTTTCCCAAGGATGTGACCACATCACAATTTCTCCCTTCAGCAATAGCGCGAACCTTAACTAAATCCGTACTTGCATCGTAATAATATGAGCAGCGTCGCTGCTGGGGGACTCTTTGATATACCAAACCGGGAATCTCTGAAAAATCCCCCTGAAGTTCATATACCGAAGGCCAATTACTTTCGATTTCATGTTGAATGGAGTCTATCGTAGTGAGTGTAGCACCCTCGCAAATAGTAGCCCCCACATCGGCAATTATAAAATGTGGTGTTGGGATCGTTGGATCGTTCAACAAAGGGATAACAGATTCCAATCCTCGCCCCGTAACGAAGACCAATTGAATATCCCTATTTCCCTTGATAATCTGATAGAGTTTTAGGCGATCTTCCATTGACCCCCCTAAAAATGTTCCATCCAAGTCAGTCGCTAATAGCATCATTTTAATTTCCCTTCCAATTCCTTAAATTTTGATCTTACGGAATGGTTTCCGTATAATATTTCATAAATAGATTCAAGGATGGGTAAACCCAATCCCTGTTCTTTCGCATAGCAAAAAAGCCCTTTAGTTGCCCAGTAGCCCTCAGCTACCATCCCTAATTTATCCATTGCTCCTTCTGCCGAATGCCCTTGGGCAACAAATTCTCCAAAACGACGATTTCGGCTGTTGTTCGAGTATGCCGTCACCAGCAAATCTCCAGCATATGAAGAATTCAAGATCTCTCTTTGCGCATCCCTTTCAGTCCCTAGGATACATTGCATTTCGAAAAGAGCATTGCTAACGAGAACAGCCAGGAAATTATCGCCATAACCTAAACCTTTGGCCATACCGCTAGCTATACCTAATACGTTTTTATAGATAGAACCATAACCAACTCCAATTGGATCAATGTTGCTGCGCACTTTAACATAAGGTCTTTTAAACAAAACAGCTAACTTATCAGCCGTATCTGGGTTTGAGCAGGATAAGGTCAGGTAAGTTTGTTTGTTTTCTGCAATTTCTTCTGAATGGCAAGGTCCCGCAATGGTCACGATATGGGACTCTGGTAATTTCAAAGTTTGGCTCAGAAAACTGCTGGGGACTTCACAATTAGCTCCAACAGTACCTTTCATTGCGGCTAGTACAATCTTGTTTTCAAAAAGTGAACAATCTAGGTCATAACAGACCTGCTTAAGGGTGGCACTTGGAACGGCAAAAATGATAATCCTTGATTGAGCAACCACATGCCGCAGGTTTCCACTGGGAAAAACAAATATAGGATTGAGTTGAACTTGCGGAAGGTAACTAGGATTGTTTCCATTTTCCTTGACATGGTTTACCTGTTCTTTCCTTCGCAGGTACCAATATGTTGGGATCTTGTTTTCGGTTAATATTTTTACTAAAGCAGTAGCCCAACTTCCACCACCAACAACACTTATTTCAATCAAACTTTGGGGATTAATTTGCAGAATATTGGCTTAGAATTCTGCAGTTAAATAATTAATGAGCAACAAATGTATGAAATAATAAACTAATAAGCAATTTTTTTGGCAAAATACTGGGATTACATAGTTATTTATACCCAATTTAAGTTAATTGGAGGAGTTAAAAATGATACTTACTGCCCTAATTAGTTGAGGCTTCAAAATAAGCGTTTAAAATTCAATCCCAACTGAATTGCTTAAACTTCCTCATAACTTCAACTGGATACCTTTCTAGTTTGGACAAGCTTTTTCCTTGACCGTTCTTACCTGGATAAGATCACCCCCAATTGGAACATCCTTCTGGCATTATGCTTCGCCTTCATGGAATTGATGGACTTTTCAATGAAACTCAAGCTATTCGGTCTGATGCCCTGACCTTTGAGTTCAGCTGAGATTTCCCCCTGATTCATACTTTGCATAAGGAATTCTATTATTTTATATTGGATTTCCATTATTCCATATAGATAGAACAAGTGCTGCTATTATAGATATGATAAAAAAAATCCGGAGTAGACTTACTCCGGATACGCTTAACAAATTTATTGGCCGTGAGGTTGCCACTATAGTATTTTGGAGTTCCTAAATATATAAAAAAACAAACTCTTCCAGCCACTCGAGGCGTTTTTTTTGCCAATTGACCTCACAATGTAGATACGTCTTAATTCAATCAATCGATCATTTTTTACATCCAGGGTTTTCAAATGACTTCATCTTCTCCATCCACGAGAATAACCCACTGAACAAAATTCAGGGAACTAAAGATTCCGTTTGCAATATAGATATCTGTTCATATTGACCAGTTCTGCTCAGAATTAAATTATTTATATAAATATCAGTTTATTGGGATTTTATCAACACTCCCAACTCCTTACTGATGGTACCATCAGCATGGACCTCCCCTTTTAATCTTTACCCGAACAAGGGAGTGAACCGCCTTCGGATATCTTCACAATTCTTAGCGTTGAATTTCTCGATCAGAGAAAGAATATTAAAAACCAAATCGAAACTGGGTAAGAAGGAAAGATTACCAAAAAAAGCCCACGGTTTGAATCTTTTCGATCATAACCATATATAGCATAGTTTAGAGAACCAAATCCGATAGTTCATTTTCTCGCCAACTTACTCCATTGCCCGTAGAGTAGATTATTCGGTTATGTTATTTCTGGGATTTCCGGATCAGTGCAAAAAACATTTGTGAAATTTCAATTTTTTCTCACTTGTTCCTATATTTGACCCTAAAGCGTTTGAACTCTAACTAACGGGCCCAATGGATAGTAGCTATTGGGCTTTTTTGTGAAGAATATTTTCATTAACTTTACTAGTCAATCATAGAGAGTTTATTCAATAATTCCCAATGGATAGGGTGAATCCATTGGGTTTTTATTTAAATCCTTAGATTTAATTCTATAGTAATTGCTCCAATTTGCTTTTCTAGCAAGAAGTCTTTGTCTTAGTCACAGTTGTCCTTATCATTCTCCATAATAACTATGGAAAAATATGAAATGCAATTTTAAAGAATTTTAAAGGATGTAGGGGTAATGATGGTTTTAGCCAAATATTCCTGTGATAATTCATATTTGGATAATTTTAGGTTCCGGAGATGTTTTTACCATTAGATAATTTCAAAGAAGGTTTATCAGTTATTGAAATTAACTAAAGTTTATATAAAGAATAGGAAAAAGCAATCACTTCTTAGTGAATCTAATTTTTTAAGCAGGGATGATAAATAAAAAATGCCAATCTTTCTTGATTGGCATTTTGTTAAGCACTCTAATACTATATTCTTTATTCGGCTTTGGAATTTAAGTTGGTATCGGCAATAGAGGTTAATTTTTCATCACAGGATTTTTCCTCCTTTAGGGTTGCCAAAAGCAGTTTTAACGCATCCTTATGCTGAAGGACCTTTGCGAAAGCTGCCAATGTTCCGTAAGTAGCGATTTCGTAATGCTCAACCTTCTGCGAAGCGGCAATTATTCCTGCATCACGGACAGCACCAGGCTCAGTTTCTTCCATTATGCCTTTTCCCTCTTCTAACAATCCTGCCATCGCATCACATTTCTCTGCTTTAGCTTTAACCCCGATTGACTTAAATACTTCTTCAAGCCTACTAACATGTTCCTTGGTTTCTTCCAAATGTGAAGAAATGGCAGTTTTTAGTTTTTGCGAGGTTGCATTTTTCTCCATTTTAGGTAACGCCTTTACCAATTGCTTTTCGGCCCAGTAAATATCTTTTAGACCGTCTTCAAATAGATCCTTTAAATCTTTAGCAGCATTACTTTTTGCTTTAATTTTAGTTTCTGTACTTGCTGATTTTGTTGTTGCCATAATGAAAATTTTTAGATTGTTTTAAATAAGAACAACCCTTATTTATAATAGTTCAATTTTTTATCAAATCAGATGAAGGTTGATATAATTCTATGCCATCGAGAGCAAAACCAAACCCATTACCCATCAAAAAATTTCATGTTTTATAGAAAGTGCTCTGACGTTGTGAATTATCGCCGGAAATCTTAAGCTAAGAGAAATTTATATTCTAAAATAAGAACTTACCCAGAAAACATTTCGGGGAGTATATTTTTTGGATTAGCCATACCTATTACCTTTTATTTTTCATTGAGCCGCTCATCTGTCCATTTAAGAAAATCCTCTAAAACTATTACTGGGACCTCATCGGCAATAGCTTCACGATATTCATCCAAATTTCACCCTACAAGAATGGGGAACACGTTCAAAAGGATTTGATAACTCTTTAATACCAATAATCATAATAATTTCCTGGTCATAATTTGAATGTTCTTAGTTTTTTACCTAAATCGGTAATAGGGATCAAATAACACTATGTTACCCTAACGTTAAAACCATTAAATTAGACCATGCATGGCTGGTTTTGTTGATCATGGCACGCGTACTTTGTATTAAAAGATCAAATCTGTTATTCTCTTTTGATTGCTTTTTGGATATATTGAAGATCAAGTCCTAAAATTATTGGATCATCTTCAAGTATAACATGCACATATTCTTTAGCTTCTTCTTTGAATCTAGTTTTTACAATCCAAAATGCAGACACTCGCAAACACCCTGACATCTAATTTTGAAAGAATGTACATTATCTATATAAATTGACCTATTTACAAAGGCAGTGTTTAGATTTATTTTGGTTTATTAAATTTTTCTTTTAATGTGTCACAAATAACTTAATTGTTTGTTTATCATACATGAAGAAGGTTTCTATAGAGCCCCTAATTGCAACCGCAAATAGGTTTTTGGAATAGGGCCTTGAATTGAATAAAATACCATAGTTTGGAATAAATTGTCTGATCTAATTGGAGAGATATATATTTTGGGTGCATTTCCAAGTTTGTTAAGGACCCGTTCCTAAAATACCTGCATTTCTAAAGCGGGATTCATTTATTACAAGAATGCAGAAGAGTTGCTGTCAGTCCACCTAAACTCTCACCACTTTATGTATTTAAGAGCGCATACCACCTAATAAAAGTATTTTTTTCACTTTATGAGTGAATCATTTTTGTCACATGATCCTGTCACTACTTAGCCATAATGGAACGCTGGGATATATTTTTTGATAGGGTGACAAATTGGGATCTCTACATAATGAACAAAAAAAAATGGCCTTAACCTAAGTCAAAGCCAAACAATTATTAACAAATGGAGTACTTTTAAATTACGCGAACATTTGTGGCGTTCATTCCTTTCTGTCCGCGTTCAACATCAAAAATAACATCGTCATTTTCTCTAATGTTTTCCCTTAAGCCCGTACTGTGTACGAAAAGGTCCTGTCCGCCATCATTTGGTGAAATAAATCCAAAACCCTTGGTGTTGTTGAAAAACTTTACTTTTCCTTCCTGCATTGTAATAAAAATTAATTAAAAAATCTGTTGGGCCAGTGGCCGTTCCTTTTGAAACCTAACGTTTCAATAATCATTCTGTTGACAAGAAAAGGATGTTTGTTAAAGGAGGTTGAAGGAGTCCAATCTCAAATAGTTTCTGCATCGTTTTAGATGGTAACAAATTAGCAGCTGAAAATGCGAAACTAAAAAAGATAGATTAACTGATCGGTTTCAGAAAGCGTAGGCAGAGCCTGATTATAATCAAAGGTAACAAAAATTAATTATAATCCTAATTTTATTTTCTCATTGATTTAATAACCTTAAAATGCGAGTTAAATGCCGCCCAAAATGTTGGGTATTCATTGTATATCATCCCATACTCCATACATGTTGCTTTGACGATCCTGTTCAGTTCAGGATAATGGATATGGCTTACTTTCGGGAAAAGGTGATGCTCTACCTGGAAATTGAGCCCGCCCAACAACCATGTCAGGAATGTACTGTCTGTTGCAAAGTTCGAAGTCGACTGGAGCTGGTGCACCATCCACTCGTCCTCCACCCTGTGGTTTTCAATGGTCTTGAAATCGGTAATTGACACGACATGGGCAAGTTGGAAGACCGTAGCCAAACATATCCCACATACCATACTTGCAACCAATAATCCTACGAGGGTAGGTATAAAACCCACAAAGATGATAGGTACGATAATAAAAACAACTAGGTGGAGTAACTTGCTGACCCAGAAAATTACCTTTTCCTTCTTGGGGATCAGAATTTTTGAAGAATGGAGACTTAACCTTTGTCTAAGGAACTTTTCATAATCCTGAAAAAAGATCCAAGCAAGATAAGAAATCGAATAGAGCAGAATAAAATAGAGATGCTGAAACCGATGGTGCTTCCTTATGGGCTGGTCATGATGGATGCGCATGAATTTGATCTCGATATCATGGTCCTCGCCATCTATATTGGTATAGGTGTGATGGGCAATGTTGTGCTTCAGCTTCCAAAGGTAAATATTGCCTCCCAAAAGGTTCAGGGTGTAAGACAGTATGGAATTAATATGCTTGTTTTCCGAAAAGGTATTATGTCCTGCATCATGCATGATGTTAAATCCGATTGCGGCCAGATTTACACCCAATAACATGCAAAGAATGATTCCTATCAACCAATGTGGCTGGATAAATATTAATGTTATATATATCACTACTAAAGTGGAAAGGAGCACAATCGCTTTAATCGTCAATTTTCGATTGCCGGTTTTTTTCAATTTATTTTGGATGAAGTAATCGTTGATTTTATACTTAAGTATATTGGAGAAGGAAGTTTTTCCTTTTGAGAATTTTATTTTGGTATTCATACTGTTGCGCTATACTATCTAGCTCCTGATTTTTTAACTAAAATATAAAAGTACCAATAATATAATTTAATTCTATCAAAAATAATTAAAATTTATTTACCAAAATATAAGAAATCAGGAACAAGTTTCAGGCTTGAGATAATTTCATGAACTCATTAAAAAGGATGAATTAGTAAATAGTTTTCCGTGGCAATTGTTTGTCCTAAAAACTTTACTTAAAAAGGATGGAAAAGTTTAAGACGCAGTTACTGAAAAATAATTATGTTTCTTGCGAAAATATGCACACTCGATTGAAATGCATATTCAAGAGAAGTCATTTAGACACACCCATGTTTCCATATTCCCCAGGAACTAATAAATAACAGAAAGAAACTTGGCTGAAACCAAAATTGAGTTATAAGAGTATATTTTGAACGTCACGGAAGTTATCTATAGTTTCTTTATTACATTCTTTAATTGGCTATGGTTATCCTTTAGGACTTCTTCAACATATTTAATGGCCAATTCCAATGACTTATGATCTCTTATCCATTCAGCGTGTGTCAGCACGAATTTTTCAATGTCCAATTTCAAGAGCTTTTCCATAAAATTTGCTTTTTTTTACTGGACAACTGGTAGGATGAATAGGTTCTGTTTAATTTCAAAAAACCTTATCAAGCTGCAGTCCTCCCAATTGGAATTCTAGGGAATTTTTAATCTGTTCTAAGGAGCCCTTTTATTAAAATTAATGGAAAACCAAATAATTGACGGATAAAGGTCTTAAGGTATATTTGATTTTTTAATTCATAATCTATATAATTATAATTCCTGGTCTTTTTTAAAACCATTATTAAAGACATTTGTTACTGACAGAGAGATATAAACATATGAAAATTATGTTTTTGTTTAATTAGGCTCCCCAGATCGTCAAGGTTTTGGGGATTTTTTTGTATATTGGATAATCATCTTTTAGCATGATGATTATCGTTTAGAGCCTCAATTGTATTTCAGCATTCGATTGGGGCTTTTTTTTCCGAAAAAACACCTGATTGGAAGGGTTTAAGGGCTAAATTAATTTATCTTCACCACATGATTCTTGAATTTTTGATTTTGTTAAGGAAACTTTCCCATAGTGCCATGGAATCCCTTTGACAATTAGGGAAACACTGATCCTTTCCCTTATCTCATAATAGTTTTTTTAGGGCTTTGTCCAAAGCAAGTTTCATCCCAATTATTACCAATGCTACCATTAAATCACATAAAAGGTATTATGTTTGACAAAGATTTCAAGTTGTAATGCGTGAAAGTTAAAACTCACTTTATCCTAATGTATATTAACGATATCAAAAATGCACTTCTATGGATTACCATGGCCTTAATTAAATTAAATCGTCCTTAGAAAATCTAAGGACGATTTAATTTCAATTGTACAGTTAGGTGGATTACCATCCGGGATTTTGGCCAAGATCCGGATTTACAACTAAATCCGCATTTGATATTGGCTTCAAATATTTTTTATCATCAAACCTCCGATTCTCGTCTGCTCGCCAGATAATATGCCCTTTGGTTCCTTCAGTCAATTTCGCCGCTTTTCCATCAACAACAAAATAGGACACTCCTTGTTTTGGACTTGATGGTGTTTTGGTCACAAAGGATACATCAGGCGTTCCATTGCCATCTAGATCCATTTCTTGATCCATTCCCGGTACATAAATACCTTTCCATGGCATCTCCAATAAGGTTCCTTTTTTCCAACGCATCAGGTCATCATAACGTAAACCCTCATAAACCAATTCAATCCCTCTTTCTCTACGGACCTCCAACAAGTATTTATCAGAAATTTCCGGAAAATAAACCTGTTGCAAATAACGATCAACATCAGCAGGTGGTTTTGAACTGATTCCCGCACGCGCCCGCAACGCTCCAATGGTCTCATTCCACAGGGCAGCATCACCCGATAATTTACCCAATTCTGCTGATGCTTCCGCATAATTCAGTAAGATCTCCGCATATCGCATCATCGTAATGGAATTGTACCCCTCCGTTACACCATCTAATCGCTTGTCATCCAAACTGAATTTCATAATATGGTAACCCGTAAAGGTATACCCAAAATTCGCCGGTGCTGCAGATCCATCTGAACGTTTATAACCCAATCCGCGAACCGTCTGTGATAATCGTGGATCGCGATTCTTCATCTCATCTACGAATAATAGCTCGTCATATCCTACTTGATCTGTAAAACGGCTTCCATCCACATTCAAATAGGTGTTGACAAATTGTTTGTTCAATCCCCATCTCGCACCAAATGTCGCTGAATTAAATTTCCAGGTAATTTCATGCCATCTCTTTAAAGCATTGTTATAAACATTGGACCACATGACCTCTCCTGAAACGGGATTCTCACTCGTAAATAGGGTTCGGTAATCCTTGCTTGGATTGCCGGTACTGTATAAGGTATATTGCTTTGAATCCACAAGCTCCTTGGAAGCATTCAAGGACTCTGTCAACCATTTTTCTGCCGTATTGGTCAACTTGATCTCTGGATGATATTTGCGATAGGTCCCTTCGAATAAACAAATCCTGGATTTCATCCCCAAGGCTACCCATTTTGTCATCATGGAAGAGGTATTGTCTTTCTTATCACGAATATTGGTTACCGCATAATTCAAATCCGCAAGAACAGAATCCATTACCGCATGTCTGGGATCGCGACCCTTATATAATAACTCTTTATCTTCTGTTGCCAATGGCTTTGAATACCAAGGCACATCCCCATAGTCTTTGACCATATCAAAATAAAACATGGCTCTGAACAACCGGGCAACCCCTGAATAATGCTTCCTTGCTTCTTCTGGAATGGATGGGTTATCGTATTTACTTAAGAAATAATTGATATTCCGAAGTTTCGTCCAACTCCATGCCCCTTGATCAACAGCTGAGAAATTTCCCGAGATAAATTTCGGAGAATTATTCTTGGAGGTATATTCACCCATTTCATCCGCTTGCACAATGGATAAACCAGATGGGATAAATTGTTGATAGAAGGAATTTGCATAAAGCTGTAAATCAGCCTCTGTTGTGAAATAAGTGTTTGGAACTAATTTATCAAATGGCTCACGGTCCAAGAAATCCTTGCTACATGAAGTAAATGCCAGCGCAGCCAATCCTAATATACTATATTTAATTTTTGAGTTCATGATGGTAGAATTAGAATGTTACGTTAAGACCAAAAGTTGTTGTTTTTAATTGTGGATAGGCGTATCCCTCCCCTGAACCATTGGTTAATTCACCAATTGGCTTCTCTATAACTTCTGGGTCAAAATTCTCGGTATGTTTAAACAATCCTGAGAAAGTGAATAAGTTTTGCGCACTTGCAAAGACTTGTACATTGGCTAACTTAGTTTTCTGCAGCCATTTTTGTGGCACATTATAGTCAATGGTCAATGATTTTAATCGTAAATAAGAAGCATCTTGTAAATAACGGGTTTGCGGTGCTCCCAATGAACGGTCAGTACCCAAGGCGGTATAACCTCTATATCTAGGGAAATAAGCATCTGGATTTTCTTCTGACCACATATCCTCCATCATTTTGGTTGGCTGATATCCATAGGGTCTATTGTAAGGACCCCAGAACAATCCAGCTTCTGGTGAGAAATAATAATCACGCTTTGCAATCCCTTGGAAAAATGCCGATAATCCTATCCCATTCCATTTTCCGGATAAGGTAAACCCAAATTGGTAGCGTGCTGAATTATTACCAATAATGCGACGGTCTCCAGGATTATCTACTGTATTATCGCCTGAGTTTATGACACCATCAACTTCTCCGTTTTGATTTGGTAAGTCTGCAAATTTCAAATCTCCAGGTAACCAAACATTGTTGTTCGAGTTACGGATAAAACTTTGATCCGCATGGTTGGCAACATCTTCTTCTGAAGTAAAGAAACCTAAGGTTTCATAACCCCAAATCTCACCAATCTCCTGACCTACATAATAGTTGTTCAATAATTTTTTTGGATTGTTGAAGCGAGTAATATGGGATCTGCTATCCCATAAAGATCCATTGATTCCCCAGTTAAAAGGCTTTCCGGCCAATTCAAATTGATTATTGTAATTCACCGTCAATTCCCATCCTTTTGTCGATAAGTCCGCAAAGTTTCCATAAGGAACAGCGGCACCAAAAACATTTGGCAATGGCTCACCCACGGTAAACATATCGTAGGTCATCCGGTTATACCAATCGAAGGTAAAGTTCAAGGCATTATCGAAGAACCCTAAATCTGCACCCACGTTAAACGTTGTGGATCTCTCCCAGGTTAAACCGGATGGAATAACTCCTGGAATGGAGGTATAACTTGGTTGAACACCTCCTAGGATTACTCCGGTTTTGGCCACCGACATCTGTTCTAGATAACGGTATGGTGCTACGTTTCCATTTCCTAATGAACCATAGGAAGCTCTGAACTTCAAATTACTAACCAATGGTTTTGCATCTTGGAAAAACGATTCATTGGAAACAACCCATCCCGCTGAAACCGAAGGAAAGAATCCAAATCGTTGGTCCTCAGGAAATTTCGAGGATCCATCATAACGACCGTTCAACTCAATCAGGTATTTACTATCGTAAGCGTAATTGAAACGGTAGAATAAACCTAAATATGCCCATTCATTACCACCTCCTGTAATATTAAAATTCAAGCCATCCATTAAGTTGAAATCCGGTTTGTTAGGTAAAATAATACCATCACGTTGTGAATTCAACTTTTTCAAGGTTTGAGTTTCTACGTTGTAACCTAATAAGGCATTGATATCATGCTTATCTGCAAATTTCTTGGTATAGTTTGCCGTTAAGTTCCCCGCAAGGTATTTTTTACGCTCGCCCAATTGTCTCAATAAGCTTCGACCAAAACGATCTATTACTCCCGGTGAATTACTATAGTTGATATAATTATTGGTTCTTTGCTCATCTTCCCAAGTTCTGGAATAGGTGAAATCTCCTTTTAGCGTCAGTCCGCTTACCGGTTTGATAATCACTCCTGCGGTATTTCTCAATACAGTATTATTCAGGTCTGAAGCATTGTTCCCTTCAATAAAGGATGCTATTCCGGTATATGCCGCTGAATGGGTATAGGTTCCATCAGGATTATAAATTACCGCCATGGGATATCCTTGGTGCTCAAACTGCCTCCAGATATTGCCATCACCATCTGCAAACATCGGATAGTGATAATCATAACTGCTGATTTCTGTATTGTTCTGGAAGGTCAACCAATCTGTAACTTTGACATCTCCTTTTCCACGGATATTGTACTTGTTAAACTTGTCTGGATTAAAATTGAACAAACCTCCTTGGTGAAAATATCGGCCAGATAGGAAATATGATGCTTTTTCTCCTCCTCCGGATACGCTCATCGCCTGTTCGGTACTTGGCATATTTTCTCTATACACCATATTGTACCAATCGGTATTTCCAAAATACTCATAACGATTCGTCGCCTTATTGAAAACAACTTCCTCGCCTCCTGGATTCTCGGAATGCTGTTTCAAAGCTTCCAAATACTCCAATGAGAATGGATAAATGTTATTTACGGAAATTGGAGTTGATTTATAATCATACCAGGCATTAAAAGCTTCATTAAAATTCTTGGCCCATTCATAACCATTGGTCACCAATTTTGGTTCTACCACTCGGTTATTCATCGAGAAGTTAGAGTTTAAGGTTACTGTTGCTTTTCCGGCTTTCGGGTTTTTCGTGGTAATCAAGACCACCCCAAAAGCTGCTCTGGATCCATAAATTGCTGCCGATGAAGCATCTTTTAAAACCGTTACACTTTCGATATCATTCGGGTTGATCATATTGGGGTCTCCTTCAACCCCATCAATCAACACCAAAGCACTACCCCCAGCACCAATCGAGGTTGATCCACGCACATTGAAAGTTGCTCCGCGCGTCGGACTTCCATCCACCATCTTTAGGTTTAAGTTGGGAAGTGCTCCTTGCAACATCCTACTTAAACTTGCCGCAGGACGGTTTTCAAGGACCTCTGAGGTTACCTGTGAAACGGCCCCGGTCAAATTGATCTTCTTTTGGGTTCCGTACCCGACAACTACGATCTCTTCAAGATCGTTCTTGTTGTCCAGCTGTATAACCACATTGTTCAAATCACCAGAAACCTGTTGGGTTTTGGTGGTAAACCCGACAAATGAGACAACCAAAGTCACATTGGATTTACTACTTTCCAAGGTAAATTGACCATTCTTATCCGTCGCTGTAGCACGATTGCTGCCTTGAATTGCAACCGTCGCGCTTTCAATTGGATTTCCACTCCCATCAACTACCCTCCCCGAAATAGTTTGCTGAAAATCAACTGAATTCATTAACTCAGTCCTCAATTTTGAAGCCGAGCTTTGGATTGGTAAGGACAAAACAGTCCCCGCCAATAGAAATATTGGTATGTAAGATTTCATAAAATTAGAATTCGCTTTTTACTTTAAATTGATGTCAAATTGTAAATGCTTATCGCTCCGAATAAATGTTGATATTATTTCATAGGTTAAATTCGATTGCCCTGCTTCGGCAGTCAAGATTTGAGTGGATTCTGGATATAAAACCAATCTCTTGGTGCCAGTCCCTCCTTTTAATTCCAACTCAAAATATAGATCACTGTTGTTCTTAACTTCGTAATATTTGGTTCTTACCTTGGTTTTTGCATTGGTTTTCTCATGGTAGGCTGGAGAAACTGAAATCGATGCTTTTACTAGATCTCTAACATTTTCTTCCTTTCCAAACAGGTAATTACTTGACCAGACTACCGTCCTACCAGCTTCCAATGCTTCGCGGATTCCGGCAGCTGTACGATCTTTCGCCATGACCAGTGTCATCGTTCTATGCACCCCCTGTTTCTCGATGTTATAATCATGAGCAATCAGGTTATGGATATCCGTATTTCCAATAATGGTTAAATTACGGTCCAAAGCCCAATCCAATGATTTCTTATGAAAACCTAAGCCATTCACCACCTCAATTCCATGCAGCTTTTTCTCCTGATACATCTTTTCTACAAAATCAATCCATTCATAGGATCCAGGAATTGCTGTAGCTTTCCATCCAGGGTGATTCCAGAAAATAAATGCTTTTTGGGCGTAAGCCTTGTCGATTGCTTCCTGATCTAAATTGGAATTGTTATCTGATACCAAGTCGTCTGCATCTTGAATAAACAAAGCGTTAAAATGTCCTGGAGGCGTTTGTCTTGTCACTTCCGTTCCTTTGACCAAAACAATATTATTCTCCTTAGCCAGTTCAACAGCTAAGTCATGCGAACGATTGTGGTCTACCTTTACATCCGCACTGTGGGGGTTATATTCCATATGCTCGGTATATGAAATAGCATCCAACCCTTCACGCCAGGCTTCTTGAATTCTCACATTTGGCCATACATGACCATCGGTAAATACCGTATGCATGTGAAAATCACATTTCAATACTTGATAGCCATTGACATCGGGAATAGTTAGATTTTGCCGTTTTACTGGATATGCGAATTCTGTTAAACGCATAATGCCATCATCAGTCTGTGCTTGTAATAAGCTAACCGAAAAAAAGAAGATTCCAATTAAGGATAATTTCATTTTCATAGTACACACTATTAGGTTGATTTATAACGGCAAAAGTAATTAAGGTTTATTAATACAATATTAAGAACATGTTTACGATTGATTAATAAAAAAAGATTTTTTAAACAAAAAAGTGAATTTTTAAAGCATTTAATCAATAAATAAAAATAAAACTTAATTGTTTTTTATTTACAATCATAAATTGAATTTAACTATTACCGATAAATCGAAATAATCAGCATTAAGGAAGAAAAAGAATTAGGACATTTTTCCGTACAGATAAATTATATCGGTTAGAATTTTAGGAGGAGTTAAATATGGTTTTTAATAAATACCAATCCATAGGGATTTATTAACCCAAATAAAAGAAAGATACTCTTTCCAATATTTTATATCAATATAGCTTGGTAAAAGCAAGCCAACTCCTTGAAAATATCTATTTAATTATGCTATTTTTTTTTGTAGTATTGAGATAGTTCAAAATAGGTTGAATCCACAACTACCGTTGTGTCATATTCAAGAAAATACTAAACATATTTCCGAGAGTTATGTTCAAGAGTTCATTGGTATCTTCAATATAGTCTGGAGTGGTGATTTTCCTAACGGATTTATGCAGTACATTCAAATTTTCAAATTTATAAGCTTTAAAAAATACTTTAAATAATTATTTAACTGAGCTAAAGCAAATATTATTTCACAACGAGGGGATATTTTTAAAAATTTATTCTAAAAAAAGAGTATTTTATCCGATATTGTTCAGGATTTGTTAAACCGAATAACTTTAAGATATACAGTAATTTAACCAACATCGATTAATTGATACTGTAATAGCTATAATACTTATATAATGGGATGTATTAATGACGTTAAAGTAACTTGGTTTGAAAAATAATTAAATTTTGCGTTAAATATAGATTGTGGAACCATCTTACTGGAAAAAGATAATTGAGGAATTAAAAACTTCCTACAAGAAATTTGAAAGGGTTTATATTGATGAAATTGAAGAGGAGGATTATAAAGATCCGCTCACATCAATCATATTTGATTTTTTCAAAATATCCTTTACGGTTATGTTGATGATTCTAGCATTTTTATTGTCATAGGAAGGAATAAAGCATGAGTACCAAACCAACTATTGATTTCTTAACCAGGGTTAAGGAAATGTTAAAAAAGATTAAGGAAACACTGTTAAAAGAGGGTGCTAATTTAGAGCCAGAAAGTAGGTTTATTAGAAGATTATTTTACCTTTTTGAAATAGTTACCATTTTTGCGATGTTTTCTTGCTTTTTTCTTCTATTTAAATGTAGTATTTAGAGCTGAATATGATTGATTATCATAAATATGATATTTTATCAATGAGTAATTGGAAATCCTAAAATTGCTAACAATTTAAAGCACATTTGATTGCAAATAAAATCCCCCATTATTGAAATGCTAAAAATCACTGTTTGATTCCACCAGTTAACGCCAAATACTTGGTACCTTTCTCTAAAACTTACTGCATACAATGATAGTTCCTTTTACGTTTTAAAAAAGATATTCAAAATTAACTTCAAGATAAAAACACAAAGTCTTCAGGCTTATTGGAAAAAGTGAATTGGTTAACATAAAAAAGTGACAACCTTTATTCAAGATTAAAAATCCGATAGTAAAAAATAACGGTTGGTCCCTGGCCATCCGCCCAGAAACATTTTTATCTACTCCTCGCCTACTTGGATTAATGCCTAGCTCCGTGAAGATAACACATATAGTTTTTTGAAATGGAAAATTTCCCAGCAATTCAGCCTTGTTTGCCGAACTCAAAAATCAACATTTCATTTTAATTGTCTTCATCATTATATACTTTATGAATAATCAACAATCGAAAGGGCCTGAAGGACCATTCCTTCCAGTACTAAATATTAAGATACACTATAAATCTTAATGTTCGGCTTGCCCTTTATGTATGGTTTCAGGGAGGTAACCACATTTTTTTTAAAAAGGTTGCTCATCAGGTATTCCTGTCTTCTACACACTCAAAACCGTGCAACAGCAGCACATCGTCGATATGGTATAATAGTTCTTTCGACAGAGCACCTTTTATTGTCTCTAGAAAGGGATGTTTATACAGGCAATAAACTGCCGCTGCACCCGCTAAATCCATACCGACAATCGTAAGTGTAATCTCTAAATATGCCGTTGCCATAGGTGTAAAATTTTGGTTAACAAAAGTCTTTGATTTACAACTTTTAAACAATGAGCAAATAGAAAAACAAATGGTAATTTTAAGAAATGGACTTTCTAAAATCTTTCGGTGAAACACCTGTATATTTTTTAAAATATTTTACAAAATAAGAGGCATCTTCAAAGCCTAAACGGTAAGCCACCTGATTGACATTGGAGTTGGAATACAATAATAGACGCTGAGCTTCCAAAATAATTCGCTCCTGAACCATTTGGGAAGGAGTTTTATGGAGCTGTTGGTGGGTGAGGTCGGACAGACTCCTCGAAGAGATATGCAATGAACTGGCATACTCGGCAATGGTATATCCTTTTTTATAGTTTTCGTCTATCAGATTGATGAACCTCATAAGCACCAATCTTTTGTCGTTGAAAGTTGGAGACCAGACCTCAGAGCCCTGTTCAAAAATGTTCTTCTTGCGCTGTACCTGAATAAGGAATGATTTGAGGTAGCTGCCCAAAATCAATTCCTTGCCAAATGTTTCTTCATTGTTCAATTCATCCTTTATCTGTGAAACATACCTATCCAAGGTATCGACCATCCCCGTACTGACGTTTAAAGAGGATTGATGGAGGGAATTATTAAATAAATTGAAATGCAGGAAAAAATCTAATGGGCTTTGTTCCTGTAACAGGAATAACCGGTTAAAATGAAATAGCACACCTTCATAATCGTAATTTTCATCAAAGTAATGCACCTGATTGGGTCCAACGAAAAAAATCGAATTATCAAAAACATCGTAGGTCTTGAAATCGACATAATGTTTCCCTTTTCCTTTTTTAAACCATATGACCTGATAAAAGCTGTGAATGTGCGGTCTTACTACTTGGCATTGATTTTCCATTAAATGTGCCTTCAGATCATATAAAGCAAACTGTGGACATTCAGGCTTGTGCCTATTTAGATGATATTCATTGATTATGTTCGACTTTTCTTTTGCCATAGACACTCAACTGAGAACACTGTACCTTTTTGCTAATTTAAAAATTTGGTGTATACTCCAAATCCACCAGTATATAGATTCGCTTTTTTTTCCTATATGTTCCATTATTTTTCCGATTTGTCCACTGATATCAAAGGGATAAAAATGGAAATTTGAAGGTTAAAATCAAAAACGGTTCCATAAGATGAATGAAAAGCAACGTATTGTTATCATAGGAGGTGGATTGAGTGGGTTAACTTTGGCTTACCTGCTAACAAAAAGGAATATAGATTTCATTATTTTGGAAGCATCTTCCAGACTTGGCGGAAGGATACAGACCGTCACAGGAACCTTACGGACTCCTTTGGAATTGGGCGCAACCTGGTTCTCCGACATGCATTCGAATCTTCTGTTTTTAATAAATGAATTGGGACTCCGAAAATACCCACAGTTCTCAAAAGGTTTAACATTGTTTCAGACCAAATCGTTTGAACCACCACAGAAATTCTATATCCCCGAGGCTGAAAAACCATCTTACCGTTTAACCGGGGGCACGCAAATGTTGATCGATACTTTGGAAGCTAAGCTACCCCAAGACCGTATTTTTTTGAATTGTAAGATCAGATCGATAAAACAAACAGAGGAAGGTATGATGCTTGAAAATGATATGGGCAAAGAAATAGAGGCTGACAAAGTCATCCTGTGCATTCCTCCACAGTTAGTATCTAATATAATGTTTTCACCATTGTTACCTGAAGAACTCACGGCCCTTCTTCCCAACGTACAAACCTGGATGGCAGGATCAATAAAGTTCACATTGGAATATGACCAACCTTTTTGGCGGAGCCAGGGTTATTCAGGAATGATGTACAGCCATGCAGGTATCATTACTGAAATGTACGACCATACCAATTTTGAAGAGGATAGATTTGGCTTTACGGGTTTTCTAAACACAGGGGCTTCAGCTTACATGCCCAAAGTGAGAAAAGGGCTTGTTTTACAACAATTAGGCGAATTGATTGGGAAAAAGGCACTCACCCCAACTGCTTATTTTGATAAGGTCTGGTCAGATGAATTTATATTGACTGGTAATCTGACAATCCAACGTCCGCATCAAGATAACGGGCATCCGCTGTTACATCACAGTTATATGAAGGGTAATTTGTACCTCGCAGCAAGTGAAACGGCAACCCAATATCCCGGTTATATGGAGGGGGCGGTTATTGCGGCTCGATCAGTATCCGAAAAACTGATTGAATTTATAACCTAGCGATTTTTGATCATTAATTAAAATATCTATTCAAAGTTTCAGTGGAACGTTTGATAGGGAACTCTTTTCAGTAACCAACCAAATTACACCATTAAATTTAATGTGAATCCGCACAGCAAAGTTTTATAGAAAATAATATCCTTATCAAAAAATGTCTTGGTTCATTAATTGGTGGTTATTTCAAGTATCGTCGTCCGAAAATCATATCGTTTTATTTTTATTTGAAGAAATCTGGTCATGAAAGAAAAAAAATCCTAAATGTTTTATGTATTGAAAGAATTTATCCTAGGGATGAATAATGTTACAGCAGAAATGTTGTTCGCCAGCCAACAAACATTCTGCTATTTTTTGCTTTAAGTAGCAATTAAACAAAAATATAACCAAAGAATTATACAGTCATACTTGCCTTTAACCAAATTACTATATATTTGCGAACCATACTTAAATCATCATATGAAACTTCTATTAGTTCATTTATTTATTCTATATCCCTTTGTGGTTTTGGGCCAATCCGAAACCTCAAACATTATTATGAAAACGGAGTACGGATCAAAGAATAAAGAATTGAGAGAACTCTTGCGTTTTGAAAATATTGACCATTATAATGTGGTATTCTCTGGGAAAGAGCTAAAGGGAAGAAATTTTTCCTTGATTTCAAAAACATATTTGGATGGTGTTAACACAAATATAGATACGATCGTGAACTCTAAGCAGACCGGAGATCCGAGGATCGCCTCTGATAGTCTCAGTTTTTCAGTTACCGGAAAGAAGATGGAGGGAAGGCTTAAGGTATTTTTTAAATTCCAAGGCCAAGGAAATGAAAGGTATTTTGAGGCTATTCAGTCTGATGATTATTCTATGCGTGACATTGGCGTGGATTGGAAAATAAAAGTAGGTGATCCATTCCCTGCTTTTGCATATATTTTACCCTATGAAAGAAATGGCCAAAAGATGTACTGTGAAGTGGATAAACACGGAAAAGATATAAACTCATGGGGAGCAAAATTTGGTATTAAGCATTATATAATCTTTGAGATTAAATTTGATTAAAATTTCTAAAAAGTATAACCTCATTAGCAAGATCTAGCAAGCTACAGAATTCAATAATGTTTATTTCGCAATTCATCAGTATTACCACTGAACTGAATTCTTACTTACATAAGGAATAACATGTGAAATTTAACGATATAAAACATCTCCTCAACCCAAGGTCTTGTTTTCCTGTTCATATGCTTAGATTTTATGAGTAAACCTTTTCAGTTCGATTTTGAACTCTATTTAGACCGTGGTGGCAGTGGTAATTTTACAAATCGCTTCAATCAATACTTTTCTCTTTTAAACCTGATGGACACGCAAAGAATGGTCCTAATCCCTATTCATTTCCAATCTCCTTCAAATGATTGATCTATTAGACCTTAACCAATGATAAGCGATTGTAGAAAGATCAATCAAAGGAAAATAGTATGCCAAACATAATAAAATTTGAACTTTTTTCATACATAGTACAGAAACTTTAGTCTTTAAATTTCTTTAATACAATTTATACATTCGAATATGAATAAAGTTATTGATGGATCATGGCCGTGGATGATTCCAGATTTCAAAAACTTAATAATATTCACATATTATAATAGTTTCACTTTGATAAAAAAATAAGTAAAAACTTATTTATATTTAAATGTTCATAAAGTAACATTGTTCAAATATTAAAAGCCCTGATTTGAATTTTCAGGGCTTTTACTTATATTTAAGTTCTCTTTGTACAACCATTAAAGGAAAATCAAAAAAAACCTGACGGATTAGCCTCATGTTAGGTTTTTTTATTTTCCGATCTAAATTACCAAAAATGATTCCACTGTTTCATTTTAAAACTTATATTAAACGGATGTGGGAATAAATGGTTTTGTATTTTTCAAGGATTTGCTTATCCGACCGCGATCAATACACTGTATTATTAAATATTGGTTTTGAATTGTAATCCTAATAAAATTCCTAAAATATCATCATTTACCTCTTGAATTGATTTGCTGAAAGCGAATTTTTGATATGCACAAATAATTCTATTCCTTACTCTTCAGATTGTTTTAATTTTCTTTCCTTTTTAGGGTAATTTGAAAATGATTTTTTTCGTATCCAATATAAAATATTCCCGATTTTCCTGTTTTTTTAATCTCAAAATTGAAATTTTGAATATTCCCAATACCTTTTTGGGAATAGGTTATCCAATAGATGTTCGCTCGTAATTTTCTTGAATTGAATTGCAGGATTTTATACAATCATTAATTATGAATAAACCATAATATCCCAAAAGACAAGTCATATACAATAAGAATCCTGTGATTATTCCTATTAGTTTTCAAAAATCACAGAATTGTATTTGAGATATATTTACCTGAGAGAAATTATCCTTTATAAACAACTTATCCTAGTATTCAGCTTGTTCAATATATTGGATTGGTATTATTAAGGTTTTCTAATATTATTTTTGATTTTTCAAATGCTTGATCCATCAGAGAGTCTCTCATATCAATTTCCTTTCTCAATTGATCTGTTTTTTTTATCAGAAATACATTTAGTCCAATGGAAATCAGTAGAAAGAGTAAAAGTGCAAAGGCAGCAAAAATGAGGTTTTGTTTCATCCTAATATGCCACCAAATTAATATTTTTTCACTACTTGTCCAAAATAGTTATCGACATAGGCTCTCTTGATCAAAGACAAAAGTTAAAACTTTCCTTTCCATGTCCTCATAAGAATTAAATTTTTTCAACAGAAGCTAGAAAAAACAATAATTATTTTCAAGGCTAATGGTGGTGACTCCACTTTACCACAATTTATTAAGTTTAAATGGATATGGAAACAAACGTCATTCTCATTCATTCACTAATTTGGAAAAATTGTTCAGGAAGGATTTTCCCACATTTGCTAACTTTATAATTTACAGATAACAAAATAAATGCCTTCCTTATCACGAAATTTCATTGCTCGGAATTCTGTATGCCGTGAAATTTCAATGATCATATTTTCAAGAACATTAGGATCCAAAATGCTATTTAGTTCATTTGACCTGAACCTGAAATTTCTTTCTGCATATCTCTTCTCGTAGAATTCTGTAAGGAATTCTATTTTATCTTTTTTTTGTTCCATTGACAAACATTTGGATGAAATTTAATTCAATTTTAAATAATAAAAACGATAATTACGCGCTTAATATTTGCTTAATTGTAAGATTAAATCCATTAGAAGTATCCCCTATATTTTAAAGAAAAATTTTCACTCGAAGATGAAATACGTAAGAAAAGAAATATTGTATTTAACAATAATCATAACGACTAAAAGCCAAAAAATGAACTTCAAGGAATTTCCCAATGGACATTAAAATCAAATCCTATGTTAATCTTCATAATTTGTGACCAATTTTCTTGTAATTTATAAAACCTGTCGCCAAATGGACAGAACTTGGTAAAAATTGATAAAAATTTAGAAATTAACCTCGTCACATTGCATAGAAGGTGTGTATACCGTCTGTTAGTTTCGGGTCTTTCCAAAGCGTCCATAAATAACTGCTCCGTTTGGATTCTATCAGTTTATTTCAATTTTACCTTCGAAATTCTTTTCCTAAAATTTCATTGATATCTATTATTTTTTCTTTTCAAGGTCAATTTCTGAATAATTCACCCAATGGACCTCAATTGTTGAGATTTTTCTATTTGCAACATTCACATTACCGTGATTTATTTCCCATATTATTTGATACATTTAAAAAAAAAACTTTAAAAAGCGAATATTAAAATAAATTAGGTCCGGATCTTCTGCCGGAATGTTCTGGTTTTAAATTTATTCCATAATTTATGCTCTTTTAATGTATCATAAAATGTAGTATGTTTTTTAGTTTGGCCCATTGGGAAAATTTCAATGGGCTTTTTTAGTTTCATTGCCTAATTTGATCTCTATTAAGGTTTTGTCCAGAAGCCTCCACAATGTACAATATATATTATTGGACTCTTTGATCTCTATTGTTTTTGCTTCTCTTAAATTGTCTTCCAAAAAATAGCTTGTTGATAATCATTCCCAATGAATTGGATGCATCCATTGGGATTTTTATGTGTACATCTGATCAGGGATCCCTTTTATTTTTAATCTTACAACAGACCCCTCTACTATATTCTAAAAGCTCAATGCCGTGGATACGGTTGTTTTTTTTCATTGGATGATTATTTCCGGTAACTTTTTATTTTTAATTCTATTTACTCCAAATCTCTTCTATCATTTTGTTCTTAATATTTCCGTCGAAAATTTCAAGAAGGAATGAAAGAGAAAAATTCGTATTCTATATACTATTCGATAATGACAACAAAGTATTCGTCCAAATATTAATTCACATTTCTATATGCCATTCATCAAATTTTAATTTAGATAAAGGTTAATTAGATTTAAACAGACTGTCTTTTTTATTTTCCAGATTGGACAATCGGTATTTACTTTCTTTTAGTCTATTATTATATTTCAACCAGCTGAATAATTACCTATACGGACCATTCTTACGTAATATTCAACTTCTGCAAAGCCGAATTATTAAAATCTCTTTATCAAGCCTAATTATTATATTACATATCGGTTTATTTACAATCCTGACTAGAACAAACGTTATTGCATGGGATATATATAATTGGTACCTTTAAGCTCCTTAATTCTACAATAATTGGTTTGTGCCCAATGGCGTCCCCCGCTATTGGGCATTGTTTTATTTATAAGTTAATTAGTAATTTTAAGTAACTCATAAAAGTCAGCACCTAATCTTCACAGTGGAGAGGGATCACCGCTGGTTTTTTGTTTCACCAAGATTTTTTTCAAGAAAAAAAAACAGGTTACAGATTATCTCATAATATCACAGATAGTAAAATTAGATTTTTACCCAATAGCATTTCCCGCTATTGAATTTTATTTTTATTTGTTATCTTTAAGTATTAATTCTACAATAGATCGGTTTGTGCCCAACTGCTTTTGCTTTTGGGCTTTTTTATTCAAATTATTTCTCCTAGCTTTATTGTATAATCATAAATACATTTTATTATCAATCTTACCCAATGGAAAGGGACGTTCATTGGGTAATTTTGTTATATTTGACAAGTTCAATTTTTTACATTTGATCAAATAAGGCTACCCAATAACTTTTTCGTTATTGGGTTTTTTTAATTATTATCCTTAACTTAACCTTTGCAATATGCAAACCTCTCATAGGTTTTTAATCTCAGGTGGCTCAGTGATTTTATTGCTGAGCTTTTTATTGCACTTAGGTCATGTAGGCTTTCTTCTCCCCTAACTTTATCCATATTCAAATGGTCATGAAAAAATTCTTGATTTCTAGTTCCAAACTATATGTGTTTATTGGCCTTTAATAAAGAAAATTAATAAAATGCATCTTTCTCCCTGCATTACACTTTCACAAATGTCCAGCTTATTCACAAAGAAAAAACACATATATTCTTAGTTAGGTAGAATCATGCGATAGTACATGCCGAGCACACCTAGCTATGGACTCCTCAAAAATGCTCTACTCCAAGTCTAACTTAAATTGCCCCATACTGAACTTGGCTGAAAAAAGAATTTTGCTTGGGCTGCTTGGCCGAAGGACGCCAACATTCATATTATAATTGATGATTTGAGATTCTATCTTTAACAACCACTAAGACCACAACCTATTGACGCTCCTTTTAATTGACTAAAATGATAATTTTAATTCGCGACAATGAAGATATAATTTTTATCTAAATCAAATCTTTAATTGCAATTTTCAACGTTTTTTAGTAAATTATGATAAATCCTCTATACAACCATTTAAAGGAAAATCAAGAAACCTGATGGGATATTTCCTATCAGGTTTTTTTGAGGTTAAGAAATCAAATGTCAATAGATTATTGGATAAATTTTACATTAGTTTCGCAAATTACCCTAATTAATAGGATGTGTTAATTATCAATTTGCTATAACCTCCTGAATAAGAAATTCGTTTGGGTATATTTCTGCTTGCAAAACATAATAAATTGTTCAACACGTATCCAATGTTAGACTAAAGTGAAAATAACTGCTTATCAATGATTGATATATATAAGATTATCAAAATACTTAATAATCCCTATTTCCTCTAAGAAATAAACCTCTGGAACGACCTAAAGATTAAATCTACTATAAGCCGATCTATAGGTTAAAAGTCGAGCACCAGAATCCAATCATTTCCACGTCCTCTTGAAGGAGCAGAGAATTTGGCAATGTCATTTCCTTTCAACTTCTTTTTAGTCAACCAATTACCATTGCGTGGGTTGTACCAGACAGTCTCAATCTCAATTCGATCAAGTACGGGTAAATTCAAGATCACATCCGTACCATTGGGTAGATAAACCATAGCGAAATCATTGCCCGTTGAAGCAACTGTCCAATCAGTATCTGCTCCATCAGTATTCAGAATCAATTCTGGAAACGGTTTCATTTGGTTAGCTTTTCTCGAACCTAGGAGATTACGTGCATGGATGATATCCCAAGCCCCTGCTAGATCTAAATCGTCAGTCCAAAAACTTCTTGCAAAACCAACGGGTTCATTGGACTCATCACGCATTTGCCAGATCGAATGGCATCCGTATGTATAACCAAACCCACCAGAAAATATTGACCAGTATAGCGACTGCCTCACATCCACATCATCGAACCAACCTAATTCATTAGGGTTCCAGTTAACAGGATGATTTTCATACCGAGGTTCTGCATCCATGATAGGTTTTACAGGTACGCGATGATAATCAGGCACTAAAATACGCCTATAAATTTCTGATGTACGTTTGGCATGGCCAGTCTGAACCATATTAAAATCCAACCAATCCTCATTATGAAACCATTCAGCAGAACTTCGTTCACCTATTGGGTGATAGGTCATTAAATGTTCGTTATCCATCGATTTAATACCTTCCGCCATGGAGCACCAAATATCAAAGTTTTTCCCGCCTCCAGACCTATCACCTCCCATTATCCATATAATGTTAGGGTGACTTTTGTATCTCTGGCCCAAAAATTCCCCATATTCAAAGGCATTTTTTTCAGTGAATATTTCTGGACCTATCCCCCATTTTTTATCAACCTTATCACCCCAAGTTGGTAGCAGACCAATAAAAAGCCCCTTTTCACATGCACGTTCCACAACCCAATCAATATGTTTAAAATAATTCTCGTTGGGGTGACTAGGATCTCTTCCTAAAAGAGGTACATTCCCCTCACTATTTGGAACAACCAATCCATCTAATTCCGCAAGAATTACCGCTTGAATTACCGTAAATCCTTTCTGTCGCCGATTTTCTAAATACGTTTCCGTACTTTTCTTATCAAGTCGATGAAATAATTCCCATGCAGTATCACCAAAATAGGGAAAATGGTCACCATCTTCAAAGGCCAAAAATCTCCGGCTAGAATCTACTACTAATTTACCATGTGAGAAATCAACGGAAGGTCCATTCCATTTAATTTCTTGAGCGAAGATGGAAGGTAGTATCGATAAAGTTGATATAATGAAGACAAAATAGGTTTTCATGGTTTTCAAAATATATGTTTAATTCTAGCGGAAAAACTTTCTAATTCAAATAACGGTAAGATTCGTTTAAACACAACGTTGTTAATATTTATTATCTAAAGATTTTCTGAAGACTGTTAATGAAAATCCTTTGTGATTCGCACGAGGGTCATAAGTAAGCTAAATGCTGAAATCCTAAAAAAGTAGTTGGTTCAATTCCTACATTTGACCAATTTTAAGAAATGAGCGTGAATTAAGACCATACAAGGGGGCTTCTTTTTTAGATATGTTACTTATATTAAATACCAGGAAAGTATTTGGAATCTGTCCCAGTACATTCAATTATCCCTTGCAATAGGCTTTTCCAAACCACCTTGAAAAAGGGATGATTTGGATTTCGATCATAATCCACCTGAGCTACATGGAGTTTACCATTTGCATCAGGGTTACTGTCGTTGATAAAGAATTTATTGGCAATAAATGATAAGATCCCTTTTTTACCTCTACCCTTACCTGGATCCTTAAGTAATTCAACTTTCAGATGGTCATATTCAAAATTGAATCCCCCCCAATTCTTGGTGTCATTTCCTTCCATGTCAAAGGTAATTGCTTTTAAATTGCCTTCCGTCAAACGAATGTTGAGAAGTGGTTCTAAGATTCTGTTATACCCTGAAACCTTCATGGCAGATAATTTGCCTGCATAAGAATAATTACCGATATCGCTTAGCATGTCAAAGGAAAATTGGACTTTCAGCTGACCTTGACCATAAACACTTCCTTGCAAATCGGCATTCATATTCCTATTTTTACGTAGGACAGATCCTACATTACTAACATTCTGAAATGTCCCGCTGATATTCTTGAAATCAATTTTCCCCTCTCTGAAATATTTGTCACTAATTTGCGCATAACTCAGATCAATGTGGCTAACCTTGACGCCCTTAATGGAAATGGGAATGCCGACCTCAAGTAATTGCTGAGCAGGAGATTGACCAATTTTAGAGACATTTTCCTTTTGGTATCGTTTATCTTTTGCTAGTTCAAATAGGCCACCTTTAACATGCATACTGTCAGCCTCAAAAATCTTTCCCAACAAAAGCTTTTGGCTATTTACACCAGTAATATGGATAGAATCGATTTTCATATCGATCCTAGGCTTATTGAGTTTATCCTGCTTGGCAAAATTCTCCAAATTTAAAGTAGGCTGAAGCGCTAAATTACCAATATTCATCATTCCGTCCTGAGAACTAAACCTGAAATCTTCTATTCTAAATTTATAGGGAGCTCTCTTCAAATCGGTAGTGAATTCTGGAATATGAATTGCAATGTCCTTTGCATATAAAATACGCATGCTGTCTTTGAGAGATTGTTCATCAAGCAAAAATTTCGTCACGGTCAGATTTGCCCCATTGACAGTAATTGAATTTCTCTTTTCATTATTTAGATTCACAAACTCCAAATCAATGGAATTCACCCGGAATTCATCTAGAGCAATGGACTTAAAACGATTTTTTATCCTATCATAAAGATTTTTCTCTGATTTATCCATGTTGTACGAACGACTCCTTAAAATAGCTTTACACTTTAATGAATCCAGCTCAATAGAACTTATTTGGATTCTCTTCTTTACAAAAATATCCCAAAGATTCAAGCCGCTTACTCTCAAACTATTTGTTCTTCCTTGAAATCTGGTGTTTGGAGCTTTCTTGGAGATGTCCAGATTCTTGAATATAATACTGTCGTGGACAAGCCTTACATCCTTCAAAGACAAATAACCACAAGCAATGTTTATATCCAGATCGCTATATTTTATGCTGTAAAGACCTTTCGAATATTCGGCGATAGTATTCTCCAACCTTTTACCTAGCAAAGGTTTTAACTTATGGGAAACAAAATATGAACCGACCAACAACAATAAAACCAGAGTCGATAGAATAACGATACTGATTTTCCAAATTTGCACTTTTTTTTTGTTCCTCATCAGATAAATAACAAGCTAAATGAGGATTTTGTTTGTGTTGCAAGTTGAGAGGTGCCTGTTTTTACAGAATTGGTACAGTTCTATCAAAATAATAATCCATGATTAGACGGTTGAAAATTTTCATCGTTATATTCATCAGCAGCAACCTCCTTGGTAAAACTATGGAGCGCCTAGAAAATGCGGAAAATGTCGGAGGTTGAACAATTCCGGATCTATTGGATAGCGACCCTAATTCAAAAAACCCAGACTCAATTAAAGAGCCTGGGGAGGTACTAATTATGTTTCCAAGGATAGAATAAAATGTTAAGTGTCTTCAAAAAAGGCAAAGGGATTAGGAATTAAAACATTCTCCTAATGCAAAAGCTCCCTGTTACTAGAAATCAAACAGCAACTTATCAATTGGCGTAAATTCCGGTTTTGTCCAGATAAATTTCTTTTCTTCCATTTTGGAAAACCTCATTAACTGGAACGAAAACATCAATAAGATCCTCTCGATAACCTTCCAATAATAATTCTATACTTTCTGGACTAACCTTATACATCGTATAAATTGCATCATTGTCCAGAAAACTGATGTCAGATTTGAGCATGTTGACCTGAAAACTATTAAATAATTCATTTGCTGAATCCCTATCAACTTTGACAAGGTTTTGTGCTGCAAGATCATATCTCTCCATTTCTTTCTCTAATTTATCAGCATATTTTTCTGTTAGATATTTTAAATACAAATTTCTATCCCCACTTCGCAAAGCTTCATTTCTATAGGCAATTTTCTCCGGTGAGATTTCAAACTCGTATAGTTCAGGACGTTCTTTATAATGAAAATATTCGTTAAAAATTTTCAATCTTTCATCTAAGGTCATATGTTTTTCATTAATTTCTTGCTGCAAATTAAATAATATTAAATCAATATTATTGAAAATTATAGGATTGGAATAAGAAAACTTAATGAATTGTTCAAATTGGATCCCAAGAACCCATATAATCATTCATTTCGTTTTGATTAATGGTTGGTTTTCATTACAGAAGATTGGACGTTACTATATATAACGAAAGAATGGGGATGATTTTTTAGCGTTAATTTCCCGCTATCTGTGATCGATAATAATTTTGATTTCTACTAATTCCATGCATTAGCGTTTATTAAAAGTTATTAGTCTATATTTCATTTTAATAACTATTTATGATTTAACAAACTGTTGCCCAAATTGAAACTCTAAATAAAAATTTGACTTATCTTTTATTTCAATAAGCGTTCAATATTTTTATTCTAGGGTTAGGTTAAATATGAACCGCTTTAAAAAAAAGTCAGTTTGACCTTTTCCCATTTCAATGGTTTCTGGTAATTTATAAAATTTAGATAGAGTAAGATCAAGCACTTTAAAGTTACTACATAGTACCAGAAAAATGGAGTGATGATTTTTAGCATTTCAACAAAACTATAAGAATGCGTAAAATATCAATCAACTATCAGCTAGGTAGTCAACCGAAGGCCCCTCAATAAATATTATGTTATTTCTCAAACGACACTGGACTCTTAAAGATTCATGGAAATCAAAAATAAGGCAAAATCCCCCATAAAACCTCCATTTGAAATTTAAAAATAATTTGCCCCCATATGACTTATTTTATCAACAACATTTACTATTCCTAACCCAGAAAGGTTCTCAATCTTTCCAATTCATTGAGCCTTACAGGTTTTGTTAAATACTCCAGGACCATTCCATTTTCCATGGCCATTTTCCTATCCGATGGACTTAGGGACGAACTGACCATAATTACAGAAACCCTTTTGCATAATCTATGCCTTTTAAGCCCTTCCATCACTTCCCATCCATCCATGATCGGCATCATGATGTCCAAGAAAACAAGGTAGCTATGGTCATGGTCTTGTTGAAGGTCTAACCAGTTTAGGAACTCTGACCCATTGAGAAATTTTTCGAAAACATTTCCCATCTTTAGGTATTCCAACATCTTTTCCAAGAGAAAGGATGAGATTTTGTCGTTATCAACCAAAATGATCCTAAACATCTTTCTCTCCTTTTTGCTCTTCTCGATCAACTATCTGACGTATTATCCTATCCAGTTCATTTGCTGAATCTAATAAAGCATCAAGTAAAAATTCGGATCGCTGATCATGGCTACCTTCTCTCCTGAGGTGTTCAGCCAGGCCGATGATGCGGGCAAGGGGAGCCCTAAGTTCATGGTTATGGAGAAAGTACATTTCCTTTAGTATATTTTGGTCCTCATGCTGCTTGGTAACATCTATTGCAGTACCATGGATACCGATGCACGCGTCACCCAAATGATCTGGTTTTCCCACCACCTTAAGCTGCCTCAATTTTCCACTCCGGGTCCTTACGGAAACAAAAGTCTTAAGTATCCTCTTGTTTCTAATTGCTTCAAAGAGCTGTGCCATGAATAAAACTTCATCGTCAGCATGGAGATAAAATTGTTTCACGTTTTCAAAATTTGGCATAAACTCTTTTCCTGTCTCAAACAGCTCATTCATACCAACCGACCATTTGATTGTTCGTTTCTCGATATTGATCCACCAATTTCCAAACCTTACGTCAAACTGCGCCTCGCTCAGGAGTCTCCTGTCTATAATATAGTCAGTTACATCAATTAATGAACGAACAATAACCAATACTTCTCCATCCTGATCAAAAACAGGGAAATGGGTTATTTCGAAGTATTTCACATTTTCAATTGATGTCTTCTTTTCATGGGGATCTAACCAGGTCTTAATTCCCCTGGAAACAAACCGTTTCTCCTTGAGGACTTCATCAAAAAGTGTTTCCCATTCCAATTCGTCAATAAATTCTGAAATAGGGAATACAGAAAAAAAACCTTTTGAAATCACATGCTCACTATTAAGATCGACCAAGTCGAGGTACGCCTCATTGGCGTCAATGATGGTGAATTCAGGTACATTGGGAAGAATGATCACGCAGGGCACTCCCAGCCATTTGAACAAGTTCGAATACTCAAAATTCAATATATTGCTTAGTTATGTTAATGGATATATATCTTAAAAAATCATTAGAAAGCATATCTTCTAAAACTAAGGAAAACAATTCCTAAGGAAGTTCCTCCAAGCCTTATTTGTAAATTAATATTGATAAAACCGTTATTTGAACGCGACAAAAAAATATTTACAAATAATAATCAACAAAAATTAAACCTCTGTGGTTAAAAAGGCAAAGCAGCCATAAAATCGCAGATATCAAAGGGTTTTTCAATAAATGCATTGGCTCCCGCTAACATGGATGCTTCTTTTCCATTGTGCGATGCCGAAATACCGAGAACAAATACATTGTTTAAAATTTCAGATTTCCGGATTAATCTTATTAATTCAGAACCTGAGACAATTGGCATCTCAATGTCACAAATTAGAACATCAGGACGGATAGTAAGCATTTTCTCCAATGCCCTTGTACTATCCAATTCAGCGATTAACTCAGCTCCTGTCACCGAAAGAACATCCATAATAGCATTAAGGACATGAATATTGTCCTCACAGATAAATATTTTCTTGTTCATATCCGTATGAATAATAAAAAATAAAATGACGCATGGCGATTATTAGTTATCATATATGCACCTAATAATTAATTATAGTTTTTGAAGTATTTATCAATTTTACTTTTCTAAACCATCAATCGCGTAAATTAGTTAAATCTCAAATTAACCATTACCTAATAACTATTGATAATAACAAATTGCTTAAATCAAAATCTGCGTCAAAAATTACTTTTCAAGTAAACAAAATTAAATTGCTTATCAATGTATTTATATTCAATTTTCCAGAATAGTTAATTGATTTTCCGAAATCTGTACGCCCTAAGAGTCTTTTCATGAGCTCGGGAATTCAATTTGAGATTTTTTGTAAGATCCGCAATATAAACTTTTAACCACTATCAAATCATATAAGCCCCTTAATTACCTTAACTAGAAAATACTTTACTTCTCTAAATACCTAATTGATTTCAAGATAACATTGCAATTTCATTTGAGAATTGTCGACAATTAGACCTAAATTATTTCACCTATTAATAGAAGATGAAAAGTTAGGTGGCATTTTTCATACAAAATTTTGGCCAGAACGGGATGTTAAAGCCAATTAAAATAAGTATTTAGAAAAACAATAAACATATTTCACATAAAAATTATGATATCGTAAAATAAATCTATCAGGCTAGATTTTATAAATGGGGCTGGTCTCCTAGCATCCATTTTCTATATGTAGAAGGTGGATTTCCATATATTTTTTTAAAGTACATGCAGAATCCGTTGGGTGAGATGAAACCCAATTTCTGCGAAATTTCCTTAATAGATAATAATGGATCTTCGAGCATTTTTTTTCCTAGATCCATGATAAATCCATCTATTATTTCTTTAGGAGTACAATTAAGGACTTTTTTCGTAACGGATGACAATGTCCTTACGGTAATGTTAAGAGACTCTGCATAGAAATGAATTCCTTTATGCCTTGTTGAGTGGAGAGAAACGAGTTTTTTAAATTTATCGGCAATATTTACGTACGTCACTGAGACCATATTGACTTCAGTATCGTCCATCATCCAACTTTTTTGCTTTTCAAATGTATGCTTCAAATGAAGAACGTTGTTTTTTAATAGGTTAGATATAATCAAATACCTGGATTCCTCATCACTTCGCTGATAGGTTTTGATCATATCATTCATAGCCCTTAAGTGTTGGAACTCCTTTTTGGATATTCGGAAATAATGGACATCACTTTCCCTGCCTTTAAAAATCGCTTCTATATGACTGTCTTGGAATAATGCAATATCAAAAAAGAAATACTCGGAAATAGGACAGATACTTTCCCTTTCAAGAATGGGTGGACAAAAGATCCTAGAGTCGAGCACATATTGGGACGGAGCAGTTTCCAAAATTTTTGAAACCTCAAGAATATCATATGTAAGGAAAGTAGCTAGATTACTGTCCTCCATTTCAATCAGGTCTTTTCCATTTACCAGAAAACATAGGTTCTTTTTACTCATAAACAGGCTAAACTTAATTGCTAACAAAAATTTAACCAAAATTGATCTTTAATATAAAAGTCCAGTCAATCCTCCGTATAACATATCACCAAGACATGATAACCTTACCAATAGTTTGAATAGATTTCTAAGTTGAAAAATAGAATGCAGTTAAGATTTTTAATTGATTATGGGGTTTAAAATTTATCCAACATTAAAAATTGCACCAGGATATTATCATGGAATTAGAATTTTATTTAGATTTATTATAAGCATTTTTTAAGTAGGACAATATTAAGATATTTTAAAAGAATGAACCTGGACGTATGGCTCAAAAAATTAAATAATCAATAAACCCAAATTGATAATGGTTATTAGTTTTGGAAATCAACTATGACTTGAGCAATTAAATAACGTCAAACATTTGCTGAGATTTAAAGAATCCGACCTAAATTGAAATCATATTAAATGAAATCAGAAATTTATATGTTTAGGCTTGGCTATTTGACTATAGAAGTATAAACTATGGTTATGCTTAGATATAGCTAATTACACTACCAGAGTTCTTTTAAAGAAAATCCAAAACCATTTCATTAAAAATGCTGTTTTCTTTAGAAATAATGATGTATTTGACTCCAATGCCACCTAAAACCCCAAAAATAGGTGGCATTTTTTATAGAACTTGCACATGGTGTTAGTTTTTTTTATTCCTAGTCCCATAAATTAAGATAAATATATAATCGTAAGGTTTTGTCTGATTTATGCGATATGGCAGAAATATTAAATTTCAATCCAATGAGAAACTATTAATTTAGTTAAACCAAATTATCAAAAATTATAGAGACATACCTGCAGCGACCTATTTTCCGTCTTGACTAAGTGATATTAAGTTTGCCTGTAACTTTTTAACCTCTGCTTCAAAAGTTTCCGTGCAGTGTGTATTCGAGTCTTTATAGTTCCTTCCGGCAATCCTAGGTGGTCGGCGATTTCATAGTATTTATACCCTTCAAAAAACATCATAAATGGTTTGTAGTGTTTTTCTGGAATCGATCTTAAAACCAAATTCAAATCTTCTCTCATAAAATTATCTAAGCATTTGTTATTGCTTTGTTGCTTTAATGTTTCTCCAATAGATTGAACTTTTGACAAGTAATTTTTTTCTAAAACCTTTTTTCGACACCCATTAATAAAAATGTTCTTCATAATAGTATAAACCCACCCTAACAGGTTAGTATTCTTTTCAAAGCTATCCTGGTATTTCAAAACTTTAATCAAGGTTTCCTGGAGTAGATCTTCAGCTTCTTCTTGATCTTTGGTAAATTTGTTCGCATATTGTAATAGGGTGTCTGTATGAATCAACACCTCATTTTTAATAAAATTTTTGTTCATGATAAAAAAGATTATTTAAACCTGATGCAAAACATCCCTTGACAGGGATGGTTTTGATTATTCAACACTAAAATTAAACTGCACGTACAAATTCCAGTCAAAAAAAGTTTTTAATGGTTGTATAGTAAATACTTTTGCAATCTATGTGCCAAAAGAAAAAAACCTGCAGTTCAATCCCTTCTTAATCTTTGATAATATGAATAACATTATTCATATTATCATTTGTTAACAAAGAATATTGCCAAGGAAGAAAGAGGGTAAAATGAGCAATCTTATTAACTTGATAAACGATTATCCCTTCAATGATAAAAAAAGGTATGAAACAAGTCTGATTTTGATATTGGTCGAAGTTAGGAATTAAGACGATTATTATTAATTGACCACTTAATTTTTTTAATAATTAGGCCTTGGGCAAATTCCACCACCAGGGTAAATAAAAGATCGCTAGAGGATAGAGTCAAAAAACAAGCAGGAAATGGAGTAATCATGGCACTTTCCTAAGCTTCAAATAAATCTCCCTGGACAAAATTTTATCCGATTTTAGACTACTTACCCTATCAAATTACACCTTACAAAAGTATTGAAAATACAAATATCCACAATTTTTTGTTCAGGAATTCCCGAATTCCAATTATAAACTTCGTTACCCTAAATAAATAGATTTAGTATTTCCCGTTTTTCGATGAATTATTAACAATATTAAGGAAATAGTAGCCATTGGACTACACAGTTAAAATACTATTTAGGCTTGTATAGAGTATTCTCTTATCTTTCTTAAATTAATAAAGCTTGAATTCACTATAAACATAATTTAGTAACTCTTTGAAACTCCATCCCAAATGGTGTGTTTCAAGGTTTCTTCAGCCCAACCATGGTCCAGGTGTTGGGCTTCTTTGTATATTTTTATTAACTTTAATGACTTAATCGTTTATCTGATTAAGCTCTGTTTCGACCCAATGGATAGGAACTCCATTGGGTTTTGTTATTTATTTCCTATATTTAATAACGTTAATTATATTATAATTGTTGGGAAACCAATAGCGTCCCCTGCTGTTGGTTTCTTTATTTGAATAATAATTTATATCTCATATTTTCTTTGATAATATATGATTCTTAAAATGCAAGCATAATGTTATGCTAACTTACAATAGATCTGATTATCTTAATTCATTGAAAACCTTCCATCATTTTTTTTTCTGATACCTTTAAATGACATTCATATTTATAGTTTATTGTAAGTCATGCCCAATGGAACAGGGTGATCCATTGGGTTGATATTTGTTATATGTATCCTTGCCATTTCCCCAAGGTTTTTTATCTTTGAAAAAGATAAGGCAGATAATATGCCGATATTCGGTTTGAATTCCCAGTGGAGAGGGAAAACCACTGGGTTTTTTATTTTATGTTGATACCTCTCAAAGGTCGAGCTCTTAATCACCTTACCCTCTGCTCTTTATGAACACAATCGTTTTCACCAAGTAGCCTCATGATACTGTCCAATAATTTAAAGCGTATATTATTTCATAATGGAATTAGTAGGCTTAAGTTTATGATTAGGCTAGGACTCATCTTAATATGATCATAGTACTTTTGTTATTTCATTTATTTGCCTTATCTTACTTCCATATAAGATTATTCCATAGTCTCATAAGTACCAGAATTGTTTTTATTAACCCAATAGATATATTTCTATTGGGTTTTTGTAATTTATCTACATCTTTTTCATTTAATCCCCCATCAATTGATAAGATTTAACTAGAAACATTTTCAATAGTTAGAAACTTAACAACCCTTCACCTACAATAGGACATTTTGAAAGTATATTTTTTGCATCTAGATAGTGGCAAAAACCCCAGATTATCATATTGAAATTTGACAATAAAAATACTTTTTAATATTAATGGAGTAATGGAAAAGATTGGATTTGAACTTATTTCACATGCCAAAAATTTCATAGGTAAATTTCCCTTGAACAGATTAAATGATCCTTGTACATTCAATAAGATTTTTTAAACAGGAACTATTACTATTGATACCATATTTAAGTATTTCTTTAAGAATGCTTATATTGACCGCTAGTTAATGCTTGGTAGCTCCTATCGCAGGAAAAATCCAAAAAATATCCCAAAAGCTTATGAGATGCAAGATGATTACCTGATTTTTAAATGATTTTTCGGTTTGATTTAATTAACCCAATTATACACATATTCCTCTTAAATCCTCGTATAGTTTAAAACTTAAATTGAAATTGGTGAAATCCTATATGTACACTCAATTTATTAATTTTGACAAAAAAAATATGATTCCTAATCGATCTGATCAATTCTTAAAATTGTTCAAGCCTTGTTATGTCTATTTCTGTACTGTTTCTTAAAATACACTTCAATTTGGGGATTCAGTTGATTTAAATTATCTTTTTATACAAGTTTAAGGTTTATAAAAAAAATGGAAAAACTATAAAAACCAAATAAATCAATAAAAATTCATCTGATTGCTCAATTTTAGAAATATCATGAGACGTTAAGGTTAATACCTCTTTTCCTTCGGGAGTAAAGGATTCGAATTCATCAAACTATTTGCGATATATTGAGAATTTCTCTAGATTAAAACGTGATGATTTATTACAGTCGCCAACAATCTCACTCATATAAAATCAAAAAAGAAATATGTGGAAATCCTTCTCACCATTTACTCTTGGAAAAATATGTAAAAAAATATCCTATCCCGTTTATGGACCTTATAATTTACAGATCACAAAATAGACTCCTTCTTTATCATAAAATTTCATCGCTCTAAATTCTGTATACCGAGAAATATCATGAATCATTTCCTCAAGAAGAATAGAGTTAACATTTGAGTTAATTTCTACCGGTCTAAATTTAAAATTTCTTTCCTCGTATCTTGTTTTGTAAAAATCATTAAGGAAATCTATTTTTTGTTTCTTTGAACCATTTACAAACATCTCAGTATATTTTGATGCAATTTTATAAAATAATTATCGATTTTTTCTTCGTTAACAATTACTTAATGTACTGATGTTTAAACATGTAACCTAGATTGTTGATTATCAATATTATTATTTTTCAATTAAATCACTTTAAAAAAATCACGTAAGCTACACTTTATCATCAAGAGATAAAAATTCGAATTTTCTAAAACCTATTTGGATTTCAGATTGTTATATCTATTAAATTAATTTTAAATAAGCAGTACAAAATCACATATTAGCCCAATCAATTTCCCCGGCTAGGTCATAGAGCTGGGGCTTTTTTGTATATTAATTTTAGAGTTTTCGGACATGATCAATTTTTCGTTAACTGCCATAGGTTGTTTAAAAACAATTTAACTGCTTTTTTATTCCTAGAAATAGTCAAATTCCTCAAATCCAAATTTAACCCGAAAATTGGTAAGGATAATATTCTATTATCTTTTTTAGTAGTTTCATTAAAAACCCTTAAAAAAATATCATAACAGAATTCTAGCAAAAGCTGGCAATAAGCATATATTAAATTTTGGATTCTCAATTAACTTTTTTAGCTGTTTTAATTGTAGGAGAATGGAATTTCGAGCGCAAGTTATTAGCTAATAATCTGTAAGGTAAAATAGTTTTTTTGCCTTATTTTGCCTTCCGACTTAAATTGTATTGAACTGGATGCGAAACATCTCCAACCCTTTTCGAGGACAGTAAATACATGAATACAGATAAACTTACTATTCCCAACAATAACCATAGAAAATCTACAATGAACAAATCCATCTTTCCACTTATGAAATTATCCCAAAACCAACATCCGGTTTTTATTCCATTAACAATGGGTACTAGTATGGCTGCGACAGCCCCTAGAAACAAGGTTTCTCTATTCGTCCGGTTCAAATTCCTGCGAATGATATAGTATAGAGAAATTATTAGCCACGATCGAAAATAAAATGCATATATAAATTCCTGTGTAACAGGAGAGGCTATTTTTATGGCAATAAAAGTAAAAGCCGTGACAGGCAGCATACTCAAACAAATGGACAAAAATACATTAGCGGTCCAAAAATTAAATTTTCTCTTCCTTGGGATCACATTATTTTTATCCCGGGCTACTAACCATATCAATATCCCGGATACTATCACTAAGCACCCCAAGACACCCAATATAAAATAGACAGCTTTTACAGGATATCCTCCAAAATCCCCAAAATGTAAACGATAAATCAAACTACGGACTCGATTGATGTAGTTAACATCTGTATATGGAGATTTTTCTTCCAAAACCTTATTATTGAGAACCTGAATAGCCAGAATGCCTGAGCCAGCAAAACTCCGGTTATAATGCGGTTCAACCTCAATTACTAGGTACATATTTTCATCTCCAAAATTCTTGATGCTTATACGTTTATATTCACTCAGGGGCCATTTTTTCTTGGCTTTTTCCAAATAATCCGACAGCCTAAACTCTTTTTCCAATTTTTTATAGCTGTATTCTAATGGATAAGTATGGATGGTTTCTAAATCCTCATACAATTTATCGGTTTTCTCTTCATATAAAACGTTGGCAAAAGGGGTAATTAATACTGTATTTATGATCAAAACCACCCCAGTAACCGCAAACATGAATTGATAAGGAAATCCAATCACGCCCAAAGCTGTATGCATATCTGTCCAAACTGTTTTCCATTTATTAAACGGACGGAAAACAAAAAAATTTGAGACAACTTTATCCCAATGGAGCAATAATCCAGTGATTAGAGCAAATAGAAATAGGAAAGATGTAATTCCAGCGATTAAATATCCAAAAGGAGCTATTCCCACTCGAATAGGGACCTCATTTAATTGAGCCAAAAAATGTAGGCGGTACAGGAATTCGCCCATATCATAGTTTGCCGAATAGTCACCGGTTTTATTATGTATAAAATCATGATTTAAATACTTACTATCACCATCTCCCCCACGGCCGCGCCTTCCTTTACCTTTAATAGCTCCTTCCGGTTTCTTCGCTTGTGCAGCTAAGTTTTCCTTATTAATAATTGTATCCTTAGATGCACTAAAATTGACATATCCCTTTGCCCCATTTTGTTGAAGATAAAAGATAATATCTCTACCTTGTAAATTGTAACCATTGGAAACAGAATCTAAAAAATCACTGTATTGCTGAGCTTCAACTTTTTGATTATAAAAACTGATATTGTTTTGCCAGGCTGAAATTTCCTTCTTGAAAAATGAAAATGAACCTGCAAAAAAAATAACATACAAGAGAGCACAGATGATTATTCCTGAAATGGTGTGTGTATTAAAATAGATATTATAGTTTCTAATTTTCATTTTGAGATTTACTTGATTAAAAATGGAAGATAAAATAGTGTTGCTAGCAGAAGATATAGAAACCATATTTTCCAACCATTTTTAGCTAAAAAAGCAATTAAAAGTAACGTGGCCCACAATATGTAACCTGTAATGCCTGCTGTAACAATGACATTCTTCTTCTCAAAGAGATAAGTCAAAAACAAATGAAAGCTAATCATCACTAAGTATCCACCAATAAATCCGGCGGAAATTTTTAGAAACCGTTGGAACGGACTACTTAAATATTTTTTATTTGCTGGCATGGCTTTATTGTGATGATATATAGGTAAAGGTTAGTTCAAGAATAAGGCAAAAAATAATTAGAAAAAGCAGATGTTTATACTTAATGTATTGATAAGGAAAAAGCAAGACTACTAAACTGAGTAGTCCCATACAATAAATTATCCAGGCAAAAATACCCGCCCCAATGCCTTGTAGACAAACAATGAATAGTAGACTAAAAATCGTTAGTATTGTGCATATAATTTGAGCTCTCCTCCTATTGGATACTATTTTTTCGAGCCATGCTGTACGCTTAGGAAACTTTACCTTTTTACTCGTATTAAACCAAATAAAAGCGGCAACTAAGATCATTCCTAAAATAATGCTATACATAATTGATAGAGAATAATATTGCCCATCTATAAATTTTAGTCCTTACAGATAGGCAATAAATGATTGATAATTAGCTTAATTTAAATGTTCTATTGCGGTTAATGTACCACCCTCAATTTTTAGACCTTGTGTTGCTGTTGCTGAATTTACATCCACTTTATATACATAACCTATTCCAGAAGTTAAGTTCACACCGACATAGCCAAATCGGCCAGCTCTATCTGAATAATTATTACCTGTAATTCCCTTAACATCTGTAGTCTTTGGTAATCCGGTAACTGCTTTCCAAGTTTTTGCAGATACATCAAGAACACCAATAATATTTCCTATATTGTATGCACCTTTAGCATCTTTAGTATTTGAAAAAGTAATGAACTTGTTATTCCCAACATATAACCAGTTAGTAATATTTAATCCGCCGGATAGCTCTTCGAAATTGATATAAAATGATTTGTCAAATTCTGTACTTCCTGAATTAATTCTCGTTACTGCCGAAGGTTTTGTACTGTTCATCGTAGCATTTGTTCCCATAGATGTTGCTACAGATGCAGAGAACGCATATATATCTCCATTTTCTACAAGTTCCAAACCATCCGTAAAATACCTTCCAATAAAGCTTGTTCTATCATCTTTAATAATCTTCTCAAGCTTCATGCTTGGATAGGAATAAACTGCTACCCAAGCCTGATTAGGATAATCAGTTCCAAAGGTCGCTGAACAACATCCCTTTACAGAAAAATAAGGAGCGTAGACCTTTGAACCTACTTGCTTAATCCAACTGAAGAAAGCAAGTTCACCATTGTTATTTAACTCCGCTGTATTGATATTCCCTTGGCTGGAAATGCTGAGCGTGTTTGTATTAAACTGATACCAGTTCGTTACTGGATTAGTAATACTTCTTGAAATCTTCATCATCAAGATATCATCATTTACTGGAGCAAATGCTTGTACTGTTTCCGTGACCGAGTTTGCTAGCTTGGTCAGATTACCATCCAGGATATTGTAAACCGTAACAGCTCCAGGATTCCCTTGTCCATAAAGCATACTAAAAAACTTGTTGTTATGCGTAACATAGTATCTATAGGTTCCGTCTTGCTCAACTCCTCTGCCTGCAGTGGATACCTTGCCGGTATCTAAACTACTTGTTGTAAGTAGATAATCTGCAACACCAGTTTCTGCAACAGGTGTCACAGCAACAATAAAATTACCTTTCGCCGCAGGTTCTGTTTTATCCTTTGTACAAGCAACAATGGTACTTAGTGTAAAGGCCGTGAATAATAAATTTTTAATTTTCATGTGGAATTATTTTTTAATTAGATTGTTATTTTTTATTGATAAAGTATCGTAGATTCAGATAGAATGCTCGTCCTGGTTTTTGCATACTAAAATTGTCATATAATCGCTCGTTCGTAATATTTCTTGCTTCAAGCCCTATATTATATCGGCCTTTTTTAAAGCTGTAAACAATATTAAAATCATGACTCAACTGTTGAGGAATCGTATTTTTGGTCTCTCCTCGACTAGGCCAATACAGATAAAAATCATGAATATATTGTAGGTTGTATCCGGTTTTAAGCATATCTCCAGAACCAGAAAAAACTGGCAAATGAACGTTTAGATCTAGGTTCCCAAATAAGTAAGGTATATTAGGCATTTGATCTTTATAAACTGGGCTCACCTCAGTATACCCATTCTCATATTTCTGCATATTCTGCAAATATTGATAGGTCCAGCTTGTAGATGCTGACAACCATTTTTTATGGAAATATTGCAACTCAAAATCTGCACCTAATGTTCGTACTCCTTCACGGTTATCAGCCATGTACTTACTCTGATTCTGATTTAATCTCTGGTAAATAAAATTCTTGGAATTTCTATATAACACCCCGGCAGTGATCCCAAAATGATCGTCCCTATCTATATCAAATTGATACATAATACCAAAGTTGATATTATTGCTGCTCTCAGGTTTTAGATTTGTATTCGCGTCTTGGTTTTCCACGTCCCCAAACAATTCATATGGCGTCGCCATTCTGTTGGTCAACTCATAACTTGCCTTCAATTGTAAGTTGGTATCTAAGAAATAGGATAACGCAGTTCCGTAACCGAACAGACTTGAATTGACAGAACTTGAATTACCATTCTTATTATTTTGAGATAAAAATTTTCCAAAAATATTGGCACTCCAACGTCCCTCTTCATTTATTTGATAGCCAAAACCTAATACATTCTTTTGTGATAGCTTGGCATATTCATATTCATTGTTTTGAGGATTTAATTCATCGGAACCACTTCTATTGAATGTGTTGAATACATTATTGATCGTAAAAACATGCTTATCACCTAAATTATAATTTGCGTTTGCCGTGATAATACCATCCCTATTCTTGTATTTATACATGGTCCTTGAACGCTCTCCTGATGTGGATGGAAGGTTTGCATGTGTGTCCCCAAACCAATCAAATCGCTTTGCAACTGTGTCTATAGTTTGTTCCGTTCCCAGGTTTATATTCGCATTCAACATAACATCTAATCCCTTGATAAGGTTATTCTTGCTATATCTCAAACTCGGCATTACAATATTTCCTTTTCGATGCCAGGCTCCAAATACCGACTCCATCCTGGCGCCAGTTTGTATATCTTTATAGTTATGACCAAGGGTAATCCCAAATACCAACCGATCTGCAAATGATTTGTTAACCAAACCAAAATTTGCAATAATAGATTCGTTATGAAATTGATCATGAAATCGCTCTACCTCAGTATCATTTGCGTAGTTGTCTCTCCTGTTATTATGCTTTTCAATGAATACTTTGTAATTGTTGTCAGAATAATTCTGAAAGGCATTTAATTCAAAGGTTAACCCACTCTTATTCGTTACTGCTGTATTGATTGTAGTCCTATGGGTATTGAATGATCCATATGAATAAGAAGCATCAATATAATTCCTGTTAGATTTATTAGTTACTATGTTTATAGCACCTCCAAGTGCATCTGATCCTAACCAAATTGGAACTACACCTTTAAAGACTTCAATATTCTCCGCTAAATTGATTGGAATGGTGTTCATTTGAAAGGTGGATCCCATGTTATCCATTGGCACGCCATCAATAAAGAAGCGAATATGATTTCCTGAAAATCCATTTATTGCTAAATTCAGATTTGACCCTAGTCCTCCTTGTTCTCGGACACGTACACCAGGCACTTGATCTAAAGCATCAGAAATATTTATTGTACTGTTATAATACTTTTTAGCATCAATGGATGTCACGTTAAAGGCCATGCGATTGGTAATCTGAGGCTTGGTTAAACCAGTCACTGGTACTTCTTCAATTTTTTGGGTTTTTTCAAAAAGTAAAATATCAAGATGATTATTTCCCTCTTTAATCTCAATCTTCCTCTTAAAGATATCATACCCAATCGCCTTAGCTATAATCTCAAAAGAGCTATTTTTGATTTTTTCAATTTTAAAATTGCCGTAACTATCGGTTAGGACCGTATGCCCCGCTAATCGAATAGTAACACCTTCAATGGTTCGATTATGATTATCCCTAACGGTCCCGGTTAGGCTGAAGTTACTCTGTGAGTGGACCATATTGCTTAAGAGCAAAAATAAGAGTAAGATAAGCTCTCTGCGAAATCGATTAAGCATTTGTATATTAAGATTAATATCAGTGATTAACAGCGACGTTAAACCAAATAAATTCATTTGTTAAGTTTTTAGAGATTCGTGCTGTTTGTGTTAGTTAACAAGAATTAATGAAGTGTTTGTGCTCCAATGCTTATCGATGGATTTGCTACACCTGTTTTTCTTTGTATTCTCCGTTTCGGCAACCTCGTACTTTCCGGCTTTTAGAGATTTAAAGCAGATCTTTCCTTTGCCATTTTCTTTGAACTTTTTAATCCATCCACTCGGAAATACCACATCTACTTTAGCCTCTAAAAATGGTCCATCTTTGGGTTTAATGTCTTGGAAAACATCCTTTACATAGTGATACTTTGGTTCAATATCTAAAGTCGACGATAGCTCGGTAAGAGTTGCTGACTTTCTCCTTTCTTGAATTATTAAATTTACAGTAGATTCAGAAGCTGATGTTCCAAAGACCTCTTTTGCTGGATGTCCAACCTTTAGGATATAAACAGCTTCTTCCGTTGGAGAAATAGTTGCGCTAAAATAATCTGGATGTTCAGTTGCTTGGATTGCTGTTGTTTGCTGGCTTGGTGAAATTGGATATAATTTAAATTCGTGAACATCTGAATGCCAATTCTCGATTGGGTCAATAAAATTATGAATGAATTCACCGAAATAAACTCTAACATTTTGGGTTTTATTCTTCTCGCCAAAAGGTGTTGTTTCAATCCACAGGGAGTGGGCACTAACCATTTTAAATCCGAAAATGGCAAAAAAAATAATTAATAATTTTATGGTTTTCATGTTTTATAAGAATTTGTCGTTCTGTAATTTTTAAAAAAAATGCTTTGGCATTCTTTTACGTTTAATTGTTAATTATCTGTTCTCTATTCTTCATTGAGATTATCAATAATCGATCTGAAGAATATGAAAGGACAGCATACGACAAATTATCAAACAGCTATAGATTTGTTTGAATTTTCCTATATTGCATGTCCTTCCATAATTGCATGTTGAAGGTCCCATACGAATGAGTATGGATTCTTAAACTAGTTACCGCTGGTTTAAGAAGGCGTCATACGAAGATTACCGTCTTACGTATGGCGCTCTTTTGTTTAAATAGGAATTGTATCAATCTTATTTTACATTCAAATTACCTAATAAATGAAACAATTGTTTTTATTTAGACCAATTATAAACAGTTGCAAATATAAAGTATTATTTCAGCAAAATTCAAATATTTTTTACGATTTATTAAAATCTAACGAGAGCCGTAATCCGTTAAAACTATAGAATTTTGGGAGTTAGAATAGATGAATAGATATAAGACTAATTAATCCTAAAGCCTTATGGCATAATTTTATTAAAACAATACACATTAGGTTTAAATGAAGAACTATGCGGCAAATTCCATTCAGTTTATCAATAATCTGAAACTTTGACAAGATGAAAGTAGAGGATTGAAATCAAAGATTATTTTAAGTTTTGCATATATTACCTACTTAAGTTGTCCAGTTTTTGTTTAATCTTATCAACTAACGGGAATATAATTAAAATAGATAGGACTTTTTACTAAGATATTATGTTGTATTTTTTCTATATTTAAATCTTCAAAGCTTTCTGATTATTTCAGTTTAGGTCCAATATCAATCCAGTTATTGGACCTTTATTGTTGTTTTTCTTTAACCTTAAAATATATGTGCATTAATAACCAATTATTTCAATTGAAAAACAAAAGAAGTTAGCCTTTTTAGATTCACCTGAAATATCAAGAATTAATCAAAACATTACAAAAATACCCAATATAAACACTGAAAGTTCCTATTACTATTATTACCATCCATGATCATTTATTTTCTTGAATTTTTTCCATCTTAGCTCCACATCAATCATGTAATTAAATCTAGTTTTTTACCAACCTTCAGGGGCCAATAGTTATTTTCATATGGAATAAACACGTGACAATATTTTTGCTAATGGAAGTGAAGCACCTTCATTGGGAACTATTAGCTAAGTAATTAGATAAATTTTTATAATTGAGATGGTCTACTTAGGATCTTCAAAAAATCACTATATATTTTAGAATATATATTCTTTGAAAGTTTGAAGTTTATATTTGATAACGAGTCGAATAATGACCCATACCACTATTATTACGAAAATATCTTGTCCAAAAATATGAATGGAGCCATAATCGTTTTAAATTCCGTCAGCAGATTATTTAATAAAATGCATGAGAAGACCGAATACGATGAGAAAAGTTCCTATGAACAAAAGAGTTGCTTTACAATTCCTATATAAAAATCTTTTCATTCCAATAAATGTAATACCTACGTTTTAAAAATCCGAAGATAAATATTCTTTTTTAAACTATGTTAAATATTCACTATAATTCATAAAACATAAGTTATTTCACAGAAGTGGAATACTCTCTCCATTTCGCTGCATGGACTCTTGAAACCTATGAACTTCAAATCTAATTAATTCTGGCCACTTTCCTAAACCTTCAATTATTAATTTTTCCCCTTCTAAGGATCCTGCTAACTCCCCTATTTTCAATGCTTGAATCTGTAAAATATCCAAATAATCTTGGTTTGGAGGGGAGTAAACCTTAGAAAGATTTTGACCCTTATTGTAATTTTTCATAACTAATTAATAGTTTTATTAATGGTGATTTCTTTGCAAAATAAATAATTGCGAACTGATTATCAATATTTTTGCAAAAAAAGCAAAAAATATGGGGCAATGGTGAAATTTAACCAACACACACCTTAGCTCGCTAGTAAGAAAATTCAAATGGTATCTTTATACTTTGATATACAAAAAAATTGAAAATTACCCTTGGTAAAAATGTAACACCCTCATATTTTTAGAGTTATTTTATGGAAAATATCCATCAAAATAGTAAGCCAACAAACTCTTCTTTAAACATTAAGCCACGTAATTATCAGGCATTTTGATGACTAGAATATAGTTCTGTGAATCGGGTTGTAAAAATTTAATTGACCCACCTACGGATAATACTTGGTGCTTAGCTATGAAAAAATCCACGGTCATTACTTCTTTTAATTTTTCTGCCGCAACATTATAATTATATGGATCCATTTCAGATTGGTTATTGGATTTGATATGGAGTTTCAGTGTTTTTTCAGATTCGTTAAACAATAGCGATGCCCTATTCTCACTACCCGTTTCCTTTATGCTGCACAAAATGACATATTTAAAAAGAGTTTTCAAATATTTCATTGGGAAAAAAAACATTGTGCGTTGTGATTGTTTAATAATATTGAAACCACTACATTTTATTTGCTTTTCCAATTCATTTACAGAGTCCTTAAAAATAGAATTAACTTCATTCCATTTAAACTTATGATCCAAGGAATCCAAACTTTCCAAAAAATCAATCATCCTACCTAAATGATTTTTGAATTTGTTACCACTCAATAAAATCATGTCTAGGTACTTCCGATCCTGCCTAGACTTAGTGCCAGTTTTTAATTGTTCGGTAATCATTTCAATATTTGCAAGAGGCGACCTTAAATCATGTGCAAGCACTTGGTTTATCGTTTCAAGCTGTTTAATCTTTATTTCCAATTCAAAATTTATTTTTTCAAGGGCCGAATTCTGGAATTTTAATTTCTTCTCAATTTCCTTGAAATCAGAAAGATCCTGGATTTGACAAATAAAATAAGTTACCTGTCCGTCTTGATCTTTTACAGAAGAAAAAGAAATTAAGCACCATAAGTATTTTCCATTTTTAGTACAAACCCTAGTTTCAACAACAGCTTTATGAACAATTCCCAACCTTAAATCCGTAACTGCGACCATTAATTCCTTAATATGGTCTTGATGGATGTAATCAGAAAATCCCTTGTGCCGGAAAGTCTTTTCATCCTCCATCCCTAACATTTCCAAAAGAGCTCGGTTCTGTTCGACAATTCTCATTCTTCCGTCCAACAAGAGCATTCCAATGGAAGAATGCATAAAAGCTTGATTGAACTTCTCTTCTTCCATTTCAACCTCGTATTGAAGTTCGATCTCTTTGGTAATATTAGAAATAACAACCATCACTTTTCCAGGAAAGTTCTCCATAAATCTAGTCTTCAATCTGAACCAACTTCCCTTAAAAGCCTCTACAGGCGATTGATAAATTATTTGGTGACTCTTCTTCGTCCTGATGGTCTTTTCAAGTATATCCACCATAGTTGAGGCAAATTCTTCCGGAAAAAGGTCTTCAATCGGAATGTTCAAAATTCTATCACGGTCAAAAAAAAGTTCCTGTGGTTGAAGAGTCCAAGAATCCAAAATTGTACCGTCACTAGAGACCACAAAAACTATATCATCAAAGCAGGAAATAATTGATTCTAGCTCAAGGATCCTCTCCCTTAATTTATAATTTTCTAGACTATAATTTTCATCTTTCATAATTTTTGGAATTTCCACGGAAAAGCAAAAATATATAAATTTTCAGATTTAATGCCAAATTCGGGCTATTCTAACGAAAGTTTGGTCCTTTCCATAGAAATAAATAAGGGTTAAAGTTTTAGTTCAAAATCCTTCCAGAAAGTATTTCTTTTAAGGAATATTAACCAGAACGAGATTAAAATTTCAGATTGTATTCAATATCAAATCTAATAATCAATTCATTCAGCAGTACCTCAGGGTTCCGATGGTATCTCAATTTTATACAGAGAATTAACAAAGTGGCTAATTGAAGAAAAGTCAAAATGATCATATGATTAATTACAACAAATCACAAACATTATTTTAAAATGAATTAATTAATTATAGAAACCAAAAGAGAAGTGTGTTGAAAATATCTTATCTTAACCACTATTTAAACCAAATCTTATAAACTTTTAATTATTCTGTGCCATTCAATTGGACACATTTAATGCTTGAAAAAGTTGCTCTGCGGTAAAGGGTTTTGTCAAGTACCTCTCTATGTAAGGAATTTTATTTGCACGAGCTAGGTCTTCCTGGCTTACAGAAGAACTTACGATAAGGACCCTTGGTACATCGATTCCAACAAAGATTTTCATGCTTTCAAGCTCTTCCAAAAACTGCCAGCCATTCATTAGTGGCATATTAATATCCACTAATAAAACATTTGGAAACGCGACTCCCTTGATATGGAGCGCATTTAGATGGTTAAGAGCAATAATTCCATCTGAAAAAATTTTCAGGTCAATCTTCATGTTGGTAAATGATTGAATCATTTTTGAAACAAGGAAGCAAAATATACTATCATCATCAATCAAAATAATTTCGAAAATCTTTTCCTTTTCTGCCGATAACTCTGATTTTTCCATCATTAAACACATTAAGTCTTACCAATTTTTTAATAAAAATGACTTTTCAAAAACTCATTCTTTTCTAATTTATAAAGTTTTAAATATATTGAATTCTTACGATACATATATTAAAGAGAAGTTAGGACAAAAGATCCAATGAAATATTAATCATTATTTCACAAATTATAACTATACTTTTTTGTTCACAAGCTCTGTTCTCAATAATGGAAATGTTAACAATACCTCTGTAATTTTATTTATATTTGTATAAATAGCTAGTTGCATAATTTACATTTGGTAGGACCCAATGGAGTAGTCCATTGGGTTATTTTTTATAATTTAATTTCATTGGTCTTTTATATTTATTATATTTAGGCTCCTTTAGAACGACATACTCTAAATATTACGCCTTAGCCTGACAATTCCTCGATCTGTCAGGTTTTTTTTATGTATTAGGTCATTGAATGAAACAATCCTCACAATCCGAATTAAGTATTAGTAGGAACGAAAATTATTAACAATGAAAAATCGATTTTAGAAAAACTATTCATGATAATTTACATACCTTTCGATTCAAATTCATTTTCATAAAAGAAGATCCAATGCTGAGTTTAATAAATTATTTCCAGATTTTTAAATATTAAGAACACTGCCATCAATCAATTAAAGGAAATTTCAAATCAACAATTTATATTTTATATAATCGGTCTGTATTGGTTCAATTTCCTGTTTACGAAGTTCAGTAGCAATTTGAGCCCTGTGGTAGTTTGAATGGTTAATAATGTGAAACATGATATCCTTAATCATGCAACTATAATCATTATTGTCCTTCATTTGGAAATCAATCATCTTTAAAGAATTATCCTTTAGCAGCATATCTTTTGATATCGAATGATTAGATTCATCTAAATCACCCATCATAGGTACAGAGTGTATTTGCCAGATTTCCCAATGTTCATTATTTTGCATTATTCTGTTATTCCAGATTCGATGTGCATTCAATATGTGACTTAAAAGTTTTATTGATTGTTCTGAAACCTGATCTTGATAAAGCAAGAATAATTTAATCAATTCATGATTACAATGACGATTATAATCAAACATTTCATTTAGAAAACAATCCGAAGTTTGATGTAAATGCATTAATAAATATAAAAGATATTACTCAATAAAATAGTCATGATAATGAATTTACCTTATTTTACATGGAATTTTCAACTAAGTTGGTCAAGTTTTAATGGTATAAATTGGTATAAATTTCAAAAAAACATAGCTCATTAAAATTTTATTTGTATAATCATATTCGTCGTTCGTTACCCTTTTATTGTAAAAATGGATAATATGGTAAAATAAATCATATTTAAAATACTATAAAATACATCATACTTTTATTTCAATTCATCTTCTTTTAAGGTATAACAAACATTTAGAGTAAAAAGTGCATTTAGTAGTTTCATTATTATTTTTTAATATTGTCTATATCAATTGCCAATAATTATATCTTTTTGTATTTGATAATTAAGTTCATTAACCTCAATATATATTTAATAAAGGGACTGATGTTGAATTAATTGTTTTAATATAATTTGTTAACCTTTATATTTGACCTTAAAAATAATATACATGGAAAATAATTTGGACCTTCAAAATAAACAAAATGATTATTTAAGCCCTGATATTGAGAATAGAATTTTAGAATTACTAAAGGATTGGGAACAAACGAATGGATTTATACAAAGAGATATTAAATTAGCACATTTAGCAAAAGCCTTAGGTTTTAATAGAAAATATATCTCTTATGTTATCAATAAAAATTTAAACAAAAGCTTCCCAAATTACATAAACGACCTTAGACTTAGTTTTATTGAGAATATGATAGGTGAATTTGAACCAAATTCAAAATTAAATCTGACCTCATTGGCAAAATTGGCAGGTTTTTCAAGCTATTTTAAGTTTGCTCACTATATAAAAAAAACCTATGATATGAATCCAACCTATTATTTTAGGAGAAAAAGATAATGACCATTTTTTCTACATTAATAAAGTATTTTTAAATCTTTTTTTTTAAATCGGAGACCGGTTAATATTAAAAAGTAAAAGTAATTTAAAAATTAAATTACACACATATATTATTATGAATTAAATTTGACATCTCTAAAAGAAACTTTATAGAGAAATATATTGATAATTTTTAGGAAAGATAAAAATCCTTTGGATTGAATTGATTTTCTGCTTATTTTTAGCTATCCAAAATATTGATTTGTAAAATTACTTTATTAATTAGTAGTTTAGGGTTAACACATATCCCTCGTCTAATACGAGGGATTTTTTGCTGTTTAATATATACTTATCTATTCCTTATTTTGAGATCATTAATTCCATAATTAAATAACTGAATCATTTGGGTTTTCCTTTATGTCACCGAATCCAAAGCAAATAATTAAATTTAAAAATGATTATTTAATTGTTCCTAAATTAATGAATAATCATTTTTCACTATGACTTATGTCTTTGAATATTTTCCCATCCTTCATGATAACAATAAACTTCATTTTTGGTTGAGTCAGCAGCGACAAGTCCTTGAAAGGATCTCCGTCAACCAATATTAAATCTGCCAAAGCATTTTCCTCAACTACACCTAATTTACCTAAATAAGGACTTCTCAAACCAGACATTTGCAATAACTCGGCATTATCTTTTGTGATCATTTTTATTATTTCTGAATTTTCAAACCATTGCTGCAATCTTAAAATATAATGATTTTGTTGAGCGTTTAATTCCGGTTCAAACAAGAAATCAGTTCCCCATGCCAATTTTACACCTAATTTCTTTGCCATGGGCCAAACTTTGGCCTGTCCCTCCAGCACAGGTTTCCTTTTGGCTTTTCTTTCCTCACTCATGTCATCGGTATCACCCACCAAATTTTGAAGGCTTAACCAAATTTTTTTATCGGCAAGAATTTTAAGTGTTTCTTCATCTAACATTTGCCCATGTTCAACGCATTTCACACCCGCATTAATTGCTCGCTGTACAGCCTTCGGGGTATACGCATGAACCGTCACATAAGTTCCCCAATCTTCAGCAGCTTCTACAGCCGCTTTCATTTCATCAAAGGTGTATTGAGTTACATCAATAGGGTCATATGCCGAGGAAGTGCCGCCACCTGCCATTAGCTTTATCTGGCTTGCACCAAATCTCAAATTCTCTCTAACAGCTGTAAGTATTTCATCACGACCGTCAGCAATAAAAGTAGCTCCAAATCTTTCAGCCCGAGAAACCACCCCCGTAAAACGTCTAGAAGGTTCAGACGCCGAACGGAAGTCTCCGTGTCCAGAGGTTTGGCTTATTGTTGCTCCGGAGGGCCATATCCTAGGTCCTATCAATTTTCCATTGTCTATGGCTAACTTAAGAGGAAATATTGGCCCTCCAGCGTCACGGACACTTGTAAAACCTCTCATTAGCATTTTTTCCGAAGAAGAGCCAATTTTTTCAATAACAAACTCTTCAGAAAGGTCATTTGTCATCATTTCTCCCATGGTTAAAGATCCAAAAACTAAATGAACGTGAACATCAATGAGCCCTGGAATTAATGTTTTCCCCTTTCCTTGGATAATTAAAGAATTACTACCATTTTCAGGAATCTTGCTACGACTAATTTTTTTTATGGTATTTCCTTCAATTAAAACGTTAAAAGGTCCTGATAAAGCGCCCTTCTCATAATCGTATAAATTAACATTTTCAAATAATACATTTGCATGTTGTGAAAATGCTGGATAGATATTAATTATCAGGAATAAAGTTATAATAATTGCTTTCATAAAGTTAAGTTTTAGATGGCTTACGCAGGAATCCTGCTGTCAGGAATAATATAATAAAATTCACATTTTAAATCAATTATTTGATTAAAATTCATTTAAAGCGATTTTTTTATAAAAAGACTTTCAGAATTATTACTTATATTTTTAATTCTGATCTTTTAACTCTAAAATCAGCCTTATAAATGAACAATACTACTATAAAAATATTTAAGAAGTATGAGGGCTATAAACTTTATTGACAAATTAATAGTATTACCATAATGACCATAGAAAATAATGTTAAGATGATAAATGCATAGAAAAATAATCTTACTGTCCTATTTTCTCTATCCACTTCAAAGCCTGCGGACCAAAAATATTCTTTCAATTTGCATAGGTAATAGTTAAATTTTGAGCCAATTCTATCAAAGTATTTCATTGATTATTTTTATATTATCTCCACTAACAATTGATATTCAATATTTATTGAGGTATGTAAATTGGGCCAAAATTAAATGAACTATCTAACAAAGAATATACCTACCCTTAGGTATATTCAAAAGGATTACTAACTGGATAACGATACACAATCGAATTTATCTAACCTAAAAGTAAGAAAATGCTTGTGTGATTTAGTTCGAATTAAAAGAACTCATTTTTAATGATTCGTTTTCTAATTTGTATTTTCAATTCTTTATATATAATTTAGATTACTAGCTTGAATTAAAATTTAATATTAAAATATTATTTAACTATCACTAGCTATCGAATCCCTGGTCAAATTTAAGTTGTGACTTCTTAAATAGACTAGGGATTCAAATATGTTCTTATTTAGAAGAATTTCCAAAATATCAAATGGCTCCTATGCACAATGGATAAAACAATTTCTAAACAAATTATTAATATTTTTGTAGTATTAATAAGTAAATAAAAAAACAGTTAGAATTTAATGCCACCATTCTAAAGAAATGGTGGCAATTTTTATCAAAACAGTTTTCTTTGGTACAGAAGAAAAAACTCTACATAAAAAGAATTTCATACATACCAACTTCCTTCAAAATGATAATTTATCATTTACTTTCGAGAAATTCTAATATCTTAATTTCTTTACCGTCACTTGGAAAATAATATTTCATCATAAAAATAATATTTCATTAAGCAGATTATTTATTCCCCACCTTTATTATTTATTCATGTATTATAAAATTCCCCAACCTAACTAAATATTGAACCCTTCCAGAAAAAACAATATTGAATTAATAATTTCACTTTTATCCTCATCATCTCCACAAAAAAAGCTCATCGAAAGATGGGCTTTTTTTGTGGGCCGTAGGGATGAGAAATTGTGATGGGTGGGTTCGACCCGTAGGGGTTTCAGGGAAGAGTGCGGGGTAAAGAGGCTGAAACAATCCTGGAGGCTCCACAAAATTAAAGCTCATCGAAAGATGGGCTTTTTTTGTGGACCGAAGGGATGAGAAATTGTGATGGGCGGGTTCGACCCGTAGGGGTTTCAGGGAGGAGTGCGGGGTTGTGGGGCTGAAACAATCCCTCCGGCTCCACAAAAAAAAGCTCATCGAAAGATGGGCTTTTTTTGTGGGCCGTAGGGATGAGAAATCGGGATGGGTGGGTTCGACCCGTAGGGGTTTCAGGGAAGAGTGCGGGGTTGTGGGGCTGAAACAATCCCTCCGGCTCCACAAAATTAAAGCTCATCGAAAGATGGGCTTTTTTTTGTGGACCGCAGGGATTAGAAATCGGGATGGCCAAGGTTCGACCCGTAGGGGTTTCAGGGATGAGTGCGGGGTAAAGTGGCTGAAACAATCCCTTCTGTTAATACTGTCTCCCATTTTCAAATACCAAAAACTTAAATAAAATCAATTTTTTGTGATCCATCCAAGTCTTGAATAATCAATTTACAATTGATTTAATATTATTAAACTTTCATTGACCAAATTCTTATATTCCATTGTAAAAATGCAGATAAATGGATGAACCGGATTTGAATATTAATTTTCAAAATCGGTTAATGCATCACAGTTATACTTAAGAAATGATTCTGCCTAAAATCTCAATCTCCAATATTACAACCTATCGCTAGTCACATACTCCTTAATGGAATCAACATAATTTTCAAAAGTCAATAGCCGATGGGTATCATCAATGATTAATTGCTCCACCTCAAAACCTCTATTTATGCAGGAATGATCAATAACTTCATCTCGATTACTCTGAAGAAGAAAACAATGATCTATCTCCTTTATTATTTCCAAACTCTTTTCTAATTTCTCCGGAAAAGGAAAATTGGCAATCCTGCTAAAAAAGTCCAACAAGGGATTAAGAAGGACTAATTTAATTTTCATTCCAGAGGCTTTTAACTTTTCTCGTAATTGGTAGGCATAATTTCCTCCTGTGGAATCACCTATAAGGACAAGTTCATTTTTGTCCTTGTAGTGTGTCCATAAATCAGTTAATAGTTCACTAATATCAGTATCAGTCCCCCATTCTACACAAAAACAACTGTGGGTACAATCAAAGGCATTTTTAATCAGTTTAAATTTCCTAGAATCCTTATTGGATCCCAATCCATGAAAATATAATAAATCAATCATGAGTATTCTTCTTGTTAGTGAATAGATCTTTAATTACACAAAGGGGCAAAACAAATATTAACCAAGGCAAGGCATAGATCAATTGTATTGATTTTTTTATCAAGTAATTGACCATTCGAAATATTGAATTATTCATGTTAATCAACTTTTAATTTCCCCAGAAGTAGATTAATAGACCATAGAATAGAATGTTCAATTCCAGTTTTAAATGCCGGTATTTGATTTTAAATGGCAGTTTATAAAAGCCCTGAAGGGATGTAATGGAATTGTGTTTTATTTTAGGGAAATAACTCTTCGGCTTTCCATAGGTTATAACAAGTAATTCCGTAAGAACTGTATAAACCAATTGAATGAAATTTCCAAAAAGCCAAATAAGCAGTCGATATTTTTCTCTTCTATAATATCTTACCTGCAAAGGAATTAGAATTCTGTCAAGAATAATGTTAGGTAAATATTCCAGGAATTTAATCTTATAATAAATGTAGTATGAAATAACCATAGTCGTTTTTTTTTATTCATTATACGACGAGAGAAATAATAATTTCAATAATTAGGTTATTTATTAAATATTCTATTTGATACCACGGCTAAATAGAATTCATTATGATAAACAAATTTATCACTTGGAGCAGCTCCTATTTCTTTAAGCAGCAAGATTTTTCACCAATATCAATAACGCGATCAAGAAGCACAATGGCACAAAATATCTATTATCATTTCTTGAGAATGTGGTGTTTTTCACTTTCTTAAATAGGCCGACGTAATGAAAATCACCTATTACACGTAATAAGAATACTCCCATTACTAGCCACAGAATCCCTCTCGAAAATCTTTCAGAAACTAAATCCAAACTTGGTAAATACAGAAGAAAAATCATCAGCAAAAAACCAATTCCAACGACTATGCAGGACATAAAACCAGGTTGAAATAGCAAGCTGCCTTTTTCAGTTACCGGTACGCTTTCCGTTTTACCTACCGTTCCTCCAAATGCCCAATATAGGTGAAATAACGAAATGGTTAAGAAGGTAATGGTTAACAGCAAATTGAAAAAATAAATCATAGTTTAACAGCTAGTAAAATGTAGTAAATGGAATTTAAATGGCAACAGTTTAAGTGCTCAAAGACAATATTAAAATACGATTTTTTCAAGACTTAATTAAAAAAGGTTTTGGGCTTTAGAAAGCACCAGGTAGTAAGCAATAAAACCAAATGAAAAATTAACCTAATATAAAAAGCTCAGAGGTAAAATAGTAAATGCTAATGAAATAATTTCTCAAGATATTCCTTATTTATTAATAAATTAGTTTGTCTTTAAATCCAAGACTGCTACCGTTATGAACAGGCTAAAATTCACCCATACTATTATTTGCTTAACCTCTATTTTATTAATCTTAAGTTCCTGCAAAAAAGACCCCATCAATCAAGAAACTACTTCTGACAAGATCACAAAGCTAGAAATAGTAAAACTTCAGGCATCCAGTGGCTTCAGTAACACTATAGGTTTGAAGTATGACGAACAGAACAGGTTAATTGAGTTTGGTTTAGATAAATTCTCTTATAACACCCAAGGAAAGGTTGAAAAGAGATCTTTGTTCGACGCCGATAATAAATTAATCAGTGAATATGGATATAGTTGGGATACTGAGGGAAGGTTGGCAGAAATTCGTTTAAATTATTACCATTCAGATGAAAATATCAGTGGGATAAACATTGCTGAAAACAAGCCTATTATTGCAAAGTTTGAATATCAGAACAACCAACACAACCCTAGCAAGTTAATCTGGAGAACCATCAATATGGGCTATTCAGGGGGCTCCATTAAGACCACCCTATCCGCCGAAAAAACAATGAGATACTTTTATGAAAGTGAAAACCTCTCTCACGCTATATATTCAGGGAGCAGTGATATTTTAACAGGCAATCCTTCTGCTGGCACTTACGCTAATATTGAAGCTCATTTTTTCTTCAAACCTGGAGATAAGCCCCATTTCTTAAAAAAATTATATGATAAATTGGGATTCAACCCCATCGATTTTTCAGATATTATACCTTCTAAGCAACCCATCCAGAATATCATTTATGTCTTTAAGTATCAAGGAACATTGTTTGAACCTGATTGGGAGAAAGCAAGCAATTATGAAATAGCTTATGATAAACTTGATCGCCCAACGCTTGTTTCCATCAATCAAAATATTATTGGACTCAGCAGCATATACCCTGATGTCAACAAATTATCATTGGTCTACAAAATAACTTACTAGAGTGATGGTATCTTTTAGAAAGGAAAGTTATCCCCCTATTTAGTATCCTCCACTAAATTTTTCTCCAAATATCCATACTTTTACCCTATGGCCGAAAAAAAATCCATACCTCATTTATTTACGCGTTATCGCGACAGTATTTGTGGTCTTGATACATGCTTCAACAGGGTTCCTTTATCGCATAGACACCCATGCTTTCGATTGGAATTATGCCAATTGGATCAATGCGGCCACACGTTGTTCAGTTCCAATCTTCGTCATAATTTCTGGAACATTATTGATTCCGAAAGATGAAGATACCTGGACCTTTTACAAAAAACGGCTTCCTAAAATCATCTATCCATTCCTATTTTGGACGATCATCTATTTGATTTATTATTTCTATCGATACACCAAGTTTGATCAATTGTCCAATGAAAAGATATGGTCTATCATCGTAGACAAGATTTTGCACGGAGCCAATGCACATCTATGGTACCTGTACATGATCATAGGCGCTTATTTGGCCATTCCATTTCTAAGAAAAATACTGATACATTGCACCATTCGGGAAATTGAATGGTTTCTGTTACTCTGGCTCCTATCCTCTTGCTTCATGAGCAAACCCCTTTACTCCTATATGCCTAAGTTCGACCTGATCTTCTTTTCCGGATATATTGGCTATCTGGTATTAGGATATTACCTGAGCATCAAAACCTTCAAATTCAACAACAGGCAGGTTGTTTGGGCTCTAATCTACCTTTTGATGGTCGCTATCGCCGGCATTGGAACCAATTTGCTCAACCAAAATGCTAGCAAACTGAACACCTTTTTCTATAATTACCTCTTTATCACCACTGCTTTAGCAGCAGCCGGATTATTCCTTTGGGTTAAGGAAAGCATGCAAAATTTAAAGGTCCCAAACTGGGTTTTAATCACTGACAAGTATAGTTTCGGGATTTATCTAGCCCATATCATTCCATTAAACTACTTCCACCCCCTTATCTCAAAACAATTAGGAACAGTCTGGGTTATTCCATTAGCAAGCGTTTGTGCTATTATAGTTTCGATTATCATCACCGTTGTTCTCAGGAAGATACCTTTTGGAAAATATGTTAGCGGATAGGCTTATTCCAGCTCAAAATCTTTCAAAACTATTAATTACCTTTAGATCACACACTAAATATTAATCAATAATAATAGCCAAAAACATAGGCTATATTTCAAACATTTACCGATATATAAGCTCCCACTTATGATTTAAAAAATCATGAGCACACAATACCTAACTAATCAATCAGAACCATGAAAAATCCTAACAGCTTATTACTCCTGATCATCACGGTCATGATTACCTGTTCAGCAAAACCATCCTATTCCCAAGGACAGAAATTTATTTATGCAGAAGCAGCTGGTTCCGGCTTACTGGCTAGTATAAATTTTGATAGACGCTTCCAGAAAGATTCACGAGAAGGAATGGGATTTAAAGCTGGAATAGGTACCGGTTCATTATTAGGACTTTGGGACTCTAAACTCAATATTCCACTAGGATTAAACTATGTCAAAGGCAAAAACAAATCAGCCTTTTTATTTGGTGCAAACCTTACAACGACCCTCGTCGATGAAAATGCCTACGAAAAATCGGGCGTTATTTTAGTTCCTTCCTTGGATATCGGGTATAGATTTAGACCATTGAAAAAAGGATTCGCTTTCCAAGCAACAATAAACCCTTGTTATGTACAGGATTCTGGGCTCTCATTAATTGGAGGTGTAGGATTAGGCTATGCATGGTAATTCCGCTTAAAGCCATCCCTTCTTCCCTAACTACTCTCCATCGTCACGAATATCTTGCTAAAATCCCTTTTCGCCAGATCACTTTTATGGATCACAAAAAACAGGTCACCCGCATCTCCCCATTGAAAATTCCCTTTGGAACTCACTAATAGCAAGGTCACCCAATCTTGGGGATCACCTTTCCAAGTCAATGCAGCTTGCAATTCGGGAGATTCATGTTGTGTAAATCCATAGGCATTGATGGCATGGTCATACCCGTGCAGGTCTAGCACTGGCTTTTCAAATGGTTCATACAGGTCATAGGTAAAATCATATTGATCCTTTAGAGATGCTGCTTTCCCTTCAAAAAGATAATTATTAACATAACTCGCATAAAAAGAAGGAGCAGAAACCGTCAGGAATGCGTCTGCCTTATTGGCTTGGTATTCTCCATCCATCAGTTCGAAGAAATCCTCCTCCTGAAAATCAAACCTCTTTCCAGAAGCCAGCTCCTTATTATCTTCAACATAGATTACCTTTCCGATATCTTGGTCCTCAGAACCAAAAAACTGAAAACTCTTAAAAAAGAAAAACAATGTCCCTGTACGAGGTAAATAATCCTGGAGTGCAGCAATCTTTTCACAATTGATTTGCGCTATAAATTCATAGTTTAATTCTTGGTCCCTATAATCAGAAAAGAAAGTTGGATAGGTAAGGCTTTCTGGTAAATCTGGTTTTCCACCAAACCTATGATTTCCCACTTCAGCATAATCTTCTTCGGAGGTCAATTTAAAGCCTACAGTTCGTTTTATCAAGGATAACAACGCTTCCTTATAGTCAGATAAATCATTGTCCTTAATAATTTTCTCCACTCCAGAAATCAATAGTTTATTATTTTCCGCTTTATACATCTCATCATCCCATTCGACCGTACCTTCTCCATTGGCTCCGGGATAGCTCGTATCAAGAAGTCGTTTTTTCTCCTCCATGGTCAGGTCCAAGCCTTTAAAAGAATTAAAGCCAAAAGGCAGTTCTTCCAAGGGATTAAAACTTGCCTTAATGGTCCTCAGGTTAGGCTGTTGTAATAGCGATTCAGGAAGTGTTTTGAGAAGGTTATTTTCAATGTCCAAATATTCTAACCAAGGCATCTGAATGTCGTCAGGAATGTGTTCGATCTTATTCTTCCCTAACAAGACATATTCCAGTCTGGGCATCTTCCAGATTTCATCAGGAAGATGGCTTAACTCACAATCAACAATACTCAGACGGTCCAATTGCATTAAATTTGCAAAAGATTTTGGAAGCGTGTTAATAGCTGCCTGATTAACGGTTATCTGCTTTAGGTTTTTTAATTCGGCGATTCGATCACCAAAATCTGCAAATGGCAATTTATCTTTATCCCAATAATTCCCAACTCTTTGAATGATTAGGTATTCCAAATTTTCGAACGAATAAATTGCTTCAGGCAAGTTGCTGAAAGTTGGATTGGTGATTTCCAAAAGCCGTATGGTATAAGGGTCTGCACCTTCGGTCTCCTCTAAACTCTTAAATTTATAGTTGGCCCAGTTTAAGCTTGCTGGGTCAAACTCCAATGCCGCTTCTAGAGGAAAGCAAGGAGAAGGGTCTCCATATCGGTTTTTTAAATCTCCCTCAATTAGAACCCAACCTTCTTTATATTCGATGGTTCCATAAAAATAAAGCGAATAATCAAGTCCTTCCTTACGGAAATAGGTGTAATCCTCAGGATTTTTATCCTCTTCATAATTACATATACCAGTTGGAATACCATTTTTATAGATTCCAGAGGCCTCAAAATTAAAAGATATTATCCCATCATTGGAATAATCATCAAGCAAAACTTTCTTTTTATCTGAGGCTATATCCTGACTCTGAATTTGGATTTCAGTATATAGTGTCTTGCTTAATTCTCCTACGACCCACTTTGTTTTCTTTTCTAGAATTGAATACGCCTGTCCGGCTATTTTAAAATACGGCAGCTTACTTTGATTGTTTTCCATAGTGAGAAATAATTTAACATCACTATCCGAATATAATCAATTTCAATAATATTTAACCTAGACAATATATTTATGGACAGGAACTTAATTTCCTTCTACCCTACTATCAGCCAATTCCATACAAGGCAAAAGTTTATATTATCCCCAATGCTAACTGAGAAATCAATGTTATTAGCTGTACTAATTGAATTATTTCTTTGAGAATAGAAATTTAAAAACAGCTAATACGATTAATAAAAACACGATTAAGGCAAACATTTGTCAAAGCACTAATCCTTGAGAAAAATCCATGAGCAAATTCATAATAGTTCGTAATTGATATTTAAAAATAATAAAATATTCAGTAACAACTTGTCTTAAAACAAAAAACTGAAAATAATTTGAATTCATGGATTGAAGTGACAAGATCTTATCTTCAATAATTCAGCAACAAGGATTAGACATGATAAATAGGTAATATTGGTAGCAACCTCCGTAATCTGTATACCATTAAATTACCCAACTATTAAGAACTTTGTCTAAATCAAAGGAATACAGATGAAAACAAACATATTACACTGTTTTATACTGAGCATTTTCCTATTCTCAAGCTCCTGTTCAAGGGCTGTGGAGTCAAGCCACATCAAGGAAGAAACTCCCTCAGAAAATCCAGACTCTTTAGAGGATAAAAAAATATTGATAGTCTATCTGTCAAGAACAAAAAACACGAAAGCACTAGCTGCTATTATACAGCGAAAAACTGGCGGTGATTTAGTGGAAATTGAACTTGAAAAACCCTATCCAGAACATTATCAAACCATGGTTGATCAGGTTGCAGAAGAAAACAGAACGGGTTATTTACCCCCACTAAAAACTAAGGTCCAAAATATGGAAACTTACGACATCATATTTATAGGGTTTCCAACATGGGGCATGCAACTCCCTCCTCCCCTAAAAAGCTTTCTTAGTGAACACGATTTAACAGGGAAAACAATCATTCCCTTCAATACCAATGCTGGATATGGCATTGGAACTAGCTTTGAGACGGTCAAAAAGTTAGCTCCAAACAGTAAAATCCTTGATGGATACTCCACTCAAGGTGCTAAAGAACGGGATGGTATTCTCAACGTCATGGAAGGAACCAAAGAAAAACTAGTTGATAAGGATATTGAGCTATGGCTTAATAAAATAGGGTTATTAAAATAAAAGGATTGGACAATAAATGAAGGTGGAACAAATATGATATCTTATCGGTGCGAGGTTCATGGCAACAAAGGGCAATCAATAATTCTTTAACAACTACAGATCTAATTATTGCTATTCTATAAAAAAATACCACCCATTCTTGAATAAGATAAGTTATTGGCTCTTCAATAAGTTTGGGGAGCCTTTTTCATTTTTATTAAAATTTACAACAGGTATTTTTACAATTATTTTAACCAAAGATTAAAACTAAAATGAGAAGAGGATAAAAAACACGTTTTGACTACTGTAAACCCAACATTACAATAATTTCATAATCCCTTAACCTAAACTTATCATTTTCTAAAACCTACCTCTCTAAATTCATTAAACTAAAAAATTATTCGATTATGAAAAAACTATTATTCAGCAGCCTGTTATTATTTTTTTCTTCCCTAGCTTTTGCACAAGAAGATTCTGAAAAAGTGGAAATGGCCATCATTAACGATTCCACAACGATAAAAATCCAAGATACTTTGATCGTCAATATTCCATCTTCTTTTGAATTTGCAACCATAGAGGAACAGAAGAAGACCTTAGGTCTGGGTAGGCTCAAACAAATCGGCGATATTGGAGGAACATTAGGTCATGGCATAGCCATGATTGGAGTGGGTGGCACGGATCTTTCCGCCGTTCAATCGGGCATTAAGATCATGGGAGCTTCCAGCACCATTACATCAGCAGGAATGGCATCAGATGCCATTGATGACTTGAATGTCTCTAAAAAGTCCAAAAGTATCATTGGGAAAAAACTAATCGTTACAGAACTTCATAAGTACCCGATCAGTGCTGTAGACCATGCTTATTTTGCCATTGCAAAATTGTTCAATATGAAACGATCGGCAGGATGTTGGATGTGATTGAAGCTGTAAATGAAGAGATTCCATTGGGTGATTTGGTTTGGTTTTTCGACCATGCGGAAACCGTAAGTGATGCAAACCTAAAAAGGATCAAAGCATTGGGTGGCGGTATTGCCATTCAAAATCGGATGTCCTTCCAAGGGGAAAACTTTATCAGAAGGTACGGCAAGAAGGCTGCAAATCAGGCACCCCCCATCCATAAAATTCTAGAAATGGGAATTCCAGTAGGCTTAGGAACGGATGCAACACGGGTCTCATCCTTTAACCCTTGGTTAGCCATCCATTGGTTAGTCTCAGGTAAGACCGTTGGAAACACCGAAATCCTACAAAAAGAAAACAGATTGGACAGAACATTGGCGTTAGAGCTCATGACAAAAGGTGGATACGACCTGATCAGACAAAGCAATGAAAAGGGCTTGTTAAAACCTGGCTATTTTGCTGACTTAATCATTCTCGATCAGGATTATTTCAGCATTCCAGAGGATGATATCAAGAAACTGAAATCTAATCTAACCATCGTTGATGGGAAAATTGTCTATGCTGATGAACAATTTAAGGCATTCAGCAAAGAAAAGCTAGAGGTAATTCCGGCTTGGAGTCCAGTGAAATATTACGGTGGATACCAAGACAATTAATTAAATCTTAAAAAATGGGCTACAATAAATTTGGAGCCCATTTTTTTATTCTAAACACATACCTTATTCTTCCTCGGTATTCTTTAATTTCATCAATAGCGTATAGGCATTCTTGCTTACCACTTTCTTCTTTTGGAAATCTTGATCGTTCAATACCTTGACAAATCCTCTATCGGATTCTCCGATTGTAATTGGCACCATTCGGTAGGTATTCTTGCCTTCATTGACAAACACATAATTCTGTCCCTTGAAATCAACTATGCTTTCCTCAGGCAGGGCTTTAGAAAATGCAGTCTGCGAGGCAATATCTACATTCATGTAGGTACCTGGAACCAAGTTCATATTACTGTTAATGAACTGGCATTGCACATCCGCTAATCCATTTTCGTCAAGTACAGATCCAATCAATTGAATCCTTGCGGGATATTTGGTTTTCGGATCTAGATTAGAATACGCTTCTAAGTCCTGCCCGATCTTTAACTTCTCTAGATCCTTTTCAAGAACTTTGATGTTCAGATGGATATTGCTAGGGTTGATCAATTCGAAAAGGACATCTGTTGGACTTAGGTACTTTCCAATATTCACATTTACCTTACTAACATATCCACTGATCGGACTGTAGATAGCTACACTGTTGACAATATTCGATGAACTGATTTGTTCAGGATTGATATGCACCATCCTCAATTGCTCTGCAATAGTGTTCATTAGGATTTGCTGGTTGTTCATCTCAGATTGAGCTGCTTGCATTACCTTTTCACTGCTGGCTTGGGCCTGATTCAAGTCTCGCTGACGGATATAGTCTAGATTAGCAAAATTGTACTTCGACTTAGCTGTCAAATAATCTTGTTGCAAATGGATAAACTGCGGATTTTCCAAAACAGCCAATACCTGTCCTTTCGATACCTTCATCCCAGCAACTAAGTCAGTTTTCTTTAAATATCCCCCTAGTGGCGCACTAATGGATATTAAGTTTTGCGGTGGCACATCGATTTTGCCGTTCATTTTCAACATAACGGAGATCTGCTGATCGGAGATCTCCATTTCTTCGATTTCCGCATTCTTCAATTGCGCATCGGTTAAGGTGACAACATCCTCCTCTACTCCGGTATCAACGTTTTGGGTTTCACTCAGCTTTGTAGAACAGCCAAACTGGGAGCTCAAAAAGAATAAGGATATATATAAATAAAATGATTTTCTAATTTTCATGATTATTGATTTAGGAGTAGAAATTTGTATTGAATGGCCGCTTCATTAAGTTTCCAAAGGGCATCTACGTAATTGTTATTTACAATTACAGACTGGTTTAACAACATCACGTAATCCAAATAATTTATCTCTCCATTATTGAATTGATTCTGAGCGGTCTCCAAAATTATTTGGGCATTCTTTAAATCACTTGCTTCAAATTGGCTGACAATCTTCAAGTTATTTTTGTAAGTCATCAACAATTGTTGTTTCTGAACTTCCATTGTGTATTTGAAGTTTTGAAGATTGCTTTCGGCAATACTTTCGGAGATCCTAGATGCTTTAACTCTTGCTTTTTGTCCTTCAGAAAATATAGGCAAGCCTATTCCAAATTGCACGGAATGGAACCTCGGCACAGCATCGTAATATATATCATTTGGACCCATCCCTTTGAAACTGTTCAAGCTATAGCCTAAGGTCAATTCAGGTAATAGCTTGGATTTTTGCAATTGTGTTTGCCGCTCCGAAATAACGATATCTTGTTCCAATAGACCAATTTGGGGATTCTCTTGAAATTCTTGAAAAGCAAGCTTGGCGTGGCTTTCATCCTTTACGGTTAATGCTGAACTAGCATTGAGCAGCCAGTTGAAGCGCTTATGCAATAGATTGAGCTCTTGATTGATCTGCATGATTTGAACTCCAATGGATGAGCGCTGGTTTTCGACGGTACTGAGCTCTAAAATATTGCTCTCCCCAGCCTTCTTGCGCAAGGTCGCTTTTTCAACCATGTTTGAATACAATTGATGAAATCCCTCCAAAAGCTTGATTTTATCCCGCCAGAATAATATCTCATAATAGGTCAAGGACACAGCTTTCTTAAGCTCATACTCTTTCAAAGCTATGTTCAATTCAGATTTCTTCCATTCTTCAGTAAATAAGCTTTTTTGTTTTGAGTACACAGTTGGAAAAGCAATACTTTGGGAGGCATTTAAGCTAATGTCTGAATAGGCACTATTTACCTGTCCATACGCGGAATTAATTCCCAATTGAGGGACCTCGGCGGTAGCAGTTTTTATCAAGCTCTTCGCATAGTCTGCTTTAAGTTTTTCATGTTTTATATTTCGGTTCTCTTTTATTGCCATCTGAATCGCATCTTCTAGAGATATTGGAGCTTGGGCAAGCAATTGATTTCCAAACAAGGAACTGAATAGAAAGAAAATAATCACTGGCAATTTAGACTTGATCCTCTTTCTTTTAAAACCATTTTCAATAATTACGAAAAGCAAAGGCAGTACGAACAAGGTCAGCAAAGTTGCTATCATCAATCCTCCAATAACTACAGTTGCCAATGGTCTTTGTACTTCAGCTCCGGCTCCTGAACTGATCGCCATAGGTATAAAACCCAAAGAAGCGACGCTCGCAGTCATCAGTACAGGTCTCAATCGGCTTTCACCACCATCGATTACTATCCGCACGATATTCTTTATTCCTTTTTTCTTCAACCTGTTGAATTCAGAAATCAGTACGATTCCATTCAGAACTGCCACACCAAATAAGGCTATGAACCCCACTCCGGCGCTGATACTGAACGGCATCCCTCTTAAGGCCAATAGAAACACACCTCCGATTATGGATAATGGAATGGCGGTATAGATCAAAAGGCTCTCTTTTATGGATTTAAATGCTAGGAACAGCAAGATAAAAATCAAGGCCAATGCAATAGGAACTGCTATCATCAAGCGACCTTTTGCATTATTCAAGTTTTCAAAAGAACCGCCATAAGAGATCGAATAACCTGCCGGCAGCTTTATATTTTGCTCCACTTTGCCTTGAAGTTCTTCCACAATACTCTGTACATCCCTGTCCTTGATATTAAAGCCGACCACAATCCTCCTTTGTGCATTCTCTCTTTGGATTTGATTAGGACCTTGAACGATATCCACCGATGCTAATTTTGAAAGAGGGATCTGCACACCCTCCTTTGTAGGGATAAGCAGATTCTGAACTTGTCGAAGGTTTTGACGAAGGTCTTGGTTCAATCTGACCACAATATCGAAGCGCTTCTCCCCTTCAAAGAACTGCCCTGAGTTCTGCCCTGCAAAAGCAGCATTGATGACTTTATTGATCTCAGCAATCGATAGATGATATTGGGCAATGACTGGACGGTTGAACTTCACAACGACTTGAGATAAACCCGAGATAGGCTCAATATAAAGGTTCTGCGTTCCTTCAACCTCATTAATGATTTTGCCGATCTTCTTTGCACTTTCCATCAAGGAATCGAGATCATCTCCGAAGATCTTGAGCACCACATCCTGCCTAGCTCCTGTCATCAGCTCATTGAAACGCATCTGAACAGGATATTGAAAACCTACCGTGATTCCGGGAACATCTTCCAATGCCGTAGCCATCTTCTCCGCCATTTCAGGAAAGGTCTTTGCCGAAGTCCATTGCTTTTTGTCCTTCAAGATCACCATCATATCCGAAGCCTCCATCGGCATCGGATCGGTAGGCACTTCCCCACTACCAATTTTTGTCACCACTTTTTCTACCTCTGGAAAATTGGTTTTTAAGATTTTCGCTGCCTTCGTAACACTTTCAATAGTAGTATTTAGGTTGCTACCTGGTAAAATCCTTGTATCAACTGCAAAATCACCTTCCTCCAGTGAAGGAATAAACTCTCCACCCATTCTACTCAATATCCAAATTGACAGTCCAAATAGGATTATTACTACGGAAAAAATAAGCTTAGGAATCCTCAATACCTTGATCAGGATTTTTTGATATATTGCTTCCAGCTTTTTCATCATTCGATCCGAAAAAGAAGGCTTTAGTTTCTTTTTCTTCAATAAAACTGAACTCATCATGGGGATATAAGTCAATGAAAGCAGGAATGCCCCCAATAATGCAAAAGCGACTGTCTCTGCCATGGGTTTAAACATCTTCCCTTCGATCCCCTCCAAAGTCAGGATCGGTAGATAAACGATCAAGATAATGACCTGTCCAAAGACCGCACTGTTCATCATTTTTCCTGCTGAATCAACCACAATGGAATCCATCTTTTTATTTGGAATATTGGTCAGTTCTTGGAATTTCTCATTCTTGCTCAATTGATGCATAACTGCTTCAACAATGATAACCGCACCATCAATGATCAACCCGAAATCCAAGGCTCCCAAACTCATGAGGTTTCCACTGACTGAAAACAGGTTCATCATGCAGATGGCAAATAGCATGGCAAGAGGTATCACGGAAGCCACTAAAAAGCCTGCCCGAATATTCCCAAGGAATAAGACCAATACAAAAACGACAATCAAGGAACCTTCCAAGAGGTTGGTCTCAACAGTATTGATTGCATTGTTCACCATCTTAGTCCTATCCAAAAAAGGTTCTAAAACCACGCCCTCCGGTAGTGTTTTTTGGATTTCCGCTACTTTCTTCTTTACTTCTTTGATTACTTGGCTACTGTTGGCTCCTTTCAGCATCATGACCACTGCACCTGCCACCTCACCTTCATCATTATAGGTCATCGCACCATATCGAGTAGCATAGCCAATCTTCACTTCCGCAACATCCCGAATAAAGAGCGGGACCTCTGATTCTTTATTGATGGCAATATTTTCAATATCTGCAATGGAATCAACCAGCCCTTCACTGCGGATGTACAAGACCGTAGGACCTTTTTCAATATAAGAGCCACCGGTATTCTGGTTATTATCATTCAATGCTTCGAAAACATCATGGATAGTAATTCCATAGGAATTTAGCTTATCGGGATTTACAGCAATTTCATATTGCTTCAACTTTCCGCCGAAACTGCTGACCTCCGCAACGCCCTGTACACCTAAAAGCTGACGCCTTACCACCCAATCCTGAATGGTCCTCAGCTCGGTGACATTATATTTTCGTTCAAAGCCAGTCTTGGCGCGAATGACATATTGATAGATCTCGCCTAGGCCTGTAGAAATAGGTCCAAGTTCAGGTTTACCGATTTCAGCTGGAATCTCCTGTTGTACCTGTTGGAGCCGCTCGGCGACTTGTTGCCGGGCCCAATAAATATCAACATTGTCTTCAAAAACAATGGTTACCAAGGAAAGGCCAAACCTGGAAAAACTCCGTATTTCCTTCCTTCCGGAAATATTGTTGTTGGCCTGTTCGATTGGAAATGTAATCAATCGTTCAATGTCCGTTGCTCCATAGGAAGGAGCAACCGTAATGACTTGCACTTGATTGTTGGTAATATCTGGAACAGCGTCAATGGGCAGCCTCGTCAACTGATAAGACCCCACCGCAATAAGCCCCAATACCAAGAGAGCTATAATGAGCTTGTTCCTGACGGAATACTCAATAATTCTTGTAAGCATAATCTGGATTCTGTTAATCTTAAATAAATGAAATAGGCCTAATTGCTGTACCCTTGAATACAGTCCAAATCCCTACAATTGCGGAAATGGATTGTAAAGCATGAAGGTTACAATTTCTTATTAGGCGGAAAAGATCAACAGGATTTTGGCGGCTGCCAAATGGATGAAAGGTAGATTTGGTTTATTAAAAATTCATTTTCAAAAGGGAAATCACTAGCCTTCTCAACATAAGTTTTGTCTGCAACATCAAGGTTGATATTTAGCGGAGAAATAAACACGAAATTCAGCGTCGAGCTATGCATCATAAAAGGAAGTCTCCTATCTTGATCATAATCTTCATCATGTGGATGACCCTTGAAATGGTCTTCGGAGTAATGTAATTCTAAGAAAGTTGAAAAACTGAGGTCTGAGTTTTTTTCTTTATGTTCAAAATAATGCTCTATTAGAATAGGTAATTTCAACAATTGACTTAATTCAGTTGTCGAAAAAACGTATAGAAATAGAAACAATATGGCGAACTGTTTTTTCATTAAGTCGAATTTAAGAAACATTGTTCTGAATAATTGATGGGTTTACTTATTTAAATCTGGTCAAAATAAGGCTTTTAGGAATCCTTTTATCCTATGTCCCGCTCCTATCCTATTTATTTTGATCTTACAAAGGTCTTACAACCATATATTGTTTAATTCATAGATACCACAAAAATACCTAAGAAGCTCTTAAGCAAGAAATTAACTACCAATTATCAATACCGAAATTATAAAAAAGTGATTGCCTAAAAATTTATTTTTGAATAAAGAAAGATTTGCTGGTTTTACCCTCTACTATTAATAAGGCAAACTAGGTGAATTGTTCAATTTTCTCTGTAGAGAATAGGAATTGACCTAATTTTCAAAGTCTACAATACTTATGGACTTTTAAATAATATTGCTGTTTTTTTAATTATTTACCAATTAATTTCATTCTCTGTAAAAATATTGATAACAAATCCGGTAAAGGTAACAAAGTCGTGACAACGATAATTCTGAATTGTAAAGCTGTTCCAATTAAATTAGTTTTACCGCCTATTAACTTAACAAACCGAATTTAGCCGTAGCCTAAGCCTAGAAAATTTTCTAGCAATTTTTACTTTTTTAACCTTAAAACAAACCCTAATTAATCAATCTTATGAAGAAACATAAGCTGCTCTATGTGCTTTTATTTTGGCTTAGTCTTGTTCAAATGACTTATGCCCAAACAACCATCTCAGGAAAGGTGGTTGATGGACTTTCAGGTTCAGCACTTTCAAATGTCAGTGTAAGAATTAAAGACACCCGCATCGGGGGTGTCACTGACAACAATGGAAATTTTTCCATCAATGCCCCAAAACTTCCCGCTACTTTTCTCTTTACGATGGTCGGATTTGAAGACCAAGAAGTCCGGGTTTCTGCGGCAAGCAATAACCTTATGATCAAAATGCAGGAAAACATGAACAACACTTTGAATGAAGTTGTTGTGACTGGTTTGGCATCCTCTATCAAAAGAAAAAACTTAGCAAATGCAGTCAGTTCGGTCAATGCGGCTGAATTAACCGGCGTTGCTAAACCGCAAACAACTGACGGCGCCCTATATGGTAAAGTCACGGGTGCAAACATCCGTTCCAACTCTGGTGCTCCAGGTGGTGGTATGTCCATCCAACTACGCGGACTTTCCAGCCTTGTTGGTGCTTCCCAACCTTTGATCATCTTGGATGGGGTCTATGTGAACAATACTACGCAATCAACGGGTAGAGCGACTGTCAGCGGAGCAGGAAACTCAAGCCAAGATGATGGCTCTAACCGCCTTGCTGACATCAACCCAGACGAAATCGAAAATATCGAAATCCTAAAAGGTCCTTCAGCTGCTGCGATTTACGGAACACGCGCAAATGCTGGGGTAATCATTATTACTACCAAAAAAGGTAAAGAAGGCCGTACGAAAGTTTCAATTTCGGAAGACTTTGGCTTAACAACTCCGCTGAAACTGCTTGGCTATGATGATTGGTCAGAAGAAAAAATCAATTATTTCTATGGCGGTACAACCCAAAGTCAAACCAACCGTAGAAACCTTGAACTTGAAAGATTCCGTGAAACTAAAGCAAACAACAATTTTGTGGATTATGAAGATTACTTCTATAATCATCAGCGTTTTTCTAGTAACACACGTTTAAATGTTTCTGGCGGTACGGATAAAACAAAATTCTTTGTTGCCGGCGGTATCAATGATGAAAATGGATTGATCAAAAATACAGGTTTCCAACGCTATACCGTTCGTGCTAACATCGATCAAAAGATCACGAATGCTATCCAATTGTCCGTAAACTCAAGCTACATCCGTTCGAATACCGACCGCGGATTTACAGGTAACCAAAACAGAACTGGTGCAAGTATCGGTTATGCCATCGCTGCAACACCAAATTACTACGATTTGAGACAGCGTCCTGATGGAACTTACCCAGACAACCCTTACTTTACGGAAAACCCGATTGCATTAACTGATAAATCAACCAACAACTCTCTGGTAAATAGATCAATCAGTTCTTTCAACTTAGGTATCGACCTATTCAAAGGCGAAAGCAGCTACATGAAATTCGTATTAAATGGAGGTCTAGACTACTTACAGAATACCACCAACATCCACCTTCCAGAGGATCTACAATACCAACGCAGTATTGCCAATCCTGGTGATATCATGAACGGAAAGCAAGAGAGTTTCAATACGAACTTACAAGCTGCCTTAGTTTACAACTTCAACTTGAAGCGTGTAAACATGAACTCCCAAGTCGGTATGGTGAGATTGGACTTCAAGGATGACCTTCTATTCGTAAGAGGTCAAGGCTTGGCTCCACTTCAGAAAAATGTTAAACAAGCTGCTGTACAGACCATCTTCAACCAGTTCTTTATGAGAACCCAAGAAGCCGGTATTTTCTTGCAACAGGAAGCAAACTTTGAAGATAAGATCATTGGAACCTTAGGTGTTCGTTTCGATAAATCTTCCTTGAATGGAGATCCTAGTAAATTATTTGCTTTCCCTAAGGCATCCTTAGCGATGAACTTGACAAGCTTTGACTTCTTAAAAGATCATTTCATTTCGCAGTTGAAACCTAGGATTGCTTATGGTGAAACGGCAGGTCCGGTAGCTTTCGGAGCAACCTACTCTTCATTGGTTGGTGTCAATATTGGCGGACTATTAGGTTCTTCCCTTTCCACTACGGTAGGAAATGTGAATATCCTTCCAGAAACTGCAAAAGAATTGGAATTAGGTGTGGATGTCGGTATTCTGAAAAACAGACTTTCCTTGGAAGCTACCTATTACATCAAAAATACAGCAAACAATATCCAACCATTGAACCTTTCACCTTCATCCGGATTTACTTCGACTTCCAGCAACCTTGCTGAGTTGAGCAATAAAGGTATCGAGTTGAGCTTATCAGGTACTCCATTCGAAAGAGAAAACTTTAAATGGAACAGTAGATTGATGTTCTGGAAAAACGATATCACCATTAGCAAATTAGGTATCCCTACTTATACTACGGGTGGTTTCGGTGTTAGTTACGGAACGTTCTTGATGAAAGAAGGCGAAAAGCTAGGAACTATCGTAGGTACTCCACAGATCAATCCAGGCGAGTATACTGTTTGGGGCAACTCACAACCGAAGTTCAACATGAGTTTCAACAACAACTTCACGATCTACAAAAACTTCGATTTCTCATTTTTGTTTGATTGGAAAAAAGGTGGCTACAACGTCAACTTAACTAACCTGAACTTGGATGAAGGCGGTAACTCAAAAGACTGGTTCGGCGATAGAAACGGTGATGGTATCCCTAATGGTAAACAAAGAGAACCGGAACCATTCAACAATGCTGGCCGTTTTGTAGAAGATGCTTCCTACATCAAATTAAGAGAAGTTGGTTTATACTATAGCATGCCAACTGAGGTTACCCAAAGATTGTTCAAAAACAAAGTTCAACGTTTTAGAGCTGGTATCTCTGGCAACAACCTAGTAATGATAACAAAATACTCGGGTTATGATCCTGAAACTTCAACATTTGGAAATGGTCTTGCCAACAACATCGATGTTGGTCCATACCCAAGTGCCCGCAGATTTTTCTTAAACCTTAGCCTAGATTTTTAACCACATTATCATGAAAACGACAACATTAAAAAACACCATATTCATGCTCTCGTCAGTTTGCTTGCTAGCTTCTTGCAATCCGTTTGACATCGAGCCTATGATAGACCCAAACAACCCATCGGTTGCTTCGGTCAATAACAATGCAACTCCACAACAAATCCAATATTTAGTGACAGGCTTAGAATCTAGACACCGTGATTATGTCTCCAACGTAACGAATGGTTGGGCGAGCTTAGGTCGTGAAATCTGGTTATTGAACTCTTCCGATACCCGTAACATGACCGAATGGTTAGGATTGAATGACTATACCCTTAACTCCAACGTCTTCGGCTACGGAACAACAGGTGGTGGTTCTTATGCCTCTCCCTACGGTGCCATCAACCAGGGAAACTTGATCTTGGATGCCTTGGCTAATACCGACAAAATGAATGAAACTGATAAAGCTGCAGTTTCAGGTTTTACAAAGACAATCATGGGTTACCAATACATGATTCCTGCCAACTGGCTTTACCAAAACGGTATCCGCGTGGATGTTAAAGATGAGTTGAACCCTGGACCTTTTGTATCCTATGATGAAGCTCTGAATTACATCAAAGTTCAATTGGACGCAGGTTTCGAGGATCTTAAAAAAGCAGGTACTACCCTTCCTTTTAAATTAAGCGCTGGATTTTCTGGTTACAACAATCCTGCAGGCTTGGCAAAGGTTAACCGTGCCATTTCTGCCCGCCTAGCGATCTATCGCAAAGATTGGCAAGGAGCTTTGGATGCCCTATCAGGTTCATTCATCGCTGAGAACGGAAATTTAGAAGAAGGTCCTAAACATACCTTCAGTAGTGGAGCAGACCTGAACAACCCCTTATTTATGGCTTTAAATATTCCAAACCCTGGAAACCTAAGGGTCGTGAATCCCGGACTGATCGCCGATGCGACTCCTGGGGATAGCCGTGTTGCCAAGAAGTTCCTGAAAATGACTACGCCTTTCGTAGTTACCACTTCTACCGTGGCATTAACCGGTGAATACCAAGACAACCGCTATCCGACCAATACCCTGCCGGTGACTTTTATCAAAAACGAAGAACTGATCCTAATCAAGGCCGAAGCGCAAGCACAATTAGGACAAACCAGCAATGCAGTGGCTAGCATCGATATTATCCGCGAAGCAGCTAACATTGGCAAATACACTGGTCCTACAGACAAAAACAGCCTATTGAAAGAAATCCTTTACCAACGCAGGTATTCTCTTTGGGCTGAACCTGCAGGTCACCGCTGGGTAGACGTAAGACGCTATACAGGACCAGGTCTTTTATATACCAATATGAATGAAGCAATTGATGCGACTTATGATAAAGGAAAAGTATTTACCCAATTCCCATTGCCGCAAGCTGAGGTGAACTGGGACCTTTATAAAAATAAATAACATCAAAAAAGTAAAGTAATATGAAGTTAAAATATCTATTATTGATGGGAGCTGTATATATGGGCAGCTCCCTTCAAGCCCAACAAAAAATAACAGAAGAAACGAGTTTTTCTATGCCATCCATCGCTGGGCAAGCATTATCTCCAAATGGTGAAAAGTTAGCTTATGTTCAAGCAAAAACCAATTTGGAAGCCAATAAAGTACAATCTGAATTGATTATCCTTGATATCAAATCAGGCAAGAAAGAAACCGTTGCTACCCAAGTCAGCGATCCACAATGGTCTCCTGATGGAACTAAATTGGCATTCCGCGGCAATATCAATGGCCAATCGGGAATATTCTACATTACAACTGGCGATAATACCCCTAAATTTGTTGCTCCAGTATATTCGAGCAACCATTTCCTAGGCCACTCAGCTAAGAAGAATTATGCATGGAGTCCTGACGGAAAATATATCGCTTACGTAGGTGCAGATGCCGAAAAAGCACAGGTCAAAATCGACCCTGCTGCCCCTAAGGTTATCGAAAGGATCCTCTACAAATCCAGAACTTCCTTCTCGGATAATGTATTGACGAAAATCCATTTGGTGGAAGTAGCATCCGGCAATGTAAAGGTATTGACCGATGATAAATTCGACAGCCATTCCTTGACTTGGTCACCAGACTCAAAAAGGATTGCTTACGTATCCAATCACACATCCGATCCGGACAACAATTACAATAATGACCTGTTCATTGTCGACATCTCCAACTCTAACGTAAAACAGATTACCAATACCATTGGTACTGAACATAACCCGAATTGGAGCCCCGATGGAAAATACATCCTTTATCCAGCAACTATCCGCCCACTAAATACAAAAGATAGTTCTCCTGAAGACCTTAAGCTTTACTTATATCAGGTAGCAAATGGCGAGGTTACTTGCCTGACCACAGACTTAGATGAAAGACTAAGCGGTGGCGAATGGATGGATGACAGCAAGCATTTCTACTTCGGATTCCCAAGACATGGCAAACGTGTCTTGTACAAAGGAAGTATCGATGGCAAAACCTTTACTCCAGTAATTGACAAGGAAGCTAGCGTTGGAGCTGTCAATGTATCCAACAAGAGAATCTCCTTTACCATGTCGGACTTCAATTCAGCAAATGAAGTATACATATCTGATAATGAAGGCAAAACAGTCACCCAATTGACTAACGAATCCAGCAATTGGTTAAAAGACAAAGACCTTTCTAAAAAAGAAAGCTTCTGGTTCAAATCGCATGATGGAGTCAATGTACAAGGGTTTATTGCTTATCCTGCCAATGTTCCAGCTGGTACCAAGATCCCGGTTATCCAACGGATCCACGGTGGTCCTCACGGCGCCTTCGGTTATAGCTATACCGATATCGTAGAAGTGTTGACTGGAAAGGGATATGCGGTAGTATTTATCAACCCAAGAGGTTCAACAGGCTACGGACAGAAGTTTTCTGACGGAACCTACCAAGCATGGGGCGGTGGAGATTACCTTGACCTGATGAAAGGATTGGATTATGCCCTTGAAAAATATCCATTCTTGGATAAAAATAGAATGGGGGTAACCGGTGGTTCTTATGGCGGATTTATGACGAACTGGGTAGTTACCCAAACCGATCGTTTCAAAGCTGCTGTAACCAGCGCATCGGTCAGCAACCTGATTTCATTCTATGGTACCTCGATCTACCCTGATCTGATTGAGACTGAATTCAATGGCATGCCTTGGGATAATTATAGCCTCTTATGGCACTTCTCTCCGATGGCTCACATCAACAAAGTGAAGACTCCTACCCTTATCGTCCATGGTGAAAACGATATGGATGTTCCAATTACCCAAGCTGAAGAATTCTTTATCGGCCTAAAAAAAGTAGGTATCCCTACTCGATTCGTTCGTTATCCGAATGAAGGCCATGGAATGGCTCAGCCAAAAAATAGGCTACACAACAACAAGGAGTTATTAGCTTGGTTTGACAAATACCTAAAATAATGGCTAGATCAATATTATGGAAATGGACGGTTAGTCTATTCCTTTTGCTTGGCATCTTTTGCTCGCAATCCATTGCCCAAGCAATCAATCAAGATTCCATTTACTTCCGCGAACATTACGATAAAAAGGAGTATATGGTCGGCATGCGCGACGGTGTAAAATTATTCACCGTAGTTTACAGTCCAAAGGACAAAAAAGAAAACTACCCTTTCTTGATGATGCGTACGCCTTATAGCTGCGCACCTTATGGTGAGGAAAATTACCCTAGCAGTCGTTTTGGCCCTTCCATGGAACTGGTTCGCGAAGGCTATATCTTCGTTCGCCTAGATGTACGTGGCAGATTTATGTCCGAAGGAACATTTACCTGGATGGCACCTAATCAAGCTGATCCAAAAAAATGGGATGAGAGCATGGATACCTACGACACCATCGACTGGTTAGTCAAAAACATCAAGAACAACAATGGAAAAGTAGGCACTTACGGAGGCTCATATCCTGGCTTCTATGTGGTTGCCGGAATGATTGATGCCCACCCTGCTTTAAAAGCCGCAATGCCTTCTGCTCCTATGGCAGACCTATGGCAAGGGGACGACATGGTCCACAATGGTGCATTTCTGATGCCACATAACATCAATTTCATTAACAATTTTGGAGTGAAGAGACCAGTTCCATTGAAAAAGTATCCAGCTGGAAACATGCAATACGATACTCCAGACGGATATGATTTCTGGTTGCGCCAGGGACCGCTTTCCAACCTGAACAAAAACTTTTTCAAAGGTGAAAACATCCACTGGGAGGAATACCGAAACCATCCTACTTACGATGAGTTTTGGAAATCCAGAAATGTTCGTCCACATTTAAAGAACATCACACCAGCGGTTATGACTGTTGGTGGATGGTTTGATGCACAGGATATCCGTGGACCATTTTATGTGTACCAAGGCATCAAGAGTCAAAGTCAAAACACCTCCAACCGCCTGATCTTAGGCCCATGGTACCATGGCAGCTGGTCATCACAAAAAGGTGACCGTTCTGCTAATATCTATTGGGATAGCAATACTGGTGAGTACTACCGTCAGGAATTGGAATTGAAATTCTACAACTATCACCTAAAAGGAAAGGGTTCTATGGACCTTCCAAAGGTTATGGCTTTCAATACCGGAGCAAACAAATGGCATAATTTGGATCAATGGCCACCAAAAGAGCTACAAACTAAAAATCTGTATTTAAATCCTAACGGCGAGCTAGCTGAAAATGCTAAAACGGACGGTGATAACTTTGATGAATTTATCCACGACCCAAAGAAGCCAGTTCCTTTTACCCAAGAAATTACCACAAGGTTCGGTAATGATTGGATGGTTGAAGACCAGAGGTTCGCAAGCAGAAGACCAGATGTCCTGGTTTATGTTTCTGAGCCTTTACAAGAGGACTTAACGATTGCCGGCAGTATCGGTGTTCATTTAGTAGCCTCAACATCGGGAACCGACGCAGACTTTATTGTCAAGGTTATCGATGTTTATCCAAACGACAGTAAAGACCCTAAGGAAAACCCTCAGAACATTAAAATGGGAGGATACCAGATGTTATTACGTGGCGATCCTATCCGTGCTAAATTCAGAAATAGCTTGGAGAAACCAGAGCCAATGGTTCCTAATCAAGCTACCAAGTTGAATTTTGACCTTACGGATGCATTCCACACTTTCAAAAAAGGTCATCGTATCATGGTACAGGTTCAAGGATCATGGTTCCCAATGCTGGACATCAACCCTGGTAAGTTTATGGATCTTTACAATGATTCAAAAGAATCCGATTACCAAAAAAATACCCAAAGAATTTACAGGTCTAACACGGAGAAATCCTTTATTAGCCTACAGGTTTACCAACCTTAATAAAGATTCTATTTAATTGAACTAAGCAATAAGAGCAGAAGAATTAATTTTCCTCTGCTCTTTCTTTTATCCCTTTTAAAGCTCTTTGCATATACACTTGAATCCCCATAACATCCCAATCAATTCCATCCTCCAGACATATCGCTTCTAAACACAACTTTGTTCCGAGTATGTTATCCTTCAACCGATAAGTATAATCTATATTTCTATCGATATCCCAATGCGTAATACACTTCTCTTTGTGGTCCACTATCAATTCCTTATAGATTTCAAACCCTCTTTCCCAAACCTTAATATGATCATATCGAACCAATAATTCTTCAATCAATTCTAAATCTGCATTGATAGCTATTTCTTGATAATACTTCATAAACTAATTTATTTACCCTTAAAATGAATCTGTTCAAGGGCCAAATTAATAGTTTACCAAGCTCATTATGTTTTGAGTTATAGATCAGAACAACAAAAGCCTATCCATATATAACACACTAATATTCTACACTTTACAAGTTCAAGTTTATAAATTAGTACCAATTAAATATTGAAAAACTGCTATTTCCTGGAATTTCTGAACTCAGAAGGTGTCTGTCCAGTAATATTTTTGAAAACGGTATTGAAGGCAGTCTTGGAATTAAAGCCTGAAGCATAGCCAATTGAAATCATATTATAGGGCATCATTGCTTCATCTAGCAATAACTCTTTCGCTTTATCTACTCGATACCTATTGATGAATTGAAAGAAATTCATCCCAAACCCAGAATTAATAATGTAGGATAATTGATGGATCGTTATCCCTAAGTGATTTGCTAATTTCAGTGAATTAAGTTCACTATCTAAAAACAACTCCTCCTGTATCATCAATTGACTTAATTTTTCTTTATAAACAGCCAACTCTTCATCTGACAAGAGTTTAATTTTTAGTTCAGTTCGATCCCCTTCATCCTCATCAGCCATATCCAAGGTTTCTTCTACATCGATCCCTTTAGGATAAATTTCCCCTTGACGCATTGAATAAAATGCCACTAAATAGAATACAGCCAAGAAAAACATATTGATAATGGTATTGAGGTTACTTTCAGGAAATAATAGGTTATAGATCAGAATTAGAATCGAAGAAATTATGCAACTGTAAATAATGTATTTTATCCAGCGCAAATCAATGTTTAAAGTACTGGAAGAAAAGGATTGAATGACCTTTTGATGTTTCCTTACTTTGAGGTAGGCTAAGACAGTACACAACAAGGCTTGTACAAAAAACAACATCATCAATATCGTTTTATTATATCCTTGAGGATTCCCCTTCCCAATTATTAAAACACAAAGAAAGACTAGTGGTAATAAAAACAACAAGTAGTCTTTCTTCTTTAATTTATATTGTGGATTTGTGTAATAAAAAACGCTAATTAAAAAACTCAATGGAACTAAGAATTGAACAAATCGGAAAATGATATTGATTGAAATATTCGGGAATACATTATCTGGAAAAATCATTTCATCTAACCAGAAGGTAGACCATAATAAAACAAAAAAGCCAAACCAAATATTTGCTTTTCTATTTACCCGGATGGCATTACTAAAATTTAGAAAGGCCAGCAGAAACATCCCGCCAACGATCACACCTTTGATTATCAATTCTAGACTCATCCTTAAATCTTTAATTTGATGGTTAATTTATACCCTAAAGAAAAATAAAACAAACCAAACCCCAAAACTTATTGTTATGTTCACAATTTGTGATAATTTTTTTATCCTAAAATCTATTTGTTTAGACATAAATCCATTTAAAGAGATTACCTTTGTTCTCTATCGAGTCAATCTACTTATGAATCTAAAAACGCAACTATTAACTATTCTAGTCTTTTTTTTGAGTTTTGGTATGCAGGAGCTATATGCTCAGGAAAGCAATTTGAATGCTGATGAGTTGTTCCAAGCCGCTCGCAAAGAAGCATTTGACAACAAAAACTACCCCGCTGCAGTAAATTTAGCAAAAACAGCCTTAGCAAAAAGCCCCGATTATACTGATATCTCTGTATTTTTGGGAAGGTTATATACTTGGATGGACAAGATCGACTCTGCTCGAATCGTATTCAAGCAACTTGAGATCAAAGAAACCAAAGATCCTGATTTTTATTTTGCTTTTGGATCCCTTGAATACTGGGAGGACAATTATCCTGAAGCACTCCGAATCGTCAATAAGGGATTGACCTATGATGCAAAATCAATGGATCTTCTTTTGTTAAAATCCAAAATCGCGAATAGTACCAAAGACTATAAGACGGCTAAAGCAACTTTAGATGAAATCTTGGAAATTGACCCTAAAAATGCAGATGCCAGAACCCTTCAAATTGCCATTAAAGAACAGGTAGGCATCAATGAGGTCGGTGTCACTTACAACTGGATGTATTTTGACAAGCAGTTTGAAGACAATTGGCACAATATAGCCTTAAGCTATAAAAGAGGCACTCCAATTGGATCATTTATTTTCAGGGCAAACCTGGCAAACAAATTCGGAAGCAATGGAACTCAATTTGAACTAGAGGCCTACCCCCGCATTTCCAAAATGTTCTATATGTACCTAGGAACAGGTTACTCAAACAGCACAGGATTGTTCCCAAAATTCAGAACCGCAGCATCCCTTTATGCCAACCTTCCGGCAAGCTTTGAGGCAGAGGTCGGTTTCAGGCAACTAAAATTCACTGATAATGTTTGGATGTACACCGCATCTATCGGTAAATACTATAAAAACTTTTGGTTCAATGCCAGAACTTACCTGACCCCAAGTGAAAACAATATCTCTCAATCTTATGCAGCTACAGTTAGATATTACACAAAGGGCTCGGATGATTATCTAGGATTTATCGTGGGAACAGGTATCAGCCCCGATCAAAACAGAGATTTCATGCTATTTGACAACCTCTATAAATTGAAAACTTTTAAATCTGGACTAGACTACAACTTCAGCATAAAATCCAAGAATATATTCAACATCTCATCAACTTATTATAATGTTGAATATAAACCAAAAACTAGGGACAATCAGGTTGATTTCACCGTTGGCTATAGAAGAAGATTCTAAAATCTATCGTTTAAAATAAGAAGTAAAAACACTGTCAGGCAATAGCTTCATTTTTGAGGTAAATTGCCTGTTCATTTTTTTGAAGGCCTCAAACCTTTGGCTCAGTTCTTCTGCACTGGTTTTATTATCAATCCTATCTTCGCTGAGGTCCTTATTTATTTTATATACAGCTCCAGAGTTCAAATGTAGTTCCGCAGAAACAAAATCAATCAACTGCGATTTACTTTGCATAATGGGGATCCCTAAGCTTTTTTTGCTAGCCCCAATATCCAAACCCTGTCCTACCCAAGTTACTTCATTCGGAATCTTCAATTGATAATTCTGTTTATAATAAGCTAGAATGGATGGGGCAAGATCAAAATGGCTGACTACATTTTGGAACCTTCTCTTTGTCTTTAATAAAGGCGAATAGACAATCAAAGGCACATGATAACGATCTATCTTGCTCTGCAATGGAATCTCAGGCATACTGTGGTCTCCAGTAATGATAAAGATAGTATTCTTAAAATCACCGCGCTGTTGATAGGCCTGAAAGAAATTCTTCAAAGCATCATCCACATTCAATACCGAGATCAATTGCTTTCTATTTTCTAGGGCAAAGTTCTTTTGGATATTGTTCAACTTTATCTTCTGCACTCTTTGATCAAACATGGCAGCATACTTAGCCTCCTCGTTTATCAGAAAAGGATTATGGGTAGACAAAGTCAGGGCAATATGGAAATGTGGGTTATTCTGCGTCTGATCGGCCAATCTTAATTGATCCAACACCGCTTGATCCTCATAGCCCCAACTTTCACCATTACTGCTCGGGAGTTTCTTATAACCTTCTGGGAAGCTTTTCTCATCTACCAATCGATCAATTCCATTGGCATTCAGATATTTGCTCATGTAGTCGAATTCAGCATTTCCTCCATAGAAAAAAGCCGTCGAGAAATCGTTCTGCTTAAGAATATTGATCAGGTTAAAATGCTGCGGATATTCCTTTAATTCCAAAAATCCTGAATTACCAAAAGGTAATGAACCAAGTAGCGTTGGAAGTACAGAGAAGGTCCTTCCAGAAGAACTTAGGTTATTATCCCAAACCAAGGAACTATCCTTTAATGAACTTAAGAATGGTGTAAAGTCTCCGATATAGCCATTTGGATTACTGTAGGCTTCTCCCAGTCCCTCCACGATGATAATGACCAGATTTGGTACAGAATCGCTCTTATGGAACAAAGGTCCAAGCAAATCTTTGCTTTGGTCTACTCTCATAAAAGGGAATTCCCCAGAAACTTGAGCATAGCTAGCAGTAGATGAACCCATACCTAATCCTTCCTCGATATCCTCCAGTAACAACTTGGCATTGCTTTCCATAAAAAACCCAAGTTTACTTCTTTCAGCAGTTTCCAGAAATTCATTTTTCGCAGAGCTCTTCACCTCTCCCCCAATCGTTAGATAACCAAAGGCAAGGATCGCTAATCCCAAAAATACTGCTGCCAATTTACCGGAACCTTTGAAACGCTTACTCGATTTATAGAATACAAGGAACAAAAGGCCTAAACCAAGAATTAGGATCAACACATTTAACCAATTCAACACCCCACTTGCCAACAAGATATTCTTTAACTCATCTGCAGAATAAAAGAATAGATCGGTACCCAATAAATTTCTGGACTCTGCAAAATAAAAAGCCAATACAAGTTGTGAGACTAAAATCAAACTCGCCAATGTATGAAGCGCAATCCTGGACAGATTCCTATTTAAAATTGCTAGAATAGCATAAATCACAAAGAAAAGGACAAGGATCACAAATCCAATCAGCACATTGTTCAACAACAGCACAAAGAATGGACCCAGCCCACTGAATTGCTGGATATTATGGCTGTAAATAAAGTATTCCAATATACTGAAAACCGAAATCAGGATCATAAAAACACTGGCTACGGAACTGAACTCACGGAACATGGATTTTGCTATCCGAATTGCCTTCTCCTTGAAGGTTTCATGGACTTGATCCGAGAATCCTTGTCTAGTCATCTCGCCCCAAGTATGGCCTTTCTTGAAGTAATCGACCATTCCTCTGATTCCTGCCATTGTGACTATGGGATGAAAATAAAAGGGCTCAATTACTGCCGTCAGGATTAATTTGGTCAAATCCTTTCGTTTCGTATAGACTTGATAACTGACCAAGTCCACTGAAATGGCATAAATTGAATAGAGAATACTTGAAAACAGGACTAAAGCAAATAAGGCAAAGAAAAAAGTCCAATTCAAAAGACCCATAAAAAGAAATATCCAGAAAATAACATAACCTGAAAATTCAACCAATGGACCTAGAAACTCGAAAAAGAACCAATAAGGTAAACTGATCATCCCCATCTTGCCATAACGCGGGTTGAACATCATTTTCCTGTGTTTCCATAGCGTTTCCATGGTCCCACGCATCCAACGGTTCCGTTGTTTTTTCAAAACAGCCTTATCCTCGGGAACCTCAGTCCAACATAATGGATCGGGAATGGTAATAACCTGATGGGGCAATTTATTCTCTTTCATGTACCTGCGCATCCTAACCACAAGCTCCATGTCCTCGCCTACGGTCTTCGGATCATAACCTCCACTTGCAAGCACAATCTCCTTGTCAAAGGCTCCAAATGCACCTGATATCAAGATCAAGCCACTGGCTCTGGACCAGGCCATTCGCCCTAATACAAATGCTCGGATATATTCCAATGCCTGACTTCTACCCAACCAGCTCTTTGGCAAATTAACCTCAACGACCTTCCCCTTCTCAATCTTACAATTGTTCGCTAAGCGGATTGTTCCTCCACAAGCTATTAAACGCTTTTCAGTCTGCTCCATAAATGGTTTAGCCAACCTCAAAATAGCATCCTGCTCAATGATACAATCCACATCAATACAGACGATATACTCAGCCTTCGAAATATTGATCCCTACGTTTAAGGCATCTGCCTTACCACCATTGACCTTATCGACAACTATTAATTTCTTAAATGCCGGGTTTTTACTCTTGTAAACCTGCCGTACTTCTTTGGTCGGTATATTTCCAGGAATGATATAGGAAACCTTTTCTAATTGATATGCTTCAATCAGCCTTTCCATAGAATCATCCTTAGAACCATCATTGACAATAATGATCTCCAGTTTATGGTAATAAATGGATAGTAATGAACGAACATTTTCCACCACGGTCATCCCCTCATTATAGGCAGGAGCAATCAAACTGAAACTTGGTGCATTCGGATTGGAAGCAATTATGGAATAATCCGTAAAGATATTTCCATGCTTATAGCGCAGAACTGCTCCGTAGGAAAATAGAGCAATCCAGGTGTATACACTGAAAATTCCAATGGAATAAAGTAAGAATAACCAAACTATGATTACATAGATAATTTCCGCCATAATTAGGATTTTTTCTGAAGAGCGTGATTTAAAACCATCAAAGTAGGATCCTCAGGAGCCAACTGATTACTTAAGTCTATTAAATATTTAAATTCTCCCAAATTCGCTAGAGCTTCAGCTGCAGAAACCTTAACCCGATTGGAAGGATTTTCCATTAAGTTCGATTTTAAAAAATCTAATTGATCAAAGGCCCTCGTCTGCCCAAATCCCTTGAGGATTTCAAGCTGTAGGTCTTCTTGCATTTTGCCATAATATATCGCCAATAGCTTGGAGGTATCTTGCGAATCCAAACTGAAAAGAGTTTTTATGGCATCTTTTATTATTTGCTCATTATCATCTCCCAAGAGACTGATCACCTGATCATGCAACTCGAAAATTTGAAATTTACGAACCAGCTTCAAGGCAAAATGCAAAACCGATGGATTATTGGAACCCAACCATTTGCTTATCTTTTCAACGGCATTTTTGGGTAAAGATTTAATATTGTTCAAAATCCGCAACTGTTGCCAATTTGAAAGAATCCCCTCACTTGAATCTAAGAAGGACAAACCTTCAAAACCATTGAAATAAACCATAGCATATTGCACCTCATGCTGCACATTCATTTTTCGATGCTGTAGTTTTGATTCTATTTCGGGTAAGGCTTCCCGAACGTTCATAATCGTCAAAGCCTGAATTCCACGAGCAATTAAATGCCCTTTATAGCTTCTGAGTAAACTATAAGATTCTTGATCTAACTGATACGAATAAAAGACTTTTTGTAGCACAGCAGCAGAAACTCCAGAAAACTTACGATCTGCTTCTATGAGTTGCCCCAAGAAGAACCGCCTGAAATTCTCATGTTTAAGCAATTCCGATAAATTAGGATCAATATATAAATCCTTATGGTTCCCCTCCACGATTACTTGCATCAAGTATTCGTTCAACATATTCTTCCAATATTTTCTATTGATTTCCAGCTTATATGCTCGGAAACTATAGATCAGTAAGCCAAGCGTAAATAGGAAAACCAAAATCAATATGGTTAGAATTCCTAATGTCAACTCATGAAGGGTAAACATTTTTTCCATAGGCTATTTCAGCAGTCTATTTACTCGAATGATCAGTTCATTGGGACTGAATGGTTTGACCATAAAGTCTGATGCTCCTAAATCAAAGGCTTCCAGAACAGTCTCCTCTTGTCCCATACTGGAAAGCATGATAATAGGGATCCTCTTTTCTAAATTCTTCAGTTCGGAAAGGATTTCAATTCCTGATGCAAATGGCATCATGATATCACTGATAATAAGATCGATCGCTTCTTTATTCAACAGATCGATCGCTTCCATTCCGTTCCTTGTCAAAATAACTTCGTAACCCTCTTTTTTTAGTTTATGTTCGATAGTTTTGAGGATTAATTCATCGTCTTCAGCTAATAACACAACCATTTCTTTACTCCTTTATATCAATTAATAATTTTTGTAATATCTCTACCTCTATTAATACCTGGGGCAAATGTTCCCATACCTCAATCCCTCTAGAAAACTGACTTTCCAATTCAACCAACATATGGTTCAATTCTGTTAATCCGGCACTTCCCGAAGTTCCTTTCAATTTATGCAAAACTCGACCTAATAGATTTTCATCGTGGTCTGCTATCAATTGCTTGATGTCCATTTCCTGCATTTGCAGTTCTTGAATGATCAATCCATAAAACTGTTGCTTAAATTCAGGATCAGAATCTGTGGCTTCTTCAATCACATCGAAATCAATATGTTTTACTTCATTTATTTTAGATAGGCTTTTGTTTGCTGCCTTGAGCAGGGATCCATAAACCACATCCTTAAAGGTCTCAACCTTGATAGGTTTGGTCAGAAAATCATTGACACCGACCTGTAAACATCTTTCCCTTTCGCCCACTACATTCCCTGCAGTAATCCCAATAATGGGTACATTTTTATATTTCTTAATCTCCCGAATTCTTTTGGTTGCTTCCAACCCATCCATTACTGGCATCTGAATATCCATTAGGATCAGATCAAAATGTTTCTTTTCACAAGATTCCACTGCCAATTTCCCATTCTCTACACATTCTGTCTTACAATGAGGCAGGATATTCTCGATTAAGCGATTATTCAGGGCCATGTTAACTGGATTATCATCAGCAAGCAGGACTTGATAGGACTTGTTGAAAACCTTATCCTCCTCATTGCCCTCTGCAACTTGCGCTTCATTAAGTGATTTATTGCTTTCTGAATCTTTTCTTAAGATCCGGTATAGATCTTCAGAAATTATGGGTTTAGTTAGAATAAAAGAATTTGGTTCTTGGCGGAAATGTCCGATATGTTCTTCATCATCAGATGACGTATGCAAGATCAAGATGGGTAAATCCTCAACATTTTGCTTGTACAATTCCTTGATCTTAGAAATGGTTTCCAGTCCATTCAGGATTGGCATTCTATAATCCATCAATATCACATCAAATCGCTTTCCAATAGATAGCAGCTGCAAGGCTTCAAAACCATTTTCAGCCGTTTCGGTTTCTACACCTTTATACGCCAGCATGTGCTCTAATATCAACCTATTGCTTGCATTATCATCCACGATCAATGCTGTCTGAACCGCTAAATTATGTTCAGCCTCAATGGGATTTTCATAAGGTACTTCTATCTCAAAAAAGAACTCTGAACCTACGCCAACCTGACTTCTTAAGGACAGGTTGCTACCCATATAATTCAAGATATTATTGGAAATCGTCAATCCCAATCCAGTTCCACCAAATCGTTTGCTAACCGAACTGTCTTCTTGGATAAAGGCGTCAAATATCCGTTGCTGTTTTTCCTCTGGGATTCCAATTCCGGTATCTCGAACTGTAAAACGCAAACCTACCTTTTCTTCATTTTTATAAGTTTCCTCAACCCGCAATTCGATCTCCCCTTTTTCAGTGAACTTTACCGCATTCCCCAAAAGATTGATAAGGACCTGCTTAACCCTAGATTCATCAATATAGATCATGGTTGGCAAACCTTGCTCTATATTCAGCAAAAGCTCAATATCTTTATTTTGGGCTTGATAAAGGATCACATGGATGACCTGATTTACTAATTCATACAGGTTGTATTGATCGATATAGAATTCAAGCTTGCCAGATTCGATCTTCGAAAAATCCAGGATATCATTAATGATCGCCAGTAGATTACTGCCGGATTCATTGACATATTTTAAATACTGCTTTTGTAAATCGTTTAGTGGGGTCTTCAATAAAAGATCGGAAAAGCCTATTACCCCATTTAATGGGGTCCTGATTTCATGGCTCATATTAGCCAAGAATTCTGATTTAGCCTTACTGGCTAGATCGGCAAGCTGCTTCGCCTTTCTTAATTCCTCGTTGTTCTCAACCTGTTCTGTGATATTCTGTGAGAAAATGATGATACCCCCGATGGTTTGGTCAGAAATTCGCCATGGTCTGACTTCCCAATTATAGTGTTGGTTTTCTGCAGCTCCCTCGACCTGAACAACTTCATCCACATTTTTATATGGGACTCCCTCCAATGCACGCTGATAGATCTGCTTCCTACTTTCTGGAACATTCGGAAAGAGCTCAAAGAGATTCCTCTTCCCTTCCGAATTCTGACCTTGATGGAATTCTTCAATCCATTGCTGGCTGAGAGCCAAATAATTAAGATCAGTATCAAACATGGCTACTGCAGCCGGAACATGCTTGACAAAGGTTTGAAGCATCGCTTCTTTTAACTCGATATCTAAATATAGTTTCTTGCTCTGATCGATATCCTGTATAATCCCAAATACGCGTTCACAGCGACCTTCGATAATTTCCGGAATACCTTTAATCCTGACCCATATTTGTTCAGCATTAGCTTTTCTCATCAGCATTTCGAAATCATAGGAATGCCCAGTCTCCATGGCTTCAGCAAACTTACCCTCAATAAATTCTCGCTCAGCAGGATCGAAAAAAGAGAACACATTTTCCATATTGGGCTCAAAATCTTCTGATACCCCGTGGATTAAACGGGTAGAGTCGGACCAATAGATTTCATTTTTCTTCACATCCACTTCCCATCCACCTACCTGTGCTACGGTATTGGTTTGTTCGAGAATCTGTTTGGTATGCTCCAGATCCTTCTCTAATTTAATTCTATCCGTTAGGTTCAATGCTGAGCTGACAATATACTTCTTCCCATTCTGATCTTTCTCCAGCATATTGTTATATAACCAATATATCCACTCTCCAGTCCGTTTCTTCAAGACCATCATACCAGAGTCCTCTCCGTTTTTTAGGATTCTGTCCAAATAAGGCTGTATGAGCGATTTGTTTTCTTGTGGTACTAAATCCCTAAGGTTTAAGTTAGGAATCTCCTCCAATTCATAACCTAGGACTTGTCTACCCTTCTCATTGACTTCCAAGATATTCCCATGAATATCATGCATGCTGGTCAAACCAATCCCATTTTCAAAGAAATTCCTAAAGCGTCTTTCGGAGACCTCAAGCTTGACCCTTTCTGAATTTTCCTTGGTCATATTTCTGCCAAATGCGAAAATCTCTTTATTCTCCTGCCCATGCTTCAGATGCCAATCTATCGTTACCGATTCTTCCTCTGATAGTGCAGTTTGGGTTTGCACCATGACTTCTAAATCTGAATTGGAAACTGATTTTATTTTCGATGCGATCTTATTATCCCTAATTTTCAAGACTTCTAAAAAAGGAAGGTCACTGAAAGCTAAGATTGGAATCTGCAGCAGATCTGCAAACGCTGGATTTACTTCCTTTATCGTAAAGTCTTCATTCAGTACACAGATCATGTTCTGCGTCACAGAAAGGATATCTTTGAAATAACCAGCCTGGTTTAATTTTCTTTTTGCCAAAAGCACCGATAGGGCAGCTTTAGCTAAGTCCTGAAGTTCCTTTAATTGTTGTTGGTTCAAGGTTTTCGGATGGTAATCGATGACACAAAGTGTCCCTAATGCATGGCCACGTTCGTCCAATAGAGGTACACCAGCATAAAACCTGATCTGTCCCGCTATGATAAGTGGATTATTGGCAGTCCTAGGGTCCAAAAAGGTATCCTCGATCATCAAAGGTTCCTCACTCAATATGGTATATTGACAAACCGTGTTCTTACGATCTACCGTTTCTAAATCAAGACCAATACAGCTTTGTATTCGCTGTTGGTCCTTTTCCATAATGGCAATTATAGATGATGGGCAATTCGTAATTCGACATGCCAGTTCAGCAAATACATCGAGTTCCGGCATTTTCCCAATAGCAATCAGTCCAAAAGAATATAGGATATTTAAACGCTCCGATTCATTTTCCGGGACAATAGGCATGCTCATACAATATTGGTAGATTAATAACTAATGCAAGATAGTTATTACTTATGTTATAACTTCTTTTTTATTAATTTAAACCATAAAATTGCCATATAGTTCTAAAATTATTTTATCATTTTAAAAAAAATTAACAAAACTAAAATCATACTGAATAAATAACTTTCATATAGCAATATATTAGCGTTTTTAATAACAGAACTGAAACGCTAGAATATTCTTTGCCGATAATCCAAAATCTTATTTCAGCCAAGCCTCAATATACAAAAAAAGGGATGCAAAACATCCCTCATAAAATCCTGTATTTAACAAAAAACAATCCTATTTCAAGAATTCCTTAATGTTTTTATTGCTTCCATAAATCACAATAATTTCACCTTCCTGTAACATGGTATCAGGCTTTGGAATTCCATGCAAAATCGTTGTGACGATCCTACTTTTCCCAAATAGGGTATCTCTTTCAGCACTTTTCAGGATAGTTAGCACCAAGATTTCGTATTTTTCCCTGAAGCCAATTTCCTGTATGGTTTTTCCGACATATTGCTGGGGAATAATAGCCTCTACAATACTATAATTGGCGTTTAATTCAAAGGAATCCACCAGACCCGATAGACAGAGCTTCTTCGACCAGCGCTCTGCAGTCTCTTCTTCGGGATGTACAATTTCCGTTACGCCGATCGCGTTCAATACCTTTTCATGCAAAGCATTTACTGCCCGGCTCACCAATCGCTTCACTTGTGCTTCTTTACACAATGCCGTGACCATGATATTCGCGCCTTCATCCTCGCCTATGGCTACGATGACCACATCGGTATTTTTCAAGGGCAAAGAATGGAAAGCACTCGGTTCGGCAGCATCAAGTGCAATGGTATGTGTGATTTTTTCTTTTAATGCGGTAATTCGCTCCAGTCTCAAATCCACCCCAATCACCTCATTACCTTGGGCGGTTAGTTTCATGGCCAATGAGGCTCCAAAATTCCCTAATCCTATGATGATAAATTTCATTGCTTAATTTATAGTAAGTTCTTCTTTTGCGTATCTATAATTTGTGAATTTCACTTTCTTGAACATGGCAATCATGATGGTCAGCATAGTCACCCTACCTATGAACATCAGTATGATCAGGGTAATCTTACTCCCAGCAGATAGCTTTGCTGTAATCCCTAAGGTCAATCCCACTGTACTATAGGCGGAAAAACATTCAAAAGCGATTTCAACCAATGTACATTCAGGATCAAAAACGGAAATGGAAACTATGCAGCAACCAATCACAAAGAGTGATAAAGTCATGATGGCAAATGCCCGTTTAATGGTAATCCCGGCAATTTCTCTTTGAAATACCTCTACCCTTTCTTTTCCTTTTACCAAGCTCAAGATATTCAATACAGCAACCGCAAAGGTACTGGTCTTGATACCACCTCCTGTTGAATTTGGAGACGCACCAATCCACATCAATAGGATAATGAACAAAATACTATAGATATGCAATGATCCATAATCAATGCTGTTATAACCCGCCGTACGCGGTGATACCACCGTAAACAGTGCTGTCACAAACTTCCCTATGCCCTCATGTGTCACCAAGATATTATCATATTCCAATATAAAGATCAATATCGTGGCAAAAACTGTAATGCTCAATGTCGTGATCAAATTGATCTTACTGTTGATATTGATCACCCAAGGCTTATAATCGAATTCCCTGTATGCTATTTTCTTGAAAATCCGATTGAATACGTGTTTTAGGTATTTCAATATATTGATAACAATAGGAAATCCCAATCCACCAAAAATAATCAATATGATCAGGACCATCTGGAATGCATAGTTATGGATCACCAAAGGATTGGTCAGGCCATCCGGCACTACGGAGAATCCAGCATTACAAAAGGATGAAATCGAATGAAAGACCGAAAAGAACAAATGCTCCAGAAAGGATTGATCCATCAATTTTGCGGTAAAAAGAAAAATAAAGATAGCTCCCACCAGCTCTATGGAAAAAGTAATAATGATAATCCTTTTCAGCATCAAAAAGACTTCGCCTAATTTCTCGTTATTAGAAAAATTACTGGTAGCGATTTGATTTTCATAAGTGCTTGCTCCCTTGAAAAAATAAGCGAAATAGTTGGTAAAGGTTAGGATTCCTAGTCCTCCAATCTGGATCAATAGGATAATAATAAAATGGCCTATTGGGGTAAATGCAGTCCCGGTATCTAAGGTGGTCAATCCAGTGACACAGACCGCACTGGTCGCTGTAAAGAGTGCATCGATGAAATTGATAGGAACCTGAGTTGAAAATGGCGCCATCAACAATAAACATCCAGTCAAAATGATCATAATAAAACTGAACGTAAAGAGTTGCGCAGGGTTATAGAATGCTTTAACGTTTTTCATATTTTCAGCGTGCAGGCAAAGTAAGGATAATTTCAAAAAAATTGCAATAATTCAGCAATCCGACGCTAATATTGCTTATTAGTTTATTTTTCAGTACCTTTGTATCACATTTATTAAAAACAAGTGCAAATTAGCATTCTTAATTTGCATCCAATCCCATACTATCTTCAACGCTTCGAGGTGATTAAGCATGGGATCTCTTTTGTTCCCTGTAAGGGATCATCTTATGTTTCATAACTGAATATTTTACTAGTAATACGCACAACAAAAACAGAAAAAAATGCAAGACGCAAATTTGAATGGTATTGAAAACAAATTGGAAAAATTTATTGACAGCGCAATTGCTTACGCGCCAGTATTATTGAGCTCTTTGATTTCAGCCGCAATTGTTCTTTTCTTAGGCTTATGGCTCATCAAACTTTTTGGAAAACTTTTAGGAAAGATTTTCGAAAAGCGTGATGTTGACCCTAGTATCAGAACTTTTTTGGGCAACTTATTGAATTGGGTCTTGAAAATCATGCTTTTTATTGTTGTTGTCAGTCAATTAGGGGTTCAGACATCAACCTTTATTGCAGTGATTGGTGCGGCTGGTTTAGCAATCGGTATGTCCTTGCAAGGTTCCCTATCTAACTTCGCCGGTGGAGTGTTGATCCTGTTATTCAAACCATTTAGGGTTGGCGATTATATCTCCTCATCTTCCGGTGTGGATGGAACCGTTAAAGTCATCGATATTTTCAATACCAGATTAGTAACTCCGCAAAACCAATTGGTCATTATCCCCAATGGCGAGCTTTCCAATAGCAATATCACCAACTATTCTGAATTGGGAACCCGTAGGACCTGGTTCAACATCGGTGTTGGATATGATACCGACCTAAAGGCTGCAAAAAGATTATTATTGGATACCGTTTCAAAAAATGAATTTGCATTTAAAGAACCCGCACCAGATGTGGTGGTCACCGAATTAGGAGATAGTGCCATTAATCTCTCTGTCCGCGTCACGACCTCCAACGAAAACTTCTGGGCCATGCAGGAACAATTGATCATCCAATGTAAAGAAGACCTAGACAAAGCAGGAATCGAAATTCCATTCCCACAAACGGATGTTCATATTAAGAAGTAAAAAAGGGATTGTTGGGGTAATATATTTTTGGGGGATAAATTAATTTATTAAGGATAAAATGGAATATTGGATTGGCCTGGTGATTTGAACCAGGATTCCCCTCGGCTCCGCTCGGGGTACGGGATGAGAGGATAGGCCAAGATCTTTTCCGATGGTCGAGCGCAGTCGAGACCCGGCACAGGATCATTGTTGGCATTATATTCAACAATAATTTCACCAAAATTCGTAGGGGCGTATCGCATACGCCCGCATCATGGATTTGAACCAGGATTCCCTTCGACGGTTATCGAAGCCGAGATGCCGCTCGATATCCATCGAAACCAGGCACAGGATTAAAGGACCAAGATCATTTCCGAAGGTCGAGACCCGGCACAGGATTCAAAGGACCAAGATCTTTTCCGATGGTCGAGCGGCATCTCGGCACCGCTCGATATCCGTCGAGACCCGGCACAGGATTAATAGACCAAGATCATTAGCGGTATATGCAAACATGGCACGTTGACCTGGAACTAATCCTATAACCCTTTCATTTTATTTCCGGGGTCATCCTGACGCAGGAAGGATCTCGGAACTATTCAAGCCTTCCTTTTATTCTAAAACAATAATAATTGCATTAGCGTACAGGTCCTCTATCTTCGATAGAGGATGACAAAATGTAGTGGACATTTACGTACAGATTCTTCACTCATCGTTCAGAATTGGATATTCATGAGAGGGATTCAGAGCGCAGCGAAGAATCCATTGTTGTTTTTTTTAAGAATCGGTGTCATCCCGAAATCGTAAGATGAGGGAACTATTTTTTATTGTTTTATGCCGGTAACGAAGATGTATTAAAAAATATTTCACCCACGCTGTGGGTTATACATTTAACGATTTACCTTTCTACAAATATTCCACCCCCGCTGGGGGTTGCCTACCTAAGCAAAAAATCATCCTTTTGCAAAATACTTCTTATCGCCCCACCCTTTCCCCCATAAAAAAAGGAGCAGCCAGTCAGCTACTCCAATTTCTTATATCCCTGATAAACCAGGGTAGTTTCAACTAATTCTTATTTATGCGATAGAATCCAAGTTACGATTTCATCTAGATCAGCATCTTTCATGTTCGGGTGTGCAGCCATCGCTACTTCGCCCCAGACACCACTTCCGCCATTCTTGATTTTCTTCACAAGGATGCTATGGGCATCTTTATTGTCTTTGTAATGTTTGGCGATCTCCACATAAGAAGGTCCTACAGACTTCTTATCCACAGCATGACAAGCCTTACAATCTGATGCTTCAATCAAAGCCTCACCTTTAGGTTTGCTACCTTGTTGGTGACCCATTGGTCCTGCCACGCTCGCATCGCCATCAGCTCCTTTATTGGCAGCATGATCTGCCGAGGCTGCTACGAAATCGACCCTTGAAATACCTGCATCTGGGTTCTTGCTGAACCAGCCACTTCCGTACTCCAATACATAGAACTTACCATCTGGGCCAACTTCCATATCAATTGGGCTATTGAACTTAACACCGCCCATAAATGGTTCCATCTTATCGAAATCACCATTAGGCAACATCGTTACTGCTTTGAACCATCCACGAATCCAGTCATAGATAAATAATTTACCATTGTAATAATCTGGATAGCGGGTTTCTTGCGGGAACATATCGGTATAATAGATAGGACCTGCCATCGCATTACGACCGCCAGAACCTACTTGAGGGAAATCAGGTGATTCAGCATATGGATACCAAATAAATGCCGGCATAGCCTCTGGCAACTCCCTTAAACCTGTATTGTTCCTTGAATCATTGATTGGCTTCTTCGGATCATATGCAGCACCCATTTCTCCAGTCTCATAGTTATAAGCATGGTAAGCATAATTGTTTCCTACGAAATACGGCCAGCCAAAGAAACCAGCCTTACGGGCTTGGTTAACCTCATCATAGCCACGAGGTCCTCTGTTCAAAGAATCTTTATTGGCATCTGGTCCAACTTCTCCCCAATATAAGAATCCATTTTTCTTGTCAATGGAAACTCGATAAGGGTTTCTGTTACCCATTACATAGATCTCTGGTCTAGTTTTTTCGGTTCCTTTAGGGAATAAGTTTCCTGCAGGAATATCATAAGTACCATCTTCTTTCACTGTGATACGCAATACCTTTCCACGTAAGTCATTTGTGTTTCCAGAAGAACGTTGAGCATCATATTGCTCATGTCCTTCCCTTGAATCCTTAGGTGAAAATCCGTTGCTCACATATTTTTGGTTTGGCTCATCAAATGGTGTGGAGTTATCTCCTGTAGAAATAAATAAATTTCTATCCTTACCAAATGCCAATGAACCACCTGTATGACAACAGATATCACGTTGAGAATATAATTCTAAAACCACTTTCTCAGAAGCCATGTCCAATTTATTGTCTTTAAAGACAAATCTTGAAAGCCTATTTACTGAAGTATCTTTCGGACTGTAATAAGCATAGATATAATTGTTCTTTGCAAAATCAGGGTCAGCGGTCAAGCCCATAAAGCCTTCTTCTGCATTGACGTTTGGAACCTCTGTTTTATGATAAACATCCAATAGCCCAACTTGGGTCACTTTATTCGTTTCTTTGCTATATAGCAATAATTCTCCACGACGTTGCGCAATCAAGATATCTAGATTAGGCAAGATAGCCATCTCAGTAGGTTCGAAGAATTCTCCTTCTGCCAAAGTAACTTTCTTGAATTGATCAGCAGCCGGAACTTGTAAAGTCTTTGCTTTTTTATAATCCAGTTCATAGTTCTTACCGATAGCATATTGGATACCGCCAAGGATATGCTTCAAGAAATTCGGGTCAGAATATTCAGCATCCTCATGTCCCAGTCCGGTATAGAATGAACGTCCACCATCATATTCCTGGTACCAAGCTACTGGAGCTTGCTCCATTTCATCCTTATTCGGGAAAACAGATTTATCAACGGTCATCAAGATTTTCAACCCTTCAGGTTGTTTCTTGAACGTGTACCATTCATCTGTAATTTCCCAAGGATCAGGAAGACCTTTTGTTGAAGGATGATTTTTGTCGACCAAGGTTAACTTTCCCTGTTTCAATTCAGGCTCAGAACCAAAATATCCGCCCAGTAAACGACCGTACCAACCCCAATCCGTCTCAGAGTCAGCCGCCGAATGGATTCCAACAAAACCACCTCCAGCTTGAATATAGCGCTCGAAATCAGCTTCTTGATAATTGTTTAAGACATCTCCAGATGTATTTAAGAATACAACTGCTGAGTAATTCTTCAAAGAATCCTCAACAAATCGATCTGCATTCGAAGTGGTATCCACGACGAAATCGTTCTCTAGACCTAATTTTTGAATGGCTGCATTGCCCTTTTCAATAGAATTGTGATGAAAACCTGCAGTTTTACTGAAAACCAATACCCTTGGCTTTCCAGATCGTTTTTGTTGACAAGAACTCAGGACCGCTACCAATATTAGCAGAAGAGAAATCTTGGATAAACAATGTTTAATCATATTTGAGTTTATTAATATTTTTTGTGTTTAGGTTTCGCTAATCCGTTTTACCAAATTAACAAATGTCAGTCAAAAAACAAATATGCAATTATTTATTTCAGTCTAAAGAACTGCATTAAAAAAATTACATCTGAAAAGAGGGATTTGGTTGAGGGTAAAATGCTAAGGAATGTTGGGAATTGGGGAGTCCCCAACAGGGGTGAAATATTTATAGAAGCGAGAATTGGAATATAGAAAACCCCCAGAGGGGGTGGAATCTTTATAGAAGGGAGAAGCGTCAAGAGGATAACCCACAGCGTGGGTGAAAATTTATTGTAAAAACCCTTTATGAGGGTTTATAACGAAAAAAAATAGTTCCCTCATCTTACGATTTCGGGATGACAGCCTGCCTTGAAAAAAATAAAAAAAATAGATTCTTCGCTGTGCTCTGAATCCCTCTCTTGGACATTTCCCATTCTGAACGATTAGTGAAGAATCTGTACGTGTCGTCAGCGTCATAACCTGTCATCCTACACCTTCGGTGTAGGACCTGTTCGCCAATGGAATTATTATTGTTTTAGAATAAATGGAAGGTTTGAATAGTTCCGAGATCCTTCTTGCGTACCAATGACACGTTTGTTAAATCTGTGTTTCTTGGTATTTAGAGCTATATTTATTTATCTGGAGAATATATTTTATCCGCCATACATCCCTAGCGGGGATGAATTATTTTAGCATGGATGGTAAACAATATAGGGGTAATGCAAAAACGATGTTCGATTAATCGAACATCGTTTTTGCGCGACTT
>NZ_JBIXGO010000011.1:0-66311 GCF_046161205.1 Sphingobacterium sp. BS-2
GTAGGTAAGAGTCTGGAAACCTCAGGGTTAATGCTATCGCTATTAATAATACTTAAAACTTAGCATTCTAAATTGCACCAAAAACAAAGAAGAATTGATGACTAATCCTCAAGATAAGTCATGAACATACGAGACGAACTAGTTAACCTCAATTCTTCAGGTTTTCTGATATATAAATTTAATATAAATCTCTTTTACAAATCTAATAGCGGAGTCGAACCACATCCTGGTTCAAATACCAACGGGCGAATTCAATTCGCCCCTACCAAACGTGATATCTAATCCGAAAAATAATTATTATGATCTTGTCCCATCCTTCCATCCTTGGTTGGTGAGCGGAGTCGAACCACAAAAAAAAGCCCTATCCAACTGGATAGGGCTTCTAATGTCTAATGTCTTTTGTCTACTGTCTAAAAAGATCTTACTCTTTTTCAACTTGCATATAGTTCAGCTCTAGAGGAGTTTTACGACCGAATACTTTTACCATTACGGTTAATTTCTTCTTATCTTCATGTACCTCTTCGATTTCTCCTGTAAATCCGTTGAAAGGACCGTCGTTTACTTTTACGGTCTCACCAACGTAGTACGGAACGCTGATTGATTCACCTTGCTCAGCCATTTCGTCAACCTTACCTAAAATACGGTTAACTTCAGCTGGACGTAGAGGGATTGCATTACCTGCTTTATCACCTAAGAATCCGATTACACTATTTACGTTTTTGATTGCGTGTTCGATCTCACCGTCCAATGCGGCTTCGATCAAAACATACCCAGGGTAGTAGTTACGTTCTTTGGCAACTTTCTTGCCATCGCGCATTTGGTAGTATTTCTCCATAGGGATCAATACTTGGGTAACCAAATGTTGTATGCCCAAGCGGTTGATTTCAGCTTCAAGGTATTGTTTTACCTTCTTCTCTTTTCCGCTAACAGCACGCACAACGTACCACTTTAAACTTTGATCTGCCATAATACTGTTGGATTAGAAAATTAAGACGCTGTATTGTACAGCAATTCCATTACATTACTTGATGCTTTATCCATTATGAAAATCACCAAGGCAATAATAACAGATGCAATAAGTACAATAACCGCATGACTTTGTAATTGCGCCCAAGTAGGCCAAGTCACTTTCTCAGTAACCTCTGTATAAGAGTCCTTAATAAAATCAAGTACTTTTGCCATTTTTTAAGTTTCTATTTTTATTAGCACGGGCACTAGGATTCGAACCCAGATCGAAGGTTTTGGAGACCTCTATTCTACCATTGAACTATGCCCGTGTAGATTTTTTTGATGTTGCAAATATAGGCTTTAGACCCCATTGCAGCAAATATTATTTCAATTTATTTGCGATTTCCGCAAGATTTCTTTCTGGTCAAACTATTCTTTTTTAGCTACCGAACTCCCCTACTTCGCTAAGTATTTGAGGCTCAATAAAAACGAATAATTCAGAAAAAATAAGCTAATTAGCCGGAGCCAATTAGCTTATCTTTTATTTAGATAATCCTTTGGGATTATTTAATGATTTCAGTTACCTGACCAGCACCTACTGTTCTACCACCTTCACGGATAGCGAAACGTAGACCTTTTTCCATAGCGATAGCGTTGATCAACTTAACAGTGATTGTTACGTTATCACCTGGCATAACCATCTCAGTACCTTCTTCTAGAGTGATCTCTCCAGTTACGTCAGTTGTACGGAAATAGAATTGAGGACGGTATTTGTTGAAGAAAGGAGTGTGACGACCACCTTCTGCTTTCGACAATACGTAAACCTCAGCTTTGAAGTCTGTGTGTGGAGTTACTGAACCTGGTTTACAGATAACCATACCACGACGGATATCAGTTTTCTCAATACCACGTAACAATAAACCTACGTTATCACCAGCCTCACCGTAATCTAAGATCTTACGGAACATCTCAACACCTGTTACTGTAGATTTCAAGTTCTCAGCACCCATACCTAAGATCTCAACTGGATCACCAGAGTTGATTACACCTCTTTCGATACGACCAGTTGCAACTGTACCACGACCTGTGATCGAGAATACGTCTTCGATAGGCATCAAGAAAGGAAGATCTGTCAAACGTGGAGGGATTGGAATGTAGTTATCTACAGCATCCATCAATTCCATGATTGAATCAACCCATTGAGTCTCTCCGTTCAAAGCACCTAATGCAGAACCTTTGATTACTGGAACATCGTCTCCTGGGAATTCGTAGAATGATAATAATTCACGAACTTCCATCTCAACTAAGTCTAATAACTCAGCGTCATCAACTAAGTCAACTTTGTTCAAGAAAACTACTAACGCAGGAACACCTACCTGACGAGCTAATAGGATGTGCTCGCGAGTTTGAGGCATAGGACCATCTGTAGCAGCAACTACGATGATAGCTCCATCCATCTGTGCAGCACCAGTTACCATGTTCTTAACGTAATCGGCGTGACCTGGACAGTCAACGTGTGCATAGTGACGGTTAGCTGTTTGGTATTCTACGTGTGAAGTGTTAATTGTGATACCACGCTCTTTCTCTTCAGGAGCAGAGTCAATTGAATCAAATGAACGAGCCTCTGAAAAACCTTTATCAGCTAAAACTTTAGTGATAGCAGCTGTTGTAGTTGTTTTACCGTGGTCAACGTGACCGATAGTACCAATGTTTAAGTGCGGTTTACTACGGTCAAATTTCTCTTTTGCCATGTTTATGCGAATTAGTAATTATAAAATATTTCTTTTAATTAATCTTACAAAGTTACAAAACTTATGTATTCGAGCCAAAGATGGGATTTGAACCCACGACCTCTTCCTTACCAAGGAAGTGCTCTACCCCTGAGCTACTTCGGCTTTCAAAAAGCTTATTTACAGATATAAGCCTCTACCCTTTCAAAAATAAATTGTTAAGAAGACAGAGACTTAGATTTGTTTTATAAATTGAGCGGAAGACGAGGTTCGAACTCGCGACCTATAGCTTGGAAGGCTATCGCTCTACCAACTGAGCTACTTCCGCTTTTCAGTTTTACACTCAGGAATTCTGGCCGTTAACAACCAGAAGAATGAAAACTTTTTGGTGGAGGGAGAAGGATTCGAACCTTCGAAGCCGAAGCAACGGATTTACAGTCCGTCCCATTTGACCGCTCTGGAACCCCTCCAGACCTACAACTTGCGTTGTTTTTGAGCCTCCTATCGGAATCGAACCAATGACCTACTGATTACAAGTCAGTTGCTCTACCAGCTGAGCTAAGGAGGCGTGCTTTATTTAATAAAACTTTCTGTTTTAAAGAACGGCTATCTTTGGATAGCGAGTGCAAAAATCTAATATTTATCTGATATTCGCAAGTTTTATTTTTAATTTTTTTTCTACTTAAAGAACAATCCCTTTTCGGTACTCATTTTCCCGATTTGATGTTGCAAAGATAGCTACTCCATGAACATATCAAAAATATTTGGTCATTTTTTTTGCTCCTGAAAACCATATCATTGATATGCAAGTAAATAATTTTCATATTCCATTTCAAAGGATACCCTATATTTGCACAAATAACTCGGATTGCTTTGAAAAAATATTCGCTATTAATATCGCTATTTATCGGCCTTTGTATCTCCCCTAAGCTTGGAAACGCCCAAGAAAAACCTGGAATCATCCAAAAATTGATGCAAAAATTCGTCTCCTCCAAGAAAGATTCTTCCCGATCCGGAAGCTTCGTCGTCCTGCCTGCCATCGGTTATGCACAGGAAACTGGATTCGAATACGGCATCGCAAGTACCTATAATTTCTATATCGACAAAGAAAACCTAGATAGCAGAACCTCAAACGTCACCCTAATCGGTACCTTGACCACCAAAAAACAAAAGAATATAAAACTGACCTCTGACATCTGGACTAAGAACAATGACTACCATATATTAACTGAAATGCGCTTCAGAGATTGGCCTTTCAATTTCTATGGCCTCGGAAATGATACCTGGAAAGCAGATGAAGATTATCTGGACCAAAAACTCTACCGCATCAAACTGGATGGGGAAAAGAGATTCGCCCCTAATTTTTATGCCGGTGTCAATTTAAATTACGAGAACTTCGAATTCAAGGATATGGAAGCCGGTGGTGTTTTTGAATCTCCAGAAGTGTATGGTAAAGATGGTGGCCAATACCTAGCCCTTGGTGTTTCTGCCCTATATGACACCCGTAATAACACCACATACTCTACCAACGGATTTTATAGCCGGGTAAAATATAGCTTTGCCCCTAACTTCTTTGGAAAGGATAATTTCACGGGAAACCAAATCGAACTGGATGTTCGTGGCTTTTATCCGATCAATAAAAAACTCACCATCGCCGCCCAAGGTCTGTACCGTGGCACTTACGGTAAAAACGTACCATTCTATGTCATGCGTGAACTGGGTGGGGATATGACCATGCGTGGATATTATCTGGGCCGATACAAGGACAAAAATTACCTTACTGCGCAAGCAGAACTGCGATACCGTTTCATCCCTCGTATAGGCGTCAATGCATTCCTAGGTACGGGTAGCACCTTTTCAAAACAACATGATATGCGCCTGATTCCGTCCTACGGTGCTGGATTACGCTATTTCTTCAGCCTTGAACACAATAGCAGCATCCGTTTAGACTATGCTTATGGCGAACAGAGACCGGGAGAGAAAAGACAGTCTGGCTTTTACTTAAGTATCAGTGAGGCTTTTTAATGAGAGAAAATAAAAAGAGGGGTTAAACTTATTTTATCAGTGCCCTAAAGATATCTCAGCAGGAAATCTTGTTTTCTTTGCCCATCCCTTTTCATTAGGATACCAAAATGGAACAAATTGATAGATACGGTCACTCGCTGGTCGGCAATCAGTTTTTTCCATTGCCTCTTTTGTTTATAGGGCTCATGGAAAACAATGATTTTCCCAGCATCTATCAATGGCAAGATAACTTCAGAATCCTCCTTCCCATTTACCAAATAAGATTGCGCATCTGGATTCTGTAGATCATCAATCAACATATTGACCTCCCAAAAACTCAGGATCTTTTTTAACAATGGAAAATAATTTGGTTTGAAACCTTCAGGAAATTCAACAAAATTTGGGCATTTATAGCTAGGGTTATAGATCACCTTTTCCGTCAAGGCATACACAAAGGGGGAATGCGTACCATGCCTGCTGTTGGAAACCAAAAAATGATAGATATAGTCGAAGTAATACCGCATTGCGGCACAAAAATACAAATTGCTTTAGAATTGCAAGGTAAAGGTACTGCCTTCTCCTTCCACACTGTCCACAGAGATATTGCCGCCATGCATTAACATGATCTGCTTGCTAAGGGTCAGACCAACACCGGTACCTGTCTTTTTGGTCGTAAAGAATGGCGTAAAGATCTGTTCTTGGATTTCTGGAGACATCCCGGCCCCATTGTCCTGGATCTTCAATTGGATATGGTCCTTGGTCTCGATGGCTGACAAACTGATATAGGGCTCCTCTTCCTCCTTTACCGCTTCGATTGCATTCAATAATAAGTTGATGATGACCTGTTCCAGCAGATTGACATCCGCTCTCAATATCATCCGGGTATTCTTGATGATGATATCGACATCTATATTTTTTTGGATCAAGGTAGGCTCCAATAATTGATAAATGTTTTCAAAAAGTTGAACGACCAGTATCTCGGAAAACTGAGGCTGATCAACCTTATTGATCAATCGATAGCTCTTAGCAAACTGCAACAGTCCCTCACTTCTGCGCTTGATGGTAAAAATACCCAACTTTAAATCTTCAATATCCTGTTCGCCTTCCCAATGTTCTAAACGATCATGTAAGGTTTCTGCCAAGGAGCTGATCGGACCAATGGAGTTCATGATTTCATGGGTCAGTACCCGCAATAATTTATGCCATGCCCTAGTTTCTGTTTCGTCAATGGCCTCGTTGATATTTTGATAGACAATGATGCGAAATGAACCATCTTGGGTCTCGAAGCCTGAGCTTTGCATCAATAGCTTAATCTTGCCTTTACTGGAATGGGCAGTTTCCATTTGATGCTTGCCCACCTGCAACTGCATGGTCTTGATATAAAGTTCAGGATGTCGTTTTTGCATACCTGAAATATTGCCCAGATGCGGAACTTGAAAAAGCTCCTTAAAGGCTTCGTTTAGCCAAATAACCTTCCCTGATTCAGCATGGTAAAATATGATGGCGGTATCCAACATATTGATGACCTTATTCAGGTACTGGTGTTGCAATGCCTGATCGATACTGATATTCTTATAGACCTCGTTGATCTGATTGAAAGCAGTATATAACTGCCCTTCAACAGATTTTTCCCTTTTCACCACAAACCTTCTCGTGAAATCACGATACTTCACCGCTTCGGAAAATTCTACCATCTGTTTCAAAAGAAATCGATGCTTTGAGAACATCCTATAGGAAAGGATCAGCAAAAAGAAAAAACCTAGACCGGCATAAAGATAAAAACCCTTAAATATCAAAAATGCTATACCTACGGCCAAAGCCATAAGGAACAGCATCTTAAAAAAATCTGCTATAGCCAGTTTGGTCATTATTAAAGGTTATATTTTTCTAATCGACGATATAATGCCGCACGAGTAAGGCCCAATTCCTTGGCTGCCTTGCTGATATTACCGTTGTAGCGTTCAATGGCAGATTTGATGGCCTTACGCTCCATCTCTTCCAGATTATGGGATGAAAAATCGTCCACTATAGGTTTATCGGGCAACTGTTGTTCTATGGGTGAGAACAAAATGTCTTCAGCACGGATACTCTGCTGATCAGACATGATCACAGCCCGTTCTATACTGTATTGTAATTCGCGAACATTCCCAGGGAAATGATAGCCTTTTAATTTATTTATAGCATCCGCTTCCAATCCGCCAATGTTCTTATGGTATTTTTCATTATAGAATTTCAGAAAATGCTCCGCGAGAAGTGGGATATCACCTACCCGTTCCCTCAATGCAGGAACTTGGATTTCCAAGGTATTGATCCTATAGACTAAATCCTTCCTAAACCGACTCTCGTCAGCCAAAACTTTTAAGGGCACATTGGTAGCCGAGATCAAACGGATATCCACCGGAATAGCTTGACTGGAACCTAGAGGAACCACGGCCCTATTTTGGAGTACACTGAGTAATTTTGCCTGCTGCTGCAAACTGATGTTTCCAATTTCATCCAAAAACAAAGTTCCCGAATCGGCATGTTCAAAGCGACCTTTACGATCCTCCCGAGCATCGGTAAAGGCACCTTTCTTATAGCCAAAAAGTTCAGATTCAAATAAGGTTTCTGTCAGGGAACCCACATCCACCTTGACAAAAGCTTTCTTAGACCGTAAGGAACGCTGATGGATGGCATTAGCGATCAAATCCTTACCCGTACCATTCTCCCCTAAGATCAGGATATTAGCCTCAGTAGGCGAAACCTTATCCAATTTATATTGCAATTCTTCCATAATGGGAGAATTCCCAATAATTCCATGATGTTCACGGGGACTGACGATCTGCTTCTCCTTTTGATTAGGTTTATTTTCTTCGTAAATACTGTTTAGGGTATTGAGCAACTGTTCATTTTGCCAAGGCTTAACGATGAAGTCAGAAGCACCTTGCTTCAGCGATTTGACAGCTAGGTCTACAGCTCCATAGGCAGTGATCATGACCACATTCACCTTTGGAAAATGCGTCTTGATCTTGGACAACCAAAACAAGCCTTCATTACCTGTATTGATGGCACTTTTGTAGTTCATATCCAGCATAACAATATCAACTGGATTCTTTTCCAGGATATTCATTAACCTCTCCGGATTATGTTCTACCAGTACTTCTTTGACGTTTGGTCTTAATAATATTCGTGTGGCGGTTAATAAATCTTGATCATCATCAACAACAAGAATGGTCGCTTTTTTCATTTAAAGCTAAGTTAATTATAAATTCAATGAACCTGCATAATAATCATTCACATATTTTTGCATCAACCATTCATATTGCCTAATGATCAATTGACTACGGGTGGCATCTAATTTATTCTTAGCCGTTAAATAAATGACAGAATTGCTGTTGCCGGCCTCGAAATGCACGGTTGCAATCCGAAAGGACTCTGCATAACTGATTTCTTGGTCCCGTAGATTCAGTACATTCTTTTGGGTAATGTTCAGATCGAAAACCGCTTGTGCCGTCCTCATCCTTAGATCATTACGCATAATATCCCTACTAAAATTCGCATCATCTAAGGATACTTGGGCCAAACGAACCTGGGTTCTGTTCTTGAACTGATTAAAGATCGGAATGGACAGCGTCAATCCCACCCCTTTACTCAGGTTATTCTTGATCTGATTGAATATCGCCCCGCCTTCTTTGCTATAGTTGGAGCTCATTCCACCGCTTAATGAAACACTAGGCCAATAATTAGATTTGGCCAGCTTTATGCCTTCCTCCATTTCTTTGATTCTCCAATCCAAGGCCTTATATTGAGGCAGGATATCCAAGGATTGCTGAAATAATTCCTCAGAACTCTTCGCTTGGATTTCGGTAGGGATATCGATTGCTTCTAATGACCCTACATTATTGACGTCCACATTCATCAAACCAGCCAGTTCTACCCGGGCATTGTTCAAGGTTTGTTTAGTTAATTCCACGGTGTTCAGGTCACTGCTGTATTGTCCTTTGATATCATATAGATCACCCGGATTGGTAGCCCCTTCCCTATTCAAGACCTCATGTCTATTTAGTTGCTCTTTAGTTACTGCCAATTGTCCCTCCGTCTGGATCAACATATCTTGTGCGGTCAAGACCTTGACATAAGCTTCTATAACGTCCAGTTTCAGTTCATTGACAAAGCCTTCATACTCCAGTTTGCCAGCATCAAGCGCATTGGACCGCATTCGGATATTATGGATAATATAGAAACCATTGAAGATGGGAACATTTAAGCTCAGGGATTGGCGCCCTGAGCTATTGTTCTGATCTATATATTGATTGGTAGTCGGATCGATGGACCTACCTTGAGAAATGTCATGACCGATATTGGCATTCAATGATGGCAAACGGTCATACTTGGCTTGTTTGTACTGAAGATCTGCACGATCGATTACCAGTTCATTTCTTTTTAAAGTAGGATTATTCTGTATCGCTTGCTGAATGCAATCGGCCAAGGACAGAGAACCACTCTGCCCTTTTGCCGTGCTAACTAAACAACAAACAATTATGATTACGTATATGTAATTTCTTTTCATCTAAAATCTTATTTCCCACTGCATTCCATAGGCTGTGCCAAATAATTAAAACATTGTTTATCAACATATTAATAATTAAAGAAAGCATTAGCTGTTCGAAGCCGAACATGAAAGTGTTCGCTTATGAACACTGAAAGCGATTAACAGCGGTGATTTTTTGAAGACTAGCCATGCATCCCTCAAATTTTTCATAAAGGATCTTGCCTGACTGGATGAATAATTGACCAAATTCGAGACACATTCGGAATTTTCGCAAAATGCACTGCATGAAGTTCAATTTTTTCTCGAAGCTGCCTCGAACAAGGGTCGAATGAAAGCAATTAATTGAAGAATAATCTGCAGTACAAAACTAAGCCCCGACATTTTTAAGCTTTTTAATTAAGTGCTTGAAATCCCAAATCTGTCCTAGCATTTATTAGCCTACTTTTTTTATTGTTCAGCATCGCACAATTACTGTTCGCTTTCGAACAGTCACATCTAGCATATTTTATTTAAAACATTGATTTTCATCATTTTAAAACTTTGGCACAACCTTGTATATGCATATTGCAAATTTGAACATAGAATTACATGGACAGACCAATTGAACAAAAGAAGTGGAATAGCAAAAGGATCCTAACTGTAGCTGGAATTGCAGGTATTGTTGCGCTGATCGGTGCGAGTTATTACTATACCAGTGGAAACAGCAAGTTGAATGTTGATGCAGAGCGTATTTCCATCTTTGAAGTTAAAGAAGATACATTTCAAGAATTCATTCCTATAAATGGCACCGTTCTTCCTATCAGCAGTATCTATCTAGATGCTTCAGTTGGAGGCCGTGTCGAAGAAAAGTATGTTGAAGATGGGGCACACCTGCATAAAGGAGATCCCATTATGCGTCTTTCCAATACAGATATGGAATTGAGTTTAGTTCAGAACGAAACTCAGGTCTTGAACCTTTTGACACAAGCTCAAATTGCACAGACCAATGCGCAACAGGCTTCCATTTCCAACAAAAACCAAATGGCAGATGTAGAACAGGCCTACAAGGAATCAAAACGTATATATGAATTGAACAAAAAACTTTTGGAAGAGAAAGCGATCGGTTCTCAGGAATATCAGAAATCGCTGAACGAATATAACTACCAAAAGGAAAGGGTTGAATTGACCAAGCAGATCTTGAAACAGGATGAAATTTCCAACAACCAAAAATTGAGTCAAGACCGCAAGACATATCAAAGTACCCAACAGGCATTGGATCTGATGCGCAAGAAAGTTGGGGATTTGATCCTTCGTGCTCCAGTTGACGGACAATTGACATCATTTGATGCGGAAGTTGGACAAAATAAGAACCCAGGAGAACGACTAGGCCAGATCGATGTATTGACCGGATTCAAGGTACGTGCGGAAATTGATGAACACTATATCAACCGTATCTTCCCTGACCTAAAAGGACAATTTAGCATTGGCAACAAAACCTATGAGCTAAGGATCAAAAAGGTGTACACCCAAGTCAAAGACGGAAGATTCCAAGTGGATATGGAATTTGTCGGTGAAAGACCAGAAGGCATCCGTCGTGGTCAAACCTTAACTATCCGCTTAGCCTTAAGTGATGAAACTAAGGCAATACTATTAGCCAAAGGAGGTTTTTACCAACAGACTGCTGGAAACTGGATTTTCAAACTGGATAAAGATGGAAAAACAGCTTACCGCACAGATTTACAATTAGGAAGGCAGAATCCTGAATATTATGAGGTGTTAAATGGATTGAAACCTGGTGATAAAGTGGTGGTTTCGAGTTATGAAACTTATGATAAAATACAGGAATTAAACATAAAGCAATAAGTGTTTGCCTATTAGCCGTCGTCAGTGAACCGCTAATTCGAGGCGACGGTTATTGAAAAGAAAACCAAATGAATAAATAAAACAATAAAGGCATGTCGAAGCGCTGTGATGGCTAGGAAAGCCTCACAGTAATTCGGCATAAAGACAAAACAACCAACAAATAGATTATGATCAAAAACTTCATAAAATCCGCCTTTAGAAACCTCTGGAAAACCAAGGGATATAGCTTCTTGAATATTTTTGGTTTAGCGTTGGGGATAACCGTAACAGCATTGATTTTCCTTTGGGTTCAAGACGAGCTTTCCTACAATGATTATTTCAGCAATAAAAAGGACATCTATGTAGCTAAGTCAAAGCAGACTTATGATGGAAATATCAATGTATTTGGCGCTACACCAGGTCCATTTGCCAAAGCCCTAAAAAAAGATATCCCAGGGATTCTCAATTCAGGCAGGATTGATTGGGGAAATACTAAACTATTTACAGTTGGGGACAAGAAAATCTATCAATCTGGAAATTATGTGGATCCAGAAATCCTCAGTATCCTCAATCCGGAATTCTTGGCAGGAAACGCAAAAACAGCCTTAGATAACCCAAGCAGTATAGTTTTGAGTGAATCCACTGCCAAACGCTTCTTCAATGATGATAACCCTGTTGGAAAGACCATAAAGTTCGACAACAATCAAGTTTATACCGTGTCAGCTGTTACTAAGGATTTTCCAAAAAATACGAATTTTCGATATGATTGGCTCCTGAATTTCAAAATCCTGGAAGCCAATAAAGATTTTGGATATGATTTCTGGGGAAATAACAGTATCCAAACCATTGTACAATTAGAGCCAAATGCAGATTTAAATGCAGTAAATGCGAAGGTTAAGAATTACATTGCCGAGATCAACAATGATAAAGAAGCCAATTCGGAGAATTTCCTTTACCCGATGGAAAGATGGCGCATGTACGATCGTTTTGAACAAGGCATTGAAAAGGATGGAAGAATAAAAAATGTTCGATTATTTACTTCTATCGCTTGGTTGGTCTTATTAATTGCCTGTATCAATTTCATGAACCTGTCGACTGCAAGGTCTGAGAAAAGAGCAAAAGAAGTTAGCATGCGTAAGATTGTTGGTGCCAAGAAAGGCTCCTTGATCATGCAATTCTTGGGAGAATCCATTGTTTTCGCATTTGTCGCCGGCATTTTGGCTATCGGAATGGTCAAATTAGGTCTACCGACATTTAATACCATGGTCAACAAAGAGCTTGCGATTGATTTTGGCAATTGGCAGCAAATTGGATTTATTAGCGCCATTATTTTAGTGGTTGGAATTATATCCGGAAGTTATCCAGCCTTTTTCCTTTCTTCTTTTGATCCATTGACCACATTGAAGGGTGGCAAGAGAAAAGCCGGAAGCAGCAATCTTATCCGAAAAGGATTAGTCATCACCCAATTTACAGCAGCCATTATCTTAATGATATGCACCTCTGTTATATACCTTCAGATCCAGTTTGCCAAGAACCGGGATTTAGGTTTTGACCGTAGCCAGGTTATTATGACGAATATTTTAGGAGATATGTCCAAACACATCCCTGTAATCAAACAGGAATTGAAAGCCACCGGCAATGTGGAGACAGTAGGATTGAGCCGTGGCAGTGTTTTACAAGTTGGTTCCAATACCTCCTCATTCGAATGGGATGGTAAAGATCCAAAGTCTTCGATCTTGATTGGCTTTTCCTTTGTGGATGAGGATTTCGTAGATGCCTTGAGCATGAAAATCATGGATGGGAGGACGTTCAGACCTAACCTATTAGGCGATAGCAGTTCGGTATTAATCAATGAAAGCATGGCGAAACTGATTCAACCCGATGGCAGGGTGGCTGGGAAGTTGATCAAGTTTCAAGGGGAAGCATTAACTGTGGCAGGCGTTGTAAAAAATTATGTCTACAACAGTATTTATGATGAAGCAGAGCCTTTGGTATTGGCACCTTTAGCTTTAGGACAAGCCTATGGCGTAGAAGCAGGGATATTAAACATCAAAACGAAACCGGGGGTGGACTTTCCAAAGGTATTGAAAGAGATTGAGGGAATCGTGAAGAAGTATAACCCCGATTTCCCATTCAATTATACCTTTTTGGATGATGATTTTAACAACTATTTTTCTTCAGAAATGATGCTGCAAAAGTTGGCAAGCCTATTCTCTATTTTGGCCATCATTATTTCCTGTCTAGGATTATTGGGATTAGCTGCATTTTCGGCAGAACAAAGAGCTCGTGAAGTCAGTATCCGTAAGGTATTGGGTGCATCCGTAGGTCGCTTGGTGAGAATGTTGAATACTGAATTTATTATTTTAGTTGGGATTTCATGTTTAATAGCCCATCCCATCGCTTGGTGGTTTATGCAAGATTGGCTAAAGGGATACAATTACCACATGGATATGCCTTGGATTATCTTCCTGATGGTTGCAGGTCTAGCCTTAGTCATTGCCCTATTTACCATCAGTACGCAAGCTTTGCGAGCAGCAACGAGCAACCCTACGAAAACATTGAGGAACGAATAACATTAACCTATTATAAAACTGAAATTTATTTATTTTAAACAAAGAAACACATGATAAAAATAACCAATCTTCAAAAATTCTACCGTACCGAGGAGGTAGAGACCGTTGCCTTGAACAATGTGAATATCCATGTTAAGGAAGGTGAATTTGTTGCAGTAATGGGACCTTCGGGATGTGGAAAGTCTACCCTTTTGAACATTATCGGTCTTTTGGATGATTTGGATGAAGGTAGTTATCTTTTCAATAATATTGAGGTTGCTCATTTCAAGGAAAACAAACGCTCGGATTTGCGTAAGCACAATATTGGATTTGTATTCCAAAGTTTCAACCTGATCGATGAGTTGACCGTATTTGAAAACGTGGAACTTCCTTTGGTCTACACCAATGTCCCTCCCGCAGAACGTAAGAAACGCGTGGAAGAGGTACTGGAGAAAGTTCAGATTATGCACCGCCGTAATCACTTCCCACAACAGCTTTCCGGTGGTCAGCAACAACGTGTTGCCGTTGCCCGCGCAGTAGTCAATAATCCCAAACTGATCCTTGCCGATGAGCCTACAGGTAACTTGGACTCCAGCAATGGTAATGAAGTTATGCAGCTGTTGACCGAACTCAATGAAAGCGGCACAACAATCGTTATGGTTACCCACTCAGAGCATGATGCAAAGTTTTCGGATCGCGTGATCCGAATGCTGGATGGTCAAGTAATATTGGAGACTACGACGGCATTGTAGGGTAGTATTTAGTAGAAAGTATTTGGTAAAGAGTATTTAGTAGTAAGTATTTAGTATTTAGACTTTGTTAAACTTTTGATATAATTGCCGGCCTAAAAGGCCGGCTTTTTTGTGTGAGGTTTGGGGGGGTGAACCAGGATTAATGGGATTGGAGGATAGACCAAGATTATTAGCGGATTGCCTATCAACCATATATTAATCAAGATTGGTGGGGGGCGTATCGAATACGCCCGCCGTTGATCTGTCCATGGATACTACCCCAATTTAGGGTGTTATTCATTGAAAATAATTAAAATAGGGGGGCTTTCAAGCGATATTAGACCAAGATTATTGGCGGATTACCTATTTTCAACCATATATTAATCAAGGTTGGTAGGCGTATCGAATACGCCCGCCGTTGATCTGTCCATGGATACTACCGCAATTTAGGGTGTTATTCTTCGAAAAAATTTAAAATAGATTCTTCATTTTACTCTGAATCCCTCTCTAGAAACTTCCAATTCTGAACGATTAGTGAAGAATCTGTACGGTTCTCTAACACAATTGCCTGTCATCCATAATCTTCGATTATGGAACTGTAAGCCAATGCGTTCTTTTCTGCTTACAAAATAGGATTTTTGCATAGTCGCGAGTTGTGGAAATTTAATTCATGAGAATATGAAAACCAAGGAAATTCTATAATCTGAAAATAATGTTATTTTAGGTTTGTATGGGACGGGCGTATTCAATACGCCCCTACAGTATGGGGGACTTTCAAGCGATATTTGACCATAATCTTGGTCCTTCCTCCCATCCTTTTAATCCTGGTTCAAACCATTGTCCCAAGATCTTTCCTTCGTATCAATGACAGGTTGAACCTTACATGATTTTCTTCGTTACTTTTTTTCTCACGTAAAAGTAACGAAGAGAATAATTGAAAAACATTTCATGCCCACTGAAGTTTGGGATGTGGAAATTTTATTCATGTGAATATGAAAACCATGGAATTTCATAAATCTGAAAATGATGTTAATTTAGGTTTGTATGGGGACTTTCAAGCGATAATATACTAACCCCATCCCGGCTCAAGGTCTAAATACTAAATACTCTCTACTAAATACTCTTTAACCCCGTCCATTACCGAACAAACAACCGTCCGATAACGGACAACTACAATACCTGAATAAATAACAATCAATTGATAATGAATTATTTACATTTTTGGCAAATGAATTGGATATTGATTTATGGATTGAAAAATTTATGGTTTCATCACCTTATCACTAATCAAAGGCCATGCAAAATCAATATTTAAATAAAACCTTTACGCTTCTGAAGAAGGTTAAAGGATTAAAGGGAAAAAACTCAGTTTGGGGCATCTGTTGCCTATCAAGCTTGATGGTTTTGTTGATGTTAAATCTGCAGTATGGATTTAATAAAAACATCCCCGCTGATGGGATTTGGTATGCTGCTGAGACGAAAGAGTTTTCAATTAAGAAGCAAGTTGTTGCTGGAATCGAACGTTCGGAAATGGAACTGAGCAGATTATGCAAAAAGGAAACCATTATTAGAATAAAACCACTTGCAAGTGGAAATAGGGTAATAGTTGTCTTGCGTAAGGCTTCAAACCTTCCGCAGTTCATTAAACAAATCAATTACCTGATCTGATATGCTCAAAAACTATTTCAAGATAGCCTTTCGTAATCTTAAGAAGAACAGGGGTTTTACGGCAATTAATATAGTTGGATTAGCCATTGGTATGGCGGCGGCAATGCTGATTTTGTTATGGGTAAATTTTCAGTTTGGGTTCAACAAGAATTTCCCAAAAATCGAAAATCTCTATGCTGTCGGTTCTAAAGAAGCGACAGACCAGGATTCCGCAACTTGGTTTTCTACTCCAAAACCTATGGCAGCCGTGGTAAAGGAAGAAATTCCAGAAGTGCTGAATGTTTCCAGGTTAAGTGGTACCAGAGGTTTTTTATTTACAATTGGCGATAAAAAAGTTCCGGCAGGAACCGGTGTATTTGTAGATTCAGCCTTTTTGAACATGTTTGAATTACCCTTATTGAGTGGGAATAGAAACACCTTATTAAAAGACCCGAACAGCATTGTCTTATCTGAGAAACTTGCCAACAATCTATTCGGCACTACAGATGTACTTGGAAAAACGATCAGACTGGATAGCACCAATGTGCTAGCAGTGACTGGCGTCATAAAGGAAACAGAATCCAATTTTATATTCCAAGGCTATGAATACTATGTTCCTTGGACCTTAATGGAAAAATTAGGGTTTTCAGATAGTCAATGGGGAAATAGTTCCGTGGATCTATACGTAGAAATCAATGATAAAAAGCATCTCCCAAAAATCCAAGAGCAAATCAAAGACTTGATTCCAAGACACTCCGAAGTAAAGACGGTCAGTTTTCTGACCGCCTTTGCTGATAGATATCTTTACAATAAATACAAGAACGGAAAAGTAATTGGCGGAAGGATAGAAATGGTGAAAACATTTACCCTTATCGCTGCTTTAATCCTGTTGATTGCCTGTATAAACTTTATGAACCTCAGTACTGCCCAAAGTGAAAAGAGAGCGAAAGAGGTTGGAATCCGAAAGGTCGTAGGCGCACAAAAAAGAAGTTTGGTGTTCCAATTCCTTTCTGAATCATTATTACTGGCTTGCTTTTCAGGTCTGATTGCCTTTATTATTGTCATTTTGGTCCTACCTGCATTTAATGATTTGGTGGGCATGAAATTCAAAATACCATTTCAGGATTTTAGATTTTGGATCCTATTTGTTGGGTTTGTTTTGTTCACTGGCTTTTTAGCTGGCATTTACCCTGCATTCTTTCTGTCTTCCTTTAATCCAGTCAAGGTGTTAAAGGGACGATTGCATAGCATACAGCAAAAAATCAACCCCAGGAAAGTACTGGTTGTTACCCAATTTAGTATAGCCTTGATATTGATCGTGAGTACCGTAGTGATCCAAAAGCAAATCAAACATGCCCAAGATCGCGACTTTGGATTTGAAAAAGAGAACCTAATCTATGTTCCAGAGGTCGGTGAGATCACTAAAAATGTGCAACTGATCAAGCAGGAACTATTAGACCAGAATGTGGCGCAATCAATTAGTCGATTAATGTCTCCATTGACAGAACGTTGGAGTGGATGGAATGGCTTCACTTGGGAAGGAAAAGACCCCAATAGCATTATCGACTTTAATCGCCAAACAGGTGATGATAGAGTTGTTGAAACGGTAGGTTTTACCTTAATTGCAGGTCGCGATTTTGATTTGACTAAATTCCCTACCGATTCGATGGCCGCCATTATCAATGAATCCGGGGCCAAGGTCATGGGCTTTCAAGACCCCATCGGCAAAATATTCGATGATGGAGGAAGGAAATTTCATATCATCGGCGTCATTAAAGATTTCATCCAAGAGTCTCCATTTGAACCTGTCAAACCTTTGGTTATTGAAGGAGCTAGTGGCTGGATGAACAATATCCATATCCGCTTCAATCCAAACTTGACAACAACAGACGCCCTAAAAAAAGCAGAGGCTATCTTCAAAAAATACAATCCTGACTTTCCTTTTGACTACAAATTTGTAGACGAGGCCTATGCCTTGAAATTTAAGGAAACTCAAAAAACAGGTAAACTGGCAGCGCTATTTGCTGGCCTTACCATCATTATCTCTTGTCTCGGTTTATTTGGACTAGCAGCCTATATGGCAGAAAGCAGAACCAAGGAAATCGGGGTCCGTAAAGTCCTCGGAGCTTCGGTATTCTCCGTAACTAGATTATTGTCTAAGGAGTTTATTTTATTGGTTGGAATCGCTTGTCTGATCGCCTTTCCTATCGCCTATTGGGCCATGAATAAATACCTCAACTCCTATACCTATAGAATCAATATCAGCTGGGAAATCTTTGCTTTTACTGCCGTACTGGCTTTGCTGATCACGATTTTGACTGTGAGTTATCAGTCGATTAAAGCTGCAATTGCTAATCCGGTGGATAGCTTGAGGGATGAGTGATTCAAAGGCTTTGCCTTTGAATAGATATGAGATCTGAGATATGAGATTTGAGAGAGTGGAAAGTTGCATGGCTGTAGACATAAGACAATAGACACAAGACAATAGAAATTCTGGAGGATTATTGCTGGGGAAAAACGAGTTATTAATTAGAGGGATTCTTCGGGGAGCCAGTGCATCTATTGCTAACCATTAAATAAGGAAGTTATGCTTAAGAACTATATCAAAATAGCGTGGAGGAATCTCTTAAGGAATAAGGGGTTTACGGCCATAAATATTATCGGATTGGCGATTGGGATGGCCGGGGCTTTAATGATTATGCTTTGGCTGCAGAATATGCTGACCATGGACCGCTACCATGAGAAAAGTGATCGCTTGTATATCATGAGCAACAGAGATGAAAATCAAGGTTCAAAACATGCTTGGCCTGCCACACCAAAGATCCTTGGGCCTTCCATGAAAGAAGAATTTCCTGATATTGAATCTTTTTCAAGATATAGTAATTTTCACTTATTTTTAACCACTTACCAGGACAAAAAATTAAAATCGCAATTAGCTTTTGTGGATTCTGGTTTATTTGAGATGTTCAGTTTCTCCTTTATTTCAGGTGATAAAACTGGTTTATTAAAAGACCCAAATTCAATCGTATTAACAGAGAAAAAAGCAAAAGCCCTATTTGGTTCAGAAAATCCCATTGGAAAGATTATCAAAATAGATTCAGTCAACCAAGTAAAAGTTCAAGCTGTAATTCAAGACAATCCAAGTAATTCAAGTTTTGATTTTGAAGGTTTAATTTCTTGGGAATATGGAAAAAAAATAGGTTTTTATGATGAAAACTGGGGTAATAATTCTATTAAGACTTTCATCTTATTGAAAGAAGGAATTTCGTTAGCTAGTTTTAATGAAAAAATAAAACCTTTCACAAGAAATCACATCAATGCCGATAAAGATATGATTCGGAGTGGTTCTAAGAGTACAGTCGAATTATTTGCCTTCCCTTTTCAGGACTATTACTTATATAATAATGGCAAGGGAGGGAATTATGAATCAGGTCGGATAGATTTGGTTAAGCTTTTTGCTTGGGTTGGTGGTTTTATATTATTAGTTGCCTGCATAAATTTCATGAATTTAAGCACAGCAAAGTCAGAACGAAGAGCCAAAGAAGTTGGTGTCAGAAAAGTGATTGGAGCTAACAAGAAAACTCTTGTATTCCAATTCTTAACTGAAAGTATTTTGATAAGCTTCTTTGCCTTAGTACTTTCTATTATCATTATTTTCATTGCATTGCCCTATTTCAATGAACTCGTTTCAAAAAATCTTAGTATTGGCTTTTTTACGCTAAATACTTGGTTCTTTTTAATTGCCTTTGCGTTATTAACTGGAATATTGTCCGGAGCATATCCTGCATTTTTCTTATCGGCATTTAAACCCATCAGCACCTTGAAGGGAAAATTTAACGCCAGTAAAAAAGGTGTAAATATTCGTTCTGTTTTAGTTGTCATTCAGTTTTCATTCGCCATAATATTAATTATTGCGACAGTGGTAGTTACAAACCAGATTCAATATAGTAAGGAGCGTGACCAGGGATACCAAGCCAATGGTTTGTTATACACTGAAATAGAAGGAAATATTGCTAAAAATTATCTGAATATAAGGAATGAGTTATTGTCAAGTCAAGCAGTAATTTCTGTTTCCAAGAACATGTCTCCAATTACAGATTATTATTCATCAGGCCAAGGAATAATTTCGAACGCTTCTTCTGAAGAGGACAAAAGAATAAATTATCTCTGGTTTAGTTCGGATGCTGATGCCATTAAAAACATTGGGTTTAGCTTAGTTTCTGGTAGAGATATTGACATATATAAATTTCCGACGGACAGTTCAGCAATCATATTGGATGAATCTGCCGTTAAAGCTTTGAAATTGGAAAATCCTATTGGAAGTATTATTGAGGGAGTAGGAGGAAAATGGACTGTAGTTGGAGTAATCAAAGATTTTATCATGGACTCCCCATTTGACAACAGTAAACCAACCATTATTTTAGGACCTCATGCATGGTTTGACGTCATTCATTATCGTCTTAATCCAGCGCATTCAACTAGTGGCAACTTAAAAACCATTGAAGGCATATTTAAAAAATACAATCCAGAATATCCCTTCTCCTATCATTTTATTGATAAGTTGTTTGAGAGTAAATTCAATGAAACGCAAGCTGTAGGGACGGTTGCCATGCTATTTGCTGGACTGACCATCTTTATTTCCTGTTTGGGGCTTCTTGCTTTGATTGCCTATATGGCGGAAACTAGAATGAAGGAAATTGCCGTAAGAAAGGTTTTAGGTGCTTCGGTTCCTCAGATCACTTCTCTCCTATCCATGGACTTTATCAAACTGGTTTTAATATCCATCTTAATTGCTTCACCAATTGCCTGGTGGGCAATGAACAACTGGCTTCAAGATTTTGAATACCGCATCCATATGGAATGGTACTATTTTGTGATCGCAGGAGCAGCAGCCATCTTTATTTCTCTGGCAACTATTAGTTTCCAATCTATAAAAGCTGCGCTAGCAAATCCGGTGGATAGCTTGAGGGATGAGTAATTCAAGGGCTTTGCCCTTGAATGGATATGAGATGATTGAATGGATATGAGATGTGAGATATGAGTTTTGAGAGAGAGGGAAGGCTACATGGCTGTAGACATAAGATAATAGACATAAGACAACAGAAATTCTGGCGGGGTATTGCTAGGGAAATTAATAAAGAAGATATTAAATTAAATATTGACCAAAATGTTAAGAAATCATTTTAAAACGGCTTGGAGATTCTTAAAGAAAAATTTACTGGTAACCTCTATTAGTGTAATCAGTTTGGCCATTGGGATCTGTGCGACCTTGATCATTTTTTTAATGGTGCGCTATGACTTTAGTTTTGACAAACATTTGCCACATGGAGACCGTGTATATAAGGTTGTAAGTGATGGAGGTTATAAAGGCGACGCGGTATTGGTTCCATTGATACGGGCCATGCAAACGGAATTGACGGGTGTGGAGGCAGTTGTTCCGAATTTGGAATTAGGGACTGCAAAGTTGAAAATCGAAAAGGAAGCAGGTCAGGAAGAAAAGGTATTTCCAAATGAAGAAGGTTTGACCTTTAGCAATGAAAAATACTTCAGCATATTTCCACATGCTTCTTTAGCGGGAGATATCAACTCCCTAAAAGAGCCTAATACTATTGTTCTTACCCAAAGTAAGGCCGAGGTTCTATTCCCAAAGGCTAATGCTAGTGAAGTGGTAGGGAAAAACATCTTATTTGCTGATAGCATACAATTGACTGTTGGAGCTGTCGTAGCTAATATGAAAGAGAATTCTGATTTCAAGTATGATGGAATTATTTCTGTTTCAACGGTTGAAAACAATGCTTCCTTGAAAGTGATAAAATCTTGGGATCAATGGAGTAATTATAATGGTGGCAATCAATGTATTCTCTTATTAAAAGCTGGAACTTCGCCTAAAAATATTGAAAAGGTAATTGCTGGGATCTTAAGTAAGAACAAAGAGCAAAATGATTATGATTGGAAGGATAATTTTATCCTTCAACCCTTAAAGGATGTCCATTTTGACATTAAATTCAATTACAATGCGGTAAAAGAATCCACCTTAAGAAATTTAATCTTGTTAGCGGTCTTCCTACTGACTTTAGGAGCTATTAATTTTATCAATCTCTCTACGGCTCAATCTACAGAGCGTGCTAAAGAGATTGGAATCAGGAAAACATTGGGTGGAAAGAAGTCAAATCTGGTAAAACAATTTCTATTGGAGACATTTTTAGTTGCAGGATTTGCTACGATATTATCCGTAATATTAATTCCTATCCTGACTCAGGCCTTCGCAGGATTTCTTCCTAAAGGATTTACCGTTTCATCTATTCCAGTTTTGGAAATCATAGGATTTTTGGTCCTTCAACTGCTGGTTATTACCTGTATCGCGGGTTTTTATCCGGCATGGGTACTAACGGGATACTCTCCTATTATGGCCTTGAAAAATCAAGCCACAAAAAACAGTAATCTGAGTAGAAGCGCCTGGGTAAGAAAAGGATTGACCATTTTCCAATTTGTTCTGGCGCAAGTCTTTTTGATTGCCGTATTGGTGGTATCCAAGCAGATCCATTATGCTATTAATATGGATATGGGTTTCAATAAGGATGCTGTAGTGACCTTTTTCGTTCCAAATTTCGACCGTGAACAAAAGGGAAAGGTCCTAAAGACCGAATTGGAAAATTTAGCTGAAGTAAATGCGGTTAGTTTTGGCAATCAATCGCCGGCATTCAATGGTTACATGAGCTCCGGAATGGCGTATGACCAAAATACTTCGGACAAGAAAATGGTAACCTTCGATGCTAGAAACGGCGATGAGAACTTTATTAAGGTTTATAATATTCCGCTAATAACTGGAAGAAACGTCCGAGTTCTTGACTCTGTTTCAGAAAGTATTATCAATGTCAAGATGTTGGAACTTCTGGGTCTGAAAAACCCTGAGGACGCCATTGGCAAAACATTCAATAATGGCCAAACAACCATTGTTGGGGTAATGAAGGATTTTAATATTTCTTCTGCTCGCGAAGCCGTAAGACCTACGATGTACTGGAGCAGTAATTCGGGCTATATGATGCATGTGGCTTTGGATAAAAACCACCCTGAAACTTGGAAAAATGCGATTAGTAAAATCGAAAGCAAGTTTAAAAGCCTCTACCCTGAGGAAACATTTGACTATAAATTCGTCGATGATATTATTGCCAATTTCTATAAAACCGAACAGAACCTATCTAAGCTACTGAGTTGGGCTGTTTGGCTTTCCATCAGCATTGCTTCACTGGGATTGTTTGGTTTGGCGGTATTCATCACCAACCAGCGTGTAAAAGAAATCGGCATCCGTAAAGTTCTAGGAGCATCTATCAGCCAAATAATATTCTTACTATTGAAAAACCTAATGCTCCTTGTTATTATCGCTTCTGTTATTGCATTCCCAATTGCCTGGTATTTTATGCATGAATGGCTGAACGATTTTGTCTATAAAACCGAGCTCTCATGGTGGATTTTTGTTCTCGCAGGAATAGGCCTATCGGCAGTGGCTACACTGGTGCTGACCTCTAGAACCTACTTCGCCGCCAAAGCAAATCCAGTGGATAGCTTGAGGGATGAGTAATTCAAGGGCTTTGCCCTTGGAAAGATATGAGATGTGAGATATGAGATTTGAGAGAGTGGAAAGGCTGCATGGCTGTACACAACAGACATAAGACTTAAGACCTTTCTAGGGGGTTATTGTGGGGGGAATTGACAGACTAGATATCTCTTAATAAATGTATTGGCGAACAGTTCCTTGACCTTCGGTCAAGGATGACAAGGTCGTTTGGAGGTGAGCCGTACAGATTCTTCACTGATCGTTCAGAATTGAAAATGAATTCAGTAAGGTTTTTTCAGAAAAATATTTCACCCACGCTGCGGGTTATCCGATTAACGATCCGATTTTCTACAAAGATGTCACCCCCGCTGGGGGTTGCCTACCTAAGCAAACACCATTCTTCCGAAGGAAGTCCTTTAGCCCCCGGCTCATTTCCAGTGGCGGAAAAATGGAAAGAATGCCGATGCCCCGTGCGATATCTCGGTTTCGCTCGATAACCTTCGAAGGGGAGTCGAAACCGAATACATCAACCAACCCCTTCCGATGGCTAGCGGAGTCGAAGCCGAGAACATCAACCAACCCCTTCCGATGGCTGAGCGGAGTCGAAGCCGAGTACATCAACCAACAACAATCAAAAACTTAACATTAAAGAAAACTCCACATTTTCTTTGAATTGTATTTTTATTTCCATGACAGGATATATGTACATATTACTTTGTTCAGATAACAGCTACTATGCTGGATCTACAAAAAATTTAGGCTTCAGATTAGAACAACATCAATCTGGCAATGGAGCCAATTATACAAAGAAGAGATTACCTGTCGAATTGGTTTATTTTGAGATATTCCCAAGAATTGGAGATGCCTACAGACGGGAAAAACAAGTTCAAGGCTGGAGCAATAAAAAGAAAATGTTGTTAATCTACGGGTGTTTGGATGAATTAAAGGATGCTGCAAAATGTATTAATTCAACTAATTGTGAAAATATGAAGAAGGGATAATTCCCCCCTCGACTCCGCTCGGGGAACACCTCGACTTTGATGTAAGGAACACCTCGACTTTGATGTAGGGAACACCTCGACTTTGATGTAAGGAACACCTCGACTTTGATGTAAGGAACACCTCAGAAATAAGGAACACCTAGACCCCACTGATACTCTACGGCTGAGCGACATCTCGGCTTCGCTAACCGCCGAAAGGGAGCCGAACCCAATCCTGGTTCTTACCCAGATCTTGGTCTATCCTCCCATCCCTTTAATCCTGGTTCAAATCCCGTTGGTTTAGCCTAACCCCAATCCTGGTTCAAACCATTACGTTCATTTGCGAACAACAAATCGTCCGATAATGAACATATCAATCTTTATTGATATACACAATCAGCAGGTAATCAGCATATTACAATTATGGCAAATGAATTGAATTGCTGTTTAAAGCAAAAAAAATGATATGGAATTTGCTATCTCCATATCTCAATACTCAAATCTCAATACTACTAAAATGCTTAAAACAGCTTGGAGATCGATATTAAAGACCAAATCCTTAAGTGCTATTCACATCATAGGATTGGCTATTGCCATTGCAGCATCAACGGTTTTGTTTTTGACAGCAATGTTTGAGTTGTCATTTGATAATTTTCATCCTAATGGAGAGAGGATTGCGCTTCTTTATAAAAGTTCAGAACCGGAAACTGGAAAAAGAGAGGACTCTTCGATGCCTTCACCCTTGGCTCCCCAGTTGAAAAAGGATATTCCGAGTATTGAAGGTATTACACGTTATGCCAATAGCAAATTAGTCCTGAAAAATGGTGATAAAGAATTTACATCAACCAATAGATTTGTAGATGAGGATTTTTTCAAGATTTTCGATTTCCCGTTTATTTCAGGTAATAAGAATGTCCTTTCGGGTCTTGACAATATGGTCTTGACCGAGAATATGGCAAAGAATCTGTTTGGCTCAACCGATGTTGTAGGAAAACAGATTGAGGTTAATTTAAATGGAGTTTGGAAGGCGGCAACCGTTGGCGCGGTCCTGAAAGATTTACCGAGCAATTCAAGCCTTCGTTTTAACTCACTCTATAGATTTGAAAACAGACCTGGTTACCTGGAACAGATGCAGGCCTGGGACAACTCAGACCATGAAGTTTATGTAAAAATGAAAGCTGCAGTCAATGATGCGACCTTCAGCAAGGAAACCAAAGCTTTTACGGAGCAATTCTTTAAAAATGATATAGACCGCTTGAAACGTGATGGCGGAAAAGCAGATATCAATGGAAGTTATTTCAGTTTTCACCTATTGCCAATGGCAAAAGTACACCTGAATGATTTTGGTCCTGCGGCCTCTTTATCATCCAACTATCCTTGGATATTATTGTTGATCTCGGGTTTAATTATGTTTATCGCTTCATCCAATTTCATCAATCTCTCCTTAGCTAATGCTATCAGTAGAAATAGAGAAATCGGCACCCGCAAGACATTAGGTGGAACGACTTGGGATATTGTAAAGCAGTTGACACTAGAATCTTTTATCTTATGCCTTATTGCTTTGTTGGTTGGTTTGATCATAGCCTATTTGGTCTTACCGCAGTTCAATGCCAACATGAATTACCAATTGAAAATAATGGATCTATTTAATATCAAGAACCTGGTTATCTTCCTAGTGGCTTTTCTGCTAATCTCTCTCCTTGCTGGCGGTTTACCAGCCTTTAAAGCTGCACGGACAAATATTATCCAGTCTCTAAAGGGATCCAATAAAATAAAAACTTCAAATCTTAGAAGTTCATTAACAGTATTGCAATTTGTGATCGCCATTATCTTGATCATAGCGACCATTGTAATCAGCACCCAATTGAATTATATCTCGAATAAACCATTGGGATTTAACAAGACTGAGGTCATCAGTATTCCAATTGGTGCTGGGGTCAATAAAGAAGATATGGTTCAAAGGATGCGTGCTGAGTTAAGCCAACAAACTTGGGTAAAGAACGTCAGTGCAGCGGATGTAAATATTGGTAAGGGCCGCGATGGCACTTTGCAAAGGAGCATTTTTGGTTTTGAACATGAAAACAAGGAAATTCAAACCAATTTCATCCGGGTTGACTATGATTACCTAAATACATTAGGCATCAAATTATTGGGAGGCAGGGATTTTGACCGTTCCTTTGGGACCGATACGAATGCTGTAGTTATCAACAAACAGATGGCGGCACAATTTGGCGGTGCTGATAAAATCTTAGGTAAGGAAATCGACCTGAACGGTAAAAGTACCGTAATCGGCATTATGGATGATTTCAATTTTCAAGATCTTAGGGCCCAAGTCGAACCCTTAACCATTTCAGTGAATCCTAATGTTTTCACTGTGGAATACATCTTTGTTCGTGTCGAAACCCAACAACTTGCAGAAACCTTGGATAAGGTGAATGTGATATGGAAAAAGGTAAATCCAAAGGCTAAGGTCGAACCATCCTACCTTGATGAAAATACGCAGAACTTGTATCAATCTGAGCGGACATTTTCAAAAATTGTCATAAGCGGAACAAGTATAGCTATTATTATATCTTGCTTAGGCTTATTCGCTCTAGCTTTACTAACTATAAATACAAGGGTTAAAGAGATTGGCATCCGTAAGGTTCTAGGATCTTCGGTATCCAGTATCATTATACTCCTTTCAAAAGACTTTATAAGATTAGTCCTCATCGCCTTTTTGCTGGCAGCACCATTAGCTTGGTGGGTCATGAATAATTGGTTGCAGACCTATGCCTACCGCATCGATATACAGTGGTGGATGTTTGCACTAGCAGCAGGTCTAGCCATTGTCATTGCCTGGTCTACCATCGCTTGGCAAGCCTTTAGAGCCGCCAATGCCAATATTGTGGACAGCTTGAGGGATGAGTGATTCAAGGGCAAAGCCCTTGAATGGATATGAGATATGAGATATAAGATATGAGAGAGGTATAGCTTTATATTTCTTATTGAAAACAGGAAATTAATTAATTAGTTGAATTGAATTTGAAACTATGCTTCTCAAATCTCAATTCTCAAATCTCAATACTATTTTAATGTTTCAAAACAATATAAAAATCGCTTGGAGGAACCTCAAGAATCAGAGGTTTTATTCTTTTATCAAGATTGGGGGATTTGCATTTAGCATGGCTATTTGCTTATTGATAGTGCTTTATATACAGCATGAGTTGAGTTATGATAAGTTCTATAAGGACTCTAATCAGATTTTCAGGGTTGTAGGGGTAATTACAAGAGATAATGTGGTACAGAAGGGTGTTTCTATGCCTGCACCTGCTGGGCCTGAATTGAAGGAGGAGTTCCCTGAAATTACAGCTTTTGGTCGTGTATTATCGAATCCGCTTTTTGGTGCGGGTAGTAATCAGGTTGCGACGAATGAAAACCCTGAATTGTTTAGTGAGGAAGGTTTTTGTTATGTAGACCAGGGCATAATGGACATGTTTCCGATGGAAACAGTATATGGTACTTTAAATCATGCTCTGGATAATCCCAGTACGGTTGTTATTACTAAAAGTAAGGCCGAGAAACTATTCAAAGGAGACCCTACTGGAAAGACTATTTATCTAAACAATGATAAATCTAAGGGCTATACTGTTACCGCTGTAATCGATGATATCCCGACGAACTCGAATTTTTACGGCTTTGATTTCTTTATGACCTTAAGTGGTCATGAACCTTACCCTGGCGAGAAACAGAATTGGTTGGCTTCCAATTATTCGACCTATTTCAAGGTTAAAGATGGTAGTGACATCGCTGAACTAGAGAAAAAACTAACCAGATCATATATTGATGATCATTATCGTCCTGCGGTCATGCAAGCCGGCATGGCAGTGAATGAGGAAATATGGAGGTCTGCAAAGATGACCTTGCAACCTTTAAAGGATATTCACCTACATTCAAAGGGCATTCAAAATAATAAGATTGAAAACCAGAATCGAGGTGATGCCCAATTGGTCTATATCTTTGCCGGAATAGCAGCTTTAATATTGATCATCGCTATCATTAATTTTATCAATCTTTCCACAGCAAATGCCAACACCCGCGCCAAAGAAGTGGGTGTAAGAAAAACAATTGGTTCAGATCGCAAGTCTTTGATCTGGCAGTTTATTACCGAGTCTTTATTATATTCCTTAATATCAATATTGATTGCTATCGCCATTGCCTATTTACTTTTACCTTCTTTTAATGGAATTGCAGGAAAATCATTGTCATTCCCTTGGAAGAACTTAGTGTTTATCCCCTCGCTCCTACTTTTTGGTTGTTTTATAGGTATTATTTCAGGGGTATATCCCGCATTATATCTATCATCCTTCAAACCGATTGCCGTATTAAAAGGAAAATTAAATTTAAAATCTGGCAATAACTGGTTCAGGAATGGATTAGTAATCTTTCAATTTTCTACATCCATTATCCTGATTATCGGAACATTAATCATCAATCAACAAGTAAAATATATACTCCATAAAGACTTAGGATTTGACAAGGAACAGGTTTTGGTTTTACGCGGAACGAGTACTTTGGATGGAAAACAAAAGGCGATGAAGGAAGAATTGAAAGGTATTTCCAGCGTTTCATCGGTTTCCGTTGGAGATTATTTACCCGTTATGATGGATGGGGTAAGACGGAATGGCAATGCCTATTGGATTGATGGCCGGCAGAATGAGGATGTCGGAATTGGGGGACAGAACTGGGTGGTTGATGTGGATTACCTGAAAACATTTGGCATCAAACTTATTGAGGGTAGGAATTTTAATATGGAGATGCCCACAGATTCGGCAGCTGTCGTCGTTAACCAAAGTATGGTTAAGGAACTCGGTATAAAAAATCCAATCGGAGCGAAGATTCGCAATTTCGCAACCTTTACCATCATCGGGGTGGTTGAAGATTTTATTTTTGGCGATATGAAAGGCGATGCGGTAAAACCATTGGCTTTGATGATTGGTGGTAGCCCTAATATGATTTCCATTAAGCTAAATACCAACAACCTTGAACAGACCCTTGCTGAAATCAATAAAGTATGGAGCAGCTTCTCTCCCAATCAGAAAATTCAATACACCTTCTTAGATGAAGGTTTTGAAAAACTATATGCCGATGTTCAACGCACTCAAGCGATCGTTTCAACCTTTGCTGTATTCGCCATTTTCATTGCCTGCTTGGGATTGTTCGGTTTAGCTGCTTTTGTTACCCAACAACGGACTAAAGAAATCGGTATCCGAAAAGTCCTAGGGGCAAGCCTACCAGGAATCATTAAATTGTTGTCTACAGATTTTATAAAACTGGTTTTAGTTGCCATTCTCATTGCTTCTCCAATAGCTTGGTGGGCTATGAATAATTGGTTACAAGATTTTAGTTATAGAATTGATATCCATCCTTGGGTATTCTTAGCAGCTGGAGGCTTGAGTTTGCTGATTGCATTTGGAACCATCTGTTATCATGCCCTTAGGATTGGAAGGATCAATCCTGTGAATAGCTTGAAAGAGGAGTAGGTAGACGGGGAATTGAACCAGGATTGGGGTTCGACTCCCCCTCGGCTCCGCTCAGGGAACAGCTCACCCAACGAGGATGGGAGGATGGACCAAGATCTATGAATGAGATATAATTGATAATATCTTATTAAAAACATTAGAACATACAGTGCACATATCACCCTGTAGGGCCATGTCATTATTTAAGGTTTTTTGTGTTCATGCTGAGGAACGAAGCATCTCTGAGAGATGCGAACCTTGAAAAAGAAAAACATCCATCGCTGTATTAGCGAACAGCTCCTTGACCTTCGGTCAAGGATGACAAGGTAGTTTGGAGGAGAACCGTACAGATTCTTCACTGATCGTTCAGAATTGGAAATAAATTCAGAAGGGGATTTTCATAAAAATATTTCATCTCACTGGGGGTTCGGAAAGTTAACAAACTTCATCCTTCCGAAGGAAGTTCTTTAGCCCCCCGGCTCATTTCCAGTGGCGGAAAAATGGAAAGAATGCCGATGCCCTGCGCGATGGGATTGGCCTTGGAATGCTTTCAATAGATCATCCCATTAAAAGGGATGATCTATTGAAAGATATTCCCGACACCAAGGCATTCTATCCATGTGCGGAAGATTGTGCGAAAAGCCACCTTAAATGGGCCGAAGCCTTTTGGTTACTTTTGGGCTCCAAAAGTAACGAAGAATCTAAATTTTGTTATTTATTAACTTAATGACTTTGCCATTTAGGGGTTGAATTGGCAATTGACCGATAAAACATCAATATCCAAGAATTACTCCCTTTTGTGAAATTCAAATTTCTCTTCTTTCCAGGGTCTTGTGTCTATTGTCTATTGTCAGATGTCTATAGAACCCCAACCGTTCAGTACCGAACAAAAAACGTTCGATATCGAACATGTCTAACACCTTAAATTATTACATTACTCTATTTTCCAGCACTTTACATTACTGGCAAATGTATTGTATTTCAATTTTTGTGAGTCAAGGCTTCCATAAAACAGACCTGTACTCCAATGGAAACACATTACCAATATTAACATGAATAATCTAAAAATAGCTTTCCGGAACATTCGTAAAAACAAGGGTTTTTCGATTATCAATATTTGCAGTTTAGCATTAGGTATAACCTGTTTTTTACTGCTGTTGGCTTATGTTTACCATGAGTTGAGTTATGATCGATATCTGTCCAATTCAGATCGGGTTTCGCTGGTTACCTCTTCGGTGAAATCTCCGGAGGATGCTGATTTTACTTATTGGAGGGTAACTCCCACGGCTGTTGCTCCGGTCTTTGCAAAGGAATTTCCTGAGATCGAGAAAGCTGTCAGGATGTATACCTACAATAATGCCGCCTTGATTGAAAATGGCTCGGAATCAATAAAAGAGTCCGGTCTAAAATATGTGGATGCGGATTTTTTAAAAGTCCTAGATTATAAGGTTCTTTCTGGAAATGCAAATTCCGCATTAGCTAACCCCAATGAGATTGTATTAACTGAATCATTAGCGAAAAAATATTTTGCCAATGAAAACCCAATCGGTAAAACAATCTTGATTGACAAAAATCCATGGAAAATAACTGCAGTTATAGAGGATCTGCCGACTTATACTGAAATACGTTTCTCGGCTTTGCTGTCGAACAAGGGCTTGGAGAGATATCAAGAAGAACCGCAGTGGGGATCAGCAAATGACATCACTTTTATTTTGTTGAAAGCAAATGTCAATCAGCAGGCATTACAAGAAAAGGTAGATGCCTTTATGAAGCAGCAATTGAAAGAGCAATATGATGCTGGTTATACCATAAAGATCAATCTAGAAAATATTGAAACGGTGCATTTGCATTCAAAAGCAGCTGGTTCGGGGAATTTATTGTACCTATATATCTTCGGCTTTTTAGCAGCTGCCCTCCTATTGATCTCGGCGGTCAATTTCACGAACCTTTCCCTTGCTCATGCTACGGAGAGAGCTAAAGAGATTGCTGTCCGTAAAGTAATTGGTGCTCATAAAAAGGGGATTTTCAATCAATTTATTGTGGAAGGCGGAATGATGGTAGGCATAGCTTTGGCACTGGGGATACTACTTGCCTGGCTTTTATTGCCGGTATTCAGCATGTATTTAGGTGTCCCTATGAAACTTGAGGTATGGACCAATCCATATTTTTATTTAGCGGTTATAGTTTTCTTCATCATATTGAATTTCATTGCTTCGGGCTGGCCAGCATGGGTCATTGCACAATTTAAGCCGATCAGCGTGATCAAGGGGCAACTCAAGACGAATAAGACAAAGTTTCCAATTGCCAAGATCTTGATAACTTTCCAATATTGCATTTCGATCTTTTTAGTAATCTGTACTTTGTTTGCCTATAGGCAGATGCAGTTTATCCAAACCATGGATACAGGTTTAAACCGTTCCCAAATTGTCGTATTAGACGGTGATGTATTAAAAACAAAGGGGCTGGAAAACCTGAAGAATGAACTTAGAAACAATCGGTCTATCAAGAATATATCGGCATCCTATGATTCTCCGGTCAATGTACAGGGTGGATATTCCTTGGAAACTTCTGAAGGTAAGAATCCAAATTTCAGTATGGATATTACAGCATTGCCGATTGAAAGGGACTTTTTGTCGACTTTTGAAATCCCAATCCTCGCTGGGGAACCATTGAACGAAACGGACATCATTAAAGCAAGGGACACATCTGCAAACCGTTCCGTTGCTATCATCATCAATAAGATGGCAGCAGAAAGAATCGGCTGGACTCCAGAGGAAGCAATTGGCAAGACCGTCAATATCAATGGAAGAAGGGGACCTGTGAGAGCCGTGGTAGACAATTTCAACTTTGCTTCTTTGAAAGAGGAAGTTCGACCAGTAGCGTTATTTCCTGAATACAGCTATTTCGGAAATGTCTTTGTAAAAATAAATGCAGGCGCCAATACGACACAATCCCTACAGGATATACAGGTGGCATTCAACAAAATATTACCAAATACAACCTTTAACTATCATTTCTTGGATGATGATTATGCTGCCCTTTATAAACAGGAACAACAGACTACCAAGATTATGCAACTCTTTGCTTTTGTAACTATAGTAATTGCCTGTATAGGTCTATTTGCGATTTCTGCTTATACCGCACAACAACGCGTTAAGGAGATTGGAATCAGAAAGGTTCTGGGTGCTTCAGTTGGTAAGTTGGTGGCTTTATTGACTTCTGATTTTATAAAATTGGTGGTCTTGGCCTTTATCATTGCTATCCCATTAGGATATTGGGCCATGGATAAATGGCTGAGCAACTTTGTTTACCATATCCATATCGAATGGTGGATATTCTTTGCTGCCGGTTTGATTACACTTGTTATTTCCTTTATGACTATTGGAGGTCAAGCATTTAAAGCAGCTAGGGCAAATCCGGTGGATAGTTTGAAGGATGAATGATTCAAGAGCTATGCTCTTGAATAGATATGAGATTTTAGATGTGAGATATGAGATAGTGGAAAGGTTATGATGGCGAATAAATAAATTACTTTTTGATTTAGCATAGATTATGAAGAATTTGAATTTGATTTTTAGGAAATTATGGAAGAATAAGTTATTTACCTTCCTGAATATTATTGGTTTGGCTATTGGGATCAGTGCCTGTTGGATCGTTTTTAGGCTGGTGAACTACGAATTGAGTTTTGACAAGAATCACGCGGAGGGCGAGAAAATATTCAAGGTATATGGGGTATTCGAGGAGATTGCTTCTACAGATCGGTTTGATGGGGTTCCAACTCCATTAGCCAGATATATTAAGGAGAACCTTTCGAGCGTAGAGCTTTCAGTTCCAGTTTATAGAAAATATTTTCCGAAAATCACGAATAGTATAGACTCCAAAGAGAGTTTTAAGATTGAGGATCAAGAAAACATCATTGAAACCACAAGTGATTATTTCAAAATGGTCCCTTATGAATGGTTGGCGGGGAATCCCAAACAAGCATTGCAGCATCCAAATGAGGTCATACTTACCAAAAGTAGAGCGAACCAATATTTCCCGAATATAGACCCTAAGGAGGTTGTGGGAAAGACCTTAATGTATGACACGACTCTCTATTCTGTATCTGGGGTTGTTAAGGATCTGGAAAGTCCAAGTAGTTTCTTGGCGAAGGAATTTGTAAAGGTATCGGACGATAATTGGAATTCAGACCTTTGGGTTTCCTTTATGTCTAACTTCACTTTATTTGTAAAATTAAAGTCGCCGAATGATAGGGATGCTTTTGTCAACGAAGTCAGCAAGAAAATCCATGAAATGACTAAAAAGGATTTCGCTGAAATGAATACCAAGGCCGGAGCCGGTGTAACTCCGCTTGCCGAGGTACATTTTGACAAGAACCTTCAAAATAGTTCGAATATTAAAGTAGTCTATGGATTCATCGGCATAGGTGTATTTTTACTCTTATTGGCGACCATCAACTACATCAACCTGACTACAGCCCAAGTACCGTATAGAGCCAAGGAAATTGGTATCCGGAAAACCTTGGGTGAACAACCCTTTGATGTTACCAAATCCTTTTTGATTGAAACTTTTTGTATTTGCATTTGCGCACTATTGCTTTCTTGGCCTTTGACGAAAATTTTCGAGAAAGCTTTTGAATCCTATTTACCAGCAAACCTGAATTCATTTTCAGATATTTTGCCTGTAAGCATTTTCATACTAGGCTTAGTCATTTTCATTAGCATTGCCTCGAGTATTTACCCTGCTTACCTGATCAACAAGGTTCAGATCTCTGAGGTCATCAAAATGAAAGGCATTGGAAAATTATCAGTGGGTAGTATTTCGATCAGAAAGGTATTGATCATATTTCAATTTGTCATTGCACAAGGCTTTGTCGTATCCACTTTTATCATGGGGATGCAAATGAAACATACCATGACCTCTGACCTTGGATTTAACCATCAAGCATTGATTACGATGCAATTACCTTATAAGGTCGATCAAAATGCTGATGTCGACCCTTATGTATTTAAGGATGCTTTGTTGAAACATAGTCAGGTTGCTGGAGTTGCATTAGGTCATTTACCATTGTCCGATAACCATTGGGGGAACTTTGTTTCTTCAACTGCGGACACTGGAGTAGTGAAGGTAAATGTACCTTTCAAGTTTGTGGACAAAGATTATTTTGATGTTTATGGAATTAAGTTGCTAGCAGGAAGAAATTTGAATATGGCGGATACCAGTTCGGGAATCATCCTGAATGAATTGGCTATTGAAGAAATGGGCTTCAAAAGTCCCGAAGAAGCAATAGGAAAAGCAGTAAGTGCCTATGACAGGGATAGAACGATTACAGGTGTTACCTCAAATTATACGAGCAAATCATTTCATACAGAAAAAGAAGGGGTGGCAATGTTGATATCTAAGAATAGAGGTCAACTTCAAGTCATTTCCGTCAAACTGCATGCTGATCCAAAAACTTGGAAGTCTTCCATAGAGACGATCGAAAAAGAATGGAAGAATATTTACCCAAATGCTCCATTTGCCTTTAAATTTTACGATGAAAATATCCGTCAGCTGTATGAATCAGACCATAGGTTTTCTAAAATCATCAACCTTTCCACTGGGGTTACCATCTTATTGAGTTGCCTCGGATTAATCGGATTGGTGACTATCTCTACCGCCCAACGAACTAAAGAAATTGGGATCCGCAAAGTATTGGGAAGTTCCATTTCAGGAATCGTTGGTCTACTTTCAAAAGATTATATTAAGCTGGTCTTAATTTCCATTTTGATTGCTTCTCCAATTGCTTGGTGGGCATCCAATAAGTGGTTAGATGATTTTGCTTATAAAATAGACATAACTTGGTGGATGTTTGTGATTCCAGCGCTGGCGACTGTTGTTATTGCTTTCTTGACGATGAGTTTCCAATCTTTGAAAGCGGCCAAGGCCAATCCGGTGGATAGCTTGAGGGATGAGTAATTCAAGGGCTGTGCCCTGAATGGATGTGAGATTTGAGATGTGAGATATGAGATATTAACCTGATTGGAAAGGATAGGATGATTTAAGACGATCCTGTGGAGCAGGAAAGGTCTAAATACTATTTACTTGATACTAAATACTAAGCATAAGATATGATAAAGCACGATTTGAAAATAGCATGGAGGAATCTATGGAATAACAAAAGTTTCTCGTTGTTGAATATTCTTGGTTTAACCTTAGGTTTTGCAGGGTTTATTTTATCTTATCAGTTTATTAATAGGGAAAGCAGTTATGATAAATGGAATCCCAATTATGATCGAATTTATCAAGTTGGACTGGAGGCCAATGGAGAATACAGTGTTGATATGCTCCCTTCGATGGCGCAGACGCTGAAAGATAATTTCCCAGAAATACAATATGCCGGAAGAAAGATTGATTTCACTTGGGGTATTTATCCATTATTTGGAGAATCAACAGTCAATATTAAAAAAGCTCTTGCAATAGACTCTTCGCTAGCCAGGATATTTCAAATCGAAAGTAAGAACGGTCCTTTGTACAAGAATGCTGAGCAGAATGAGGCGAACCTAATCAAAGAGCCGATTGCAAAATTGCTTTTTAAGGAATATCAAGATTTTAGTGAACCCAAGAAAGTTCCTGCACTCAGTCTTGCCATGGGGGTTCATGATACGTTCTATGGATTGATTCAAGAAAGAAAGCTATCGATTATCGATGGCGATGTCCTCTATATTCGAAAAATAGATACAGAGGAAGAGGGTAACCCTTATCTAGTTCAGACCTTTATCCAAGTAAAAAAGGGTACTGATATCGACCAATTAACAAGTAAAATTAATGACCTGTTTACCAACAAGTTTTCCAAGAAGGAAAGAATTCAAAGTTCGGCCTTTGCTAAAGGTAAGGTCTATTTGGATCCACTTCAAAATCTATATTTAAAACCAAAAGCTGGCAGCAATACGAATTACCTCATCGTATGGATTCTTGCTGTTCTATCAATCACTATTTTGGTCCTGGCTTGTGCCAATTTCGCCAATATGATGATGGCAAAAGCCAATCAACGACTGAAAGAATTAGCCATCAAGAAAATCTTGGGGAGTTCAAGATTTGCTTTGATACGGCAATTGCTTTTGGAAGTCTTGATACTTACTAGTTTTTCAGCAATCTTATCTTTTGTTTTGCTCATCATCACTGGAAACTCCTTGCAGAATTGGTTTAATGATGATCTGATGAGTTATATCCTGAATATTCAAACTTTAGGTCAACTACTGATTGGGATTTTAGTTTGCACCTTGATATCTGGAATATATCCTGCGATTTCGCTATCTGGATTTAATTCTGTGAGATTATTGAAGGGAAACAACCTTTCCCTTGGTATGAATAACCGACTTCGGAATATTCTAATCATATCCCAATTTATTATTGCGATCATTTTTGTAACTGGCATGTTTGTCGTACGACAGCAAGTCAATTTCATGAAGGATTCTGACAAAGGATTTGAACCTTCACAGGTTATCAATTTTATCGGGGTTTCCATGTATTATGATAATAAGGTTGATGGGACTTTTTATGATTTCAAGCAGCGATTGCTACAAAATCCTAGTATTATCTCTGCTTCACGAGCAACGACCATTCCTGGGGCTAGGGAATTGCCCCCTCAATTTGAATTTAATTATAACACTGAAAAACAGGACTTGGACCATGTTGGCATAGACCCTGAGTTTTTCCAGACATTAAACATCAATTTCTTGTCTGGTGGAAACAGTCCCTCTATGGATAAATTAATTACGGATTCTGCCAAACATTATGCTGTCATTAATGAGGCTGCAGCAAAAGCATGGAACATAGACAATCCTATAGGTAATACCATCGCTGGTTGTGATGCTAATTTTGAAATCGTAGGAGTGGTACAAAACAGCATTGCCTATGGATTTGAAAACAAGGTGAAACCAACAATTTACTCCTATAAGGATGAATGTGGAAAGGGTAGATTTAAAACAGCCTTTATTGTAAAAACTGCTGTAGGAAAAACTGAGGATGCAATAAAAACCATGGAAAAGGAATGGTTGAAAAACCCTGCTGCTGAATCATTGCCTTTGGATTATGAGTTTATGGATCAAAGTTATGCCAGCTTGCAAAAGAAACAAATAGAGCTGCAAAAGGCATTCAATGGATTTACGTTATTGGCGGTCATAGTTGCTTGTCTGGGCTTGTTTAGCATGTCGGCTTATCAGGTTTCAATCAAAAGAAAAGAAATGAGTATCCGGAAGGTCTTAGGGGCTTCCATCGCTTCTATCTTTTTCCAACTCAATAAACCATTTTTTAAAATATTCATCATTGGGACCGTAATTGCTGTGCCAATTGCTTACCTTTTAATTGAATCTTGGCTGAACAATTTTGCCTATCATATAGAAATAAAATTCTGGTATTTTGGTCTTGCCATTTTAAGCATATTATTGATCCTTTTTATTACCGTATTCTTCCAATCTTTAAAGGCAGCAACAGAGAATCCGGTGGATAGCTTGAGGGATGAGTAATTCAAGGGCTGTGCCCTTGAATGGATGTGAGATATGAGATGTGAGATATGAGATATTAACCTGATTGGAAAGGATAAGATGATTTAAGACGATCCTGTGGAGCAGGAAAGGTCTAAATACTAAATACTTTATACTAAATACTATAAAAAAAACATGATAAAATTAGAACACATATTTAAGTGGTACAATGTTGGCGGGGCCAAAAACTTTATTTTAAAGGACATCAATTTGGAGATCAATGAGGGTGATTTTGTTTCTATTATGGGTCCTTCGGGGTCGGGAAAGTCGACCTTATTGAACGTCATTGGGATGTTGGATGAGCCGGATGAAGGCAGCTACAACTTTATGGGCGAGGATGTGCTGAATATGAAGGCGAAAAAGAGATCGCAATTGTTTCAATCGCATATCGGATATGTATTCCAATCGTATCATTTAATTGATGAGTTAACGGTATATGAAAACATCGAAACGCCATTGATCTACAAGAACCTTTCGTCTTCAGAGCGCAAGAGCATTGTTTCAGATATGTTGGACCGTTTTAACATTGTGGGCAAAAAGGATCTGTTCCCTGCTCAGCTTTCTGGTGGACAGCAACAAGTGGTCGGAATCGCTAGAGCATTGGCAGGATCGCCAAGGTTGCTGTTAGCGGATGAGCCTACCGGAAACCTGAATTCGAAACAAGGGGAGGAAATCATGGAGCTGTTCAAACAACTGAACGATGATGGCATGACCATTATACAAGTGACTCACTCTGAGAAGAATGCAGAATACGGCAAGTCCATCATCAATATGTTGGATGGTCAATTAAAATAACAATTTGCTGAAGGATTTTTGGGATTGCCTTTTATTTCGTAAATTTCATTGTGAATGAAAAAGAAATTAAGGCACTCATCTATCTTTTGGATGATCCCGACCGGGAGATTTTTCAAGAGATAGAGCACAAACTAATCACATGTGGGCCTGAGGTTATACCTTTATTGGAACACTCGTGGGAATCTTCTTTTGACCCGCTTTCACAAGGCCGGATTGAGAATATCATTCATAGAATCCAATATGACCAGGTCAAGAATGACCTGCAATTATGGAAGCTCAATAATTCCGAGGACCTCTTGGAAGGCCTGCTGATCATCAACCGATACCAATATCCAAATCTTCATGAAGAACAGGTATACTACCAACTCGCGGAACTCCGTAGGAATGCCTGGTACCACCTGATGTATGATATGAGCCCCGTGGAGAAGGTAAAGTTGTTGAATAATATCCTATTCCGTGAATTTGGGCTTTCTGGCAATACTTCTAATTATCATGATCCTCAAAATTCCTTCATCCATAAAGTGCTGGAAACAAAAAAAGGGAATCCAATCAGTTTGGCCTGTATATATGCTTTGGTGGCCCAGAAACTGGATATTCCAATCTATGGTGTCAATCTTCCCAAACATTTTGTTTTGGCCTATGTGGATGGCGAAAATCAGGATAAAGTCCAATTTTATATCAATGTTTTCAACCGCGGGCAGATCATGCGTGAGGAAGATATCTATGCGTTCTTGAGACAGCTCAATTTACCGCTTTCTGATAATTACACCCTGCCCTGTGATAATATCGCAATCATAAAAAGGGTATTGAGAAACCTGATTGCAGCTTATGAGCATGTTGATAACGCGGAAAAGAAACTGGAGGTGGAAACCCTGCTGACCTTAATCGAAGAAGACGAGATTAATTAACCTCGTCTTCCTACAAATACTTTTATTTTATGATTTAATTCCTGGCATCTAAGGATATCCCTCTTGGAGTCGAAGGAACGCTCCTACCAGCTTGCTGATATTGATAAGTGGCATTTGGCGCAACATCTCCATTATCAGTCTTTAAAAATCTATAAACTGCTTTTGAAACAGGATCAGCCACATAGATAAACTTGCTGTCTTTTCTGAAATCAAGCTCAACATCCACCGGTTGCTGTAATTTGGTGTTTATCCCTGTAATAATACGTGAAGGACTAATAACACCTGTTGCAGCACTGATTTTCGCATAATCATCAAAGATGAGGATCTTTCCCTGGTAAGTTGCCGATGCTCCAGTTCCTACCTGTACGAAATCGGTCAGCGCAAGCATATTGTTTACCGTATCGACTGACATACCACGGATATTGCTGGCATTCTCAACGGTCAGTACTTTGGAAGGCTCCACCGAAGCAACAGTGGAATCTCGGGAAATAACCAAGTTGTCGTAAATTTCAACTCCCCCATTCGTTCCAGATTTACTCACCACCAATCCGCTTTTCACTATGGTCACATCCCAAGGGTCTATATTATTTTTAAACCGATAGGTCTGTCCCGGTTTTCTGAATTCGGACAATCCACGAGGTCTGTCGAATACATAGTAACTTGGTTCATCGCCACCAACAGAGATGGTGTACAACTTATCTAGACTTGGATGGAAGACCAAACCACGCACTCCTTTTAAAACGCCTTGGCGGATTTGATTTTTGTCATTGCTCAAAGCGCCAGTTTCACCAATATTCAGTTTGTAGACAAAGGTGTCTGTAACAGTGGTATTTAATGAAGATTGAAAAATAATGCGTGCACTTGGGTTGAAATAGATTGAATTTCCGCCCCTTACATTTCCTAAAAAAGGAGTGGCACGAAGGCTCATGTCCTCTTCCTCATCTGCATTAGGCAACAACACAACGTTGTTGAAAGGCGTTAATTCAGGGTTTTCATTATAATCAGAGTAGGATATATATAGTCTTGAGATCGAGTTGCTTGTCGTAGGCTCATCATCATCTTTTTCACAGGAATAAAATCCTATGAGGGTGGCAATGGCGAGTAGCGCAAATACGTATTTAAGTTTCATAAATAATCAATTTATTACAAATGTATAAAATAATCGTTTGTCGGCGTGCTCTCAGGGCTTTAAGATTGTTAAAGTTGGTTAAATAGATGGTTTTCCGTAAAATTGCAGAATAGATAATAAAGCAATGGAGAACAAAGAATTTGTAAGAGAGAAGTTGGAATTGCCCAACGAAGGGAAAAAGCTTTTGCTTCACTCCTGCTGTGCTCCCTGTTCTGGTGAGGTAATGGAGGCATTGATTGCTTCCAACATAGATTTTACGATCTATTTCTATAATCCTAACATTCATCCACGGAAGGAGTATGATCTAAGGAAGGAGGAAAACATCCGATTTGCTGAAAAGCACAATATTCCATTTATTGATGCCGACTACGATGTAGATCACTGGTTTGAGTTGGCAAAAGGCATGGAGCATGAACCTGAGAGAGGGATTCGCTGCACCATGTGTTTTGATATGCGTTTTGAGAAAACGGCTGAATATGCTGCTCAAAATGGCTTTGATGTGATCTCGAGTTCACTTGGTATCTCGCGTTGGAAAACGATGAGCCAGATCAATGATTGTGGGGTAAGAGCGGCTTCACGATATCCGAACATGGAATATTGGACATTCAACTGGCGCAAGAAAGGCGGTTCAGCGAGAATGTTGGAAATCAGCAAGAAAGAAAGGTTTTATATGCAGGAATATTGCGGTTGTGCTTATTCATTGCGCGACACCAATAAATGGAGGATGGCGAACGATCGTCCGAAAATTGAATTAGGAAAAAATTATTACGAATAGCCTAGACGATTTTTTAAAATAAATTTCATTTATACTTAATTAATCGTTACTTTTGCAGGCTCAAATGCAAGATTGTGAAGTATCTAAAAAAATACAGAATACCATTTTCAGGTCTTTCAACAGGTAAGCACAGTTTTGACTTTGAAATCGACGAGAAGTTCTTTGCATGTTACGAACATTCCTTGATACAGGAAGGCAATCTGAAAGCGGTTGTCGACTTGCAGAAACAGGAGAACATGTTGATAGCTAATTTCGACATTCAAGGCACCATAAAACTGACTTGCGATGTTTGTCTATCGACCTTTGATTCGCCCGTTCACATTAAGGAACGTGCTTTGGTAAAATTCATCGACGAAGATTGGAACGAGGACACGGAAGAAGTGATCACCTTATCCAAGAACGATTATGAATTGGACATTGCTCCTTTGCTGTATGAATACATCAATGTAGCAGTACCACCCTATCCTAAGTGTAATGAAAACGGAGATGGGATAGCATGTGATCCGGAGATGTTGGACAGAATACAAAATGAAGAAGAAAGCTCGTCTGAGGAGGACAATGAAAACATTGACCCTCGTTGGGAAGCATTGAAGAATATTAAAAATAACTAAAACAAAAGATACGAGATGGCACATCCAAAACGTAAAACTTCTAAATCTAGAAGAGACAAGAGAAGAACACACTATAAAGCTGAATTACCTAGCTTAACTGTTTGTAAAGAAACTGGCGCGGTGCACAGACCTCACCACGCATATACAGTAGACGGTAACTTATACTACAACGGTAAATTAATTATTGAGAACACCGCTGCTGTCTAACGACATCTTTCTTAAAAACATCCCAAAAAAGTATAATATTTTATATTATTAACTTTCACTTGGGATGTTTTTTGCGTATTATTGAATAATATAAATAATAACGAATGAAGATTGGATTAGACGTGTTGGGAGGTGATTTTGCTCCTGATTCTAATATCAAAGGAGCGATTGAAGCTCAAAAACAGCTGGACGATTCGCAACGGATTGTTCTTTTTGGTGATGAGGAAGCCACTAGAAACGCTATTGCTGAAGCTGGATCTGACCCCTCAAAATTTGACTATGTTCATGCACCTGAGAACATCGGTATGCACGAACATCCCACAAAAGCAATCAGCCAAAAACCTAACTCTTCTATAGCCAAGGGATTTGACTTATTGAAAAACGGAGAGATTGATTCTTTCTCTTCAGCAGGCAATACCGGTGCAATGCTGGTAGGCGCCATGTTCAGCGTAAAGACTATTACAGGTGTCTTGCGCCCTGCAATCGCGACCAATGTTCCTAAGCTAAAGGATGGCTTTGGGATCCTGTTGGACGTTGGGGCCAATGCAGACTGTAAGCCGGAAATGCTGAACCAATTTGCTATCCTTGGAAGCTTGTATGCTGAACATGTATACGGCATTTCCTCACCAAAAGTCGGCTTGCTGAACATTGGTGAAGAAGAAGAAAAAGGAAACAACCTAACCATCGCAACCTACCCTCTTTTAAAAGAAAACAACAAGATCAATTTTATCGGAAATGCAGAAGGACGTGATCTGTTCAGTGATCATGCCGATGTAATTGTTTGCGATGGCTACACTGGAAATGTAGTACTGAAGCTAGCTGAATCATTTTATGTAGTTACTCTCAAGAAAGGGTTCAAGGACCAATTCTTTGACAGGTTCAATTACGAGCAATATGGCGGCAGCCCAATTTTAGGGGTAAATGCTCCTGTAATCATTGGCCACGGTATTTCAACTCCAAAGGCTATAAAAAATATGGTATTATTGTCGAGAGATATGATTGCCTCAAAATTCATTGAGAGGATCAAATCTGCATTTAACTAAAAAATATGTCTAAAATTCACGCAGCTATTACTGCAGTACATGGTTACGTTCCGGACTATATCCTGACCAACAAAGAGTTGGAAACAATGGTAGACACTAACGACGAATGGATCGTAACCCGCACAGGAATCCGTGAGCGAAGAATATTAAAAGACCCAGGAAAAGCTACTTCTGACTTGGCAGTGCCAGCGGTAAATGGCCTATTGGAGAAAAGAGGGATTTCTGCTGAGGATATCGACTTAATAATCTTCTGTACCAGCACACCGGATATGTTATTCCCTGCTACAGCAAACATCTTGGCAGACAAAATTGGTGCTAAGAAAGCTTGGGGTTTCGACCTTCAAGCGGCTTGTTCAGGATTTCTTTTCGGATTGACCACTGGAGCTCAATTCATTGAATCTGGAAAACACAAAAAAGTACTGGTTGTTGGTGGCGATAAGATGTCATCAGTAGTCAATTATAAAGACAGAAATACCTGTATCCTATTCGGAGATGGATGTGGAGCAGTATTACTGGAACCAAATGAAGAAGGAAACGGACTGATCGACGCTGTTTTAAAAACAGATGGATCTGGCGGTCAATTCCTAAACATTAAAGGCGGTGGTTCTTTGAACCCAGCTACTCATGAAACAGTAGACGCAGGCCTTCATTACGCTTACCAAGAAGGTCGTACCGTATTTAAATTTGCAGTAACCAATATGGCTGATGTAGCTGTTGAAGTTATGGAAAGAAACAAATTGACCTCGGAAGATGTTAATTGGTTAGTTCCACATCAAGCAAACAAGCGCATCATTGATGCCACTGCAGAACGTGCGGGACTACCTGAGGAAAAAGTAATGGTAAACATTCAAAAATACGGAAATACAACTAGCGGGACCATTCCATTGTGTTTATGGGAGTGGGAAAGCCAACTTAAAAAGGGCGACAATCTAATCCTAGCGGCATTTGGCGGTGGGTTTACATGGGGCTCTATTTATTTGAGATGGGCGTATTAATCTGCATTTTATTATTACCTTTATAGCTATTTATTTTTTAAAATTATTAAACAAACCTACTAGCATATGAGTATGGATATTAAACAAATTCAAGATCTGATCAAATTCGTTTCCAAATCGGGTGTGAATGAAGTATCGATCGAAGAGAAAGATTTTAAAATTACGATAAAGACTAATCAAGAGCCTACTTACGTAACGGCAACACTTCCAGCAGCTCAGGTTGCTCCAGCAGTTGCTCCTGTTGCGGCTCCTGCTCCAGTGGCTGCTGCTCCTGCAGCTCAAGCTCCTGTTGCTGACGAAAGCTCAAAATATATTACTATTAAGTCTCCTATTATCGGAACATTTTACCGTTCTCCAGGACCAGACAAAGCATCATTTGTAAATGTAGGTGATGAGGTTACTCCTGGAAAGGTTATCTGTATCGTTGAGGCAATGAAGTTGTTCAATGAAATCGAATCTGAAGTATCAGGAAAGATCGTTAAGATTTTGGTAAATGATGCTCAACCTGTAGAATACGACCAACCTTTATTCTTAGTAGACCCTAGTTAGTTTTTGGAGTAATTCCAGAAACTTTTTTTATTGTGCTAAGAGATAAAGTGTTACATCAAAGAGTATTATGTTCAAAAAAATATTAATTGCCAATAGAGGTGAAATCGCACTTCGAATTATCCGTACTTGTAAAGAGATGGGAATTCAAAGTGTTGCAGTATATTCTACTGCTGACCGCGACAGTTTACACGTTCGCTTCGCGGATGAAGCTGTTTGTATCGGCCCACCTGCTAGTAAAGATTCCTATTTAAATATTCCAAATATCATTGCAGCGGCTGAACTTACAAATGCTGATGCAATCCACCCTGGATACGGTTTCTTATCCGAAAACGCTAAATTTTCCGCAATCTGTGCTGAGTATGGCATCAAATTCATCGGTGCTACCGCTGACCAGATTGAAAAAATGGGAGATAAAGCATCGGCTAAAGAGACAATGAAAAAAGCTGGTGTTCCAACCATCCCTGGTTCTGACGGTTTATTACCAGATGTAAAAACTGGTTTGAAAATCGCTAAGGACATGGGTTACCCTGTAATCCTAAAAGCTACTGCCGGTGGTGGTGGCCGCGGAATGCGTATCATTTGGAAAGATGAAGAGTTTGAAAATGCTTGGGATTCTGCACGTCAAGAATCTGGTGCTGCTTTCGGAAACGATGGCTTGTACTTAGAGAAATTTGTTGAGGATCCTCGTCATATTGAAATCCAAGTAATCGGTGACCAATATGGAACAGTATGTCACCTTTCTGAACGTGACTGTTCAATCCAAAGAAGACACCAAAAATTAGTTGAAGAAGCTCCTTCTCCATTTATTACACCAGAATTGCGTGCTAAAATGGGTGAAGCTGCCATCTTAGGTGCTAAAGCCGTAAAATATGAAGGTGCTGGAACAATCGAATTCTTAGTTGACAAACACCGCAACTTCTACTTTATGGAAATGAATACCCGTATTCAAGTAGAGCACCCTGTAACTGAAGAAGTAATCAACTTTGACTTGATCAAAGAACAGATTAAAGTTGCGGCTGGAATTCCTATCTCTGGAAAGAGCTATGAACCTACTATGCATGCAATCGAATGTCGTATCAACGCGGAAGATCCATTCAACAACTTCCGTCCGTCACCAGGTAAGATTACCAACTTCCATTCACCTGGAGGTCATGGTGTACGTGTAGATACACACGTTTACTCAGGATATACAATCCCTCCTAACTACGATTCAATGATCGCGAAATTGATTTGTGTAGCACAAACTCGTGAAGAGGCTATCAATACCATGGAGCGTGCGCTAAGTGAATTCGTTATTGAGGGCGTAAAGACAACCATCCCTCTCCACCTTCGTTTAATGCGTGACCCGAACTTTAGGGCAGGTAATTTCACGACTAAATTCATGGAAACTTTCGACCTTACGGAGTATCCTGATGAGGAGGTTGTATAAAATTTACTTTACATATACAAAACATGCCATTCTTCGAGAGAAGAATGGTATTTTTGTTTTCTTACGATTAGATCACCGCATTAAAACTACATGTCCAAGAATATTAAACTTATAGAGGCAATTAAGAATAAAGGAAAGAACATCGAAGCTGAAATGTCCTTCTTCGATCATTTAGAAATCCTTAGGTGGCATATCATCCGTTCTGTAATTGCTATTACCGTATTTGCTATCCTTTCCTTTACATTTTACGATTTTGTTTTCAACCAGATCATCATGGGCCCGAAGAACTTGGACTTCTGGACCTATCGCATGATGTGTAAAGTTGGAGCAGCCTTGAATCTGGAAGGGTTCTGTGTAGAGAAGATTCCTTTCAATATCATCAACACAGAGTTGGCGGGGCAATTTATGCTCCAAATCAACTCCTGTCTTTTGATGGCGGTTGCTTTGGGATTCCCATACCTCCTATTCGAAATCTGGTTATTCATTAAACCTGCCCTTACGGATGTAGAAAGGAAATCAGCTAGAGGTTTTGTATTCTATGCTACTGTGCTCTTCATTATTGGGGCCTTATTTGGTTACTACATCGTAGTTCCGTTGTCGGTTAATTTCCTTGCGAACGTATCCTTGAGTGAGGAAATCACTAACCAGATTACCATTGACTCTTATTTATCAACTATTGCGACTTTAACATTAGGTTGTGGAATTATCTTCCTACTACCTATTCTGATCTTTATCCTTTCGAAAATTGGTATCATGACGCCAGAGTTTATGCGTGCGAGCCGTAGATATGCCATCGTCATTATCTTGGTCATTGCGGCTATCATTACTCCAACAGCGGACGTTATCACATTATTGACAGTAAGTGCTCCGATGTTTATCTTGTACGAATTGAGTATCATGGTATCGGCGAACGTCAAAAAAGCGAAGGAACTCGCGGAAAAAGAATTTTATAATACAAAATAACACATCATGTCTAAAAAAATCGCAATTGGCAGTGATCACGCTGGGTTTGAATATAAAACAGCATTAATCACATTCTTAAACGAATTAGGTTATACTGTTCAGGATTTCGGTCCTGCTACTGCAGATTCTGTTGACTATCCAGATTTTGCCCATCCGGTATCTTCAAGTGTAGAGAACAAAGAAAATAAGTTAGGTATCCTGATCTGTGGCAGTGCAAATGGAGTTGCCATCACAGCGAACAAACACCAAGGCATTCGTGCTGCGATTTGCTGGTTGGAAGAAATTTCAGCTTTAGCCCGTCAACACAATGATGCCAATATCGTTTGTATTCCAGCTCGTTTTATTGATCTTGACTTAGCAAAACGTATTGTTCGCACATTCTTGACAACTGACTTCGAAGGAGGTCGTCATGCTAATCGTGTCAACAAAATTTCTTGTGCATAACCAATTTAAAATCAATAATGAAAAAATTACTTATTCTTTCTTTTTTGATACCGACACTTTTCAGCTGTTCGGTAGCTCAACAGGCAAATCAAAAGAAATATGCTGACCTGTTAACTGAAGAATCAGCAAAAAAACACCTTACGATTCTTGCATCACGTGAGTTTGAAGGACGTGGGACAGGACAAGAAGGTGGTAAAAAAACCGTTGAATACATTGCGAATGTATTCAAAGAATTAGGTTTAAAACCAGCTGTAAGCGGCTCCTATTTCCAACCTGTAGAATTGGAAAGAACCTCTTATGTCGTAGATAAATTTACGATCAACAATAAAGCTCTTGAAAACGGAAAAGATCTATTTATCCAAGGCAACAACAACAGCAGAGACTTCAAAGCTTCTGATATTGTCTTCGTAGGATACGGCATTCAATCTAATGAATACAATGATCTTAAAGGCTTGGATATTGCGGGTAAAGTCGTGTTGGTGATCAATGAAGGCGAACCAACTAAAGACGGCAAATCCTTGATCTCTGGAACTGCCACCCCATCTGATTGGTCAACCAGCCGCTTTAAAAGAATCCAGGAATTGAGCAAACTTAAACCACAGATGATCCTAGCTGTGAGTTCCCAGAATGCTGAGATGATCAGCCGTTTTGGAAGCCGTTTGACTGGAGGTCGTTTTACATTGAAATCGAATGAAAACCAGACCAACCAGGTTACAATGGATATCCCGGTTGCAAACATTACTGTTGAAACTGCCAATCAAATCTTAGCAGCTAAAAACAGCACAGTAGAAAACATCAAAGAAACAATCAACAATACTGGAAAACCAAATTCTTTTGACCTTAAAGCATCAGTAGATGCTACCATGGGCGTGAGAAAAGAGGAGTTCCATGATCCAAACGTATTAGGAGTTATCGAAGGAACAGACCTTAAAGAAGAGGTTGTGATTATCTCAGGTCACTATGACCATGACGGAATCCTTCCTGATGGGACTTTCTTCCCAGGTGCAGATGACAACGGTTCAGGAACAGTAGGTGTGATGGAATTAGCAAGAGCATTTGCTGCAGCTAAAAAGGATGGAAAAGGTCCAAGAAGAACGATCTTGTTCATGGCTTTTGCAGCCGAAGAAAAAGGCCTATTAGGATCAAACTACTATTCGCAGCATCCTATCTTCCCATTGAGCAACACCGTTACCTGTTTGAATATGGATATGATCGGTCGTATCGATGATAAACACTTGAATGGAAACCACAATTACATCCATGCTATTGGGTCGGATATGTTGAGTTCTGAGTTGAAAGCGATCAATGAGAAAGCCAATAAGGACTACACACAAATGGAATTAGATTACATGTATGATGATCCAAAAGATCCAATGCGTATCTATTACCGCTCTGACCAATACAACTTGGCAAAGCATGGTATTCCTGTCATTTTCTTCTTCTCAGGCTTACATCCAGACTACCATACACCAAATGATACGGTAGATAAGATCGACTTCCCTATGATGGCTAAACGCGAAAAGCTAGTGTTCCATACAGCTTGGGAAATCGCTAACCGAGACAAAAAATTAGTGGTGGATAAAACACCAGCTCCAGCACAATAAGCAATTAGAGCAATAAAATACAAAAATGGGCAGAATATCAATTCTGCCCATTTTTTATGCAATCAACTCTCCCTTAGAAAATTATCCTTCAAAATATTTTCACTTTTTTCTTGCAGATAAAAATTACGATTGTATATTTGTAGTGTACTACCACATTAATACACTAAAACAATACGCTATGTTAACCATTAAATCATTATCGTATTATTATAAACCGAACAAGAATATTCTTTGGAATATCAACACAAACTTAAAGCCTGGAAACATATATGGCTTATTAGGTTTAAATGGAGAAGGCAAGACCACTTTATTGAAACTGATCGTGGGCATGTTGTTACCCAAGGATGGAAGCATTGAATTCAATGGACTTCGCAGTTCCGAACGAATCGCAGCCTACCTGAACGAGGTTTATTTCCTACCAGATCACAGCAAATTACCTGACCTAAGGATCGAACAATTCGGAAAGCTTTATGGAGCGTTCTACAGCAAGTACGACCATCAACAATACTTGGACTGTATCAAAGAGTTCAATATTCCGATCAGCAATAGGCTCAGAGCACTTTCCTTAGGACAGCACCGAAAGGTCCATCTTTCCATTGCCTTGGCCTGCAACAGCTCCGTCTTATTGATGGATGAACCCACCAATGGATTGGATATCCCTTCCAAAGCTGTGTTCAGGAAGTTGCTTACTAAGTTCATCAATGATGAGCGAATTTTCTTAATTGCAACCCATCAGATCCGCGATGTTGACACGCTTTTTGATCATTTGATGATTATGAAAGGTGGGAGCCTGGTTTTAGATGAAAACATCTATCATTTATCCAGGAAATTCAAGATCAGCAAATCAACAACCGATGCGGAACAGGCGCTATTCACCCAAGAGGAACTATCAGGACCTTATTATTTAGTGAAAAACCATTCAGAAAACGAATCCAAACTGGACATTGAATTCCTCTTTAATGCATTCACCAACAATCCTAAACCAATAGAATTATGAAGACAGTTTCCCAATATCTAAACAGCATTTTTGCATCCCATCGATACTTGTTGATTTCGATTCCGGTTATTGCAATCATATCCTATTCTATATGCTTGATATTTGTTAGCAATGATATTTCAACCTACCTCTTGATACCTAAAAGCGAAATCGATGACAATATGTTGATCAATCTTGTGGATAGCAATAATATCAAATGGAGCTTTGCATTGATTGTAGGATTGCCTTTCATTCATTTAACCTTTATTTCTAGCTTATTCTATAAAAGTTATGATTTCACTATTCCGATGAATTCCTGGCAGAAACTAACTGCTTACCTATTGATCGGACTATTCATTCTCTTATATAATTACCTCATTATCCTTGGCCTCAATTATATCATTGAAATATATTTCAGGCAACAGTATTGGGATGAGGTTATAGCGGCATTAGACCGCCAAGGCAAACTCTACACTGAAATCTCAAAATACAGCATCTTTTATATCGGCAGCTTCACGATCATATCTGCTCCGATGGCATTGTTGTTCTTCCTTTTTTATCCTTATTTCTTGTTTGCTGCACTCTATTTCAGAAAATACAGCCTAGTAATTTCAGCTGCGATTTTGCTCACGGGAGTGGCTTTGGGAGTTTTTATCAGTTCAAGGATCTGGGATGGGTATTCGTATCATATTTCCAACCTATCCTATATGACTTTCTACAGCTGGGTACCGAGCTTTGCCGCTGCCTTAATTACCTATCTCGGTTTTTATTATTTCTTAAAGGAAAAGGAGGTCTAGATGCAATTTCAATCAGATAAACCCATATACCTGCAGATCATCGACATCGTGATGGAGAAGATCCTCAAAGATGAGTGGCAGGTTGGAGAAAAGATCCTCTCTGTCCGAGAATTTGCCTCCTCTGTGGAAGTAAATCCCAATACAGTCATGAGAGCTTATGATAAGCTCCAACAAGATGAAATCATATTCAATAAACGTGGACTCGGACTATTTGTCGCTGAAAATGCCGTTCAGATCATCCTAAAAGAAAAAAAGGAAAATTTCATCCAGGTAGAAGCACCAAAATTCTTCCAGACAGCAAAACTATTGAAGATCACGGAAGAAGAATTAATCGAACTCTATAAATCGAACTAATTATGAAAAAGTCAAATATATTATTGTTTAGCGCCCTTGCCATTCTTTGGTTGGTCTGCTTAGTCATAAAGCCATTGCAAGGTATTGTATTTGCAGACCCCCTTAGCCGTGAACCCCGCGATTTGGTCTCTGCATTTGTCAAAAACTTTGATCAGACCGATAAAATAGAGAAAGTATCCTTAGATGGCATTAAGCACATAAAAATTATCGGTTTTGACAAAAACACTTTCTTATCCGTTGGATATGCAGATACAACCTTAATTTCCGCAAAGCTAAGTAATCAAGTAATAAACTTTGTTCATAAAAAAATCGGCGACACATTACAAGTTACTCCAACCAAGAAGTTATTTTCAAGTGTTGAACTCACCTTAAATCCTGATCAAGCCTACAGTATAACCTTAGAAAATTTTAATGGATCTATTGAAATAATCCCAACAGATAGTATCGCCAAAGGCCTCAATAAAATTGCGGTTCTCAAGAACAGTACCATAAGAATTCGCAATTATTCTCGAGAAAGCCAAAATTTCAGCAATCCATTTAGTATGCAAATAGCAGGAAAATCAAAGGTAAATGTTGACAACATCAGCTTCAGTAAGCTTGATGTGAAATTGAACGATGGCATGCTGGAGGTTTTAAACAATAACCATATTGACTCCCTAAACGCCGAACTCCAAGGGCTCAGCAATATTATCGTTGGAAATTACCCAGAAGATAAACGTGTAAAATCCATGGCACTTTCAGGCAATTTGGATTATTACAATTCGAAAAAACCAAAATAAGAAAGGAGAAACTATGTTTTTCAATATCCTGTTCAAGTTTATCAGCATGCTCTTGATCGCTATAAATCCATTTCTCCAATCCTTGATCCATGTTGATCATGAGAAAGTCTCTGACAAAGACAATGAAAAAAACACATTTTCTGTCCATCAAAAAATGGAAACTCCAATGGAATGGCATGATTCCTTGCAGTTAATCAATAAATAAGAAAAGGGCAGAAAATTATCTGCCCTTTCATTTTCAGCTATTCGCCAAATATTGTTATTCCGGATTGTCTGCCGTCGATTCTCTTGCCAACGGCACATCATCAGGAGCATTTCCCAAGTATTTATCCAGTTCAAAAAGAGATTCGTCCGTTGCGCGATCACCACCAGCGATCTTCAATTTATCAATCAAGGACAGTGCTAATTTCTCTTCTTCGGTCTGTTCTTTAACAAACCACTGTGCAAAGTTCCAAGTCGCCCAATCCTTTTCCTCCATCGATTGGTTTACCAATCCATAGATGGCATTTGTATTATCCACCTCATGCTGAAAAACCATATTAAAACATTCAGACATGGATTTAGGCAGCTTCGTATGCTCGGCAACCGCCTCAACTTTTGGTGTCCCTCCTCTTTCAAGAATATACATCATGATCTTGATCATGTGATTTCTTTCTTCCTGAGCATGGCGAAACAAGAAATTCGCAACACCGCCATAACCTTTCGTATCTGCCCAACAACCCAAAGCCAAATAGATCTGGGATGCTTGGTTTTCTTTTGTCATTTGTTTAATCAACGATGCTTCCATCGCTTTTGAAAGTCTATTGGTATCCATAATAATTCCTTTTTATCTTTTAACACTTCATATCCCACTTTGTTTACCTTTTCTCCCTTTACTTTTACACATATACATTGTAAATTTGAGAAAGGCTATTAATAAACAAAACCCTACTCTACTTGTTCTTTTTTTAAATTAATATTCAATATGGCGTTTGTAGACTATTACAGTGTATTGGGTTTGGATAAATCCGCAAGTCAAGATGACATCAAAAAAGCTTACCGTAAGCTGGCTCGAAAGTTCCATCCTGACTTAAATCCAAATGACGAAAGTGCAAAGAAAAGATTCCAGGAAATAAACGAGGCCAACGAAGTACTGACCGATCCAGAGAAAAGGAAAAAATACGACCAATATGGTGAAAACTGGAAACATGGTGAGGAATACGAAAAAGCCCAACAGGAGTATGCCCGTTCCAGAGGCTCTCGTGGCAGTTCAGCAGGAGCTGGCCAAAATCCTTTTGAAGGCTTTGACTTCAATAATTACAATGGAAATTACGACACTGGCGAATATTCTGATTTCTTCGAAGACCTATTTGGCTCTAGATTTGGCGGTGGAAGATCTTCTGGAAAACGAGGAAGCTACCGTGGACAGGACTATGAAACCACAGTTGATCTAACCCTGCTCCAAGCCTCTCAAACCCATAAGCAAACCTTTACGGTCAACGGCAAGAACATCCGTATCACAGTGCCTGCTGGAGTTGAAGACGGACAGAAGATCAAACTAAAAGGCCAAGGTGGCGATGGCGTCAATGGCGGCCCTAAAGGCGACCTATACATCACTTTCTCCATCAGACCTGATTCGAAGTTCGTACGGAAGGGAAACGACCTCTTTACCAATATTGAAATCGACCTGCCAACCGCTCTATTAGGTGGCGAGACTATAGTCGATACCTTAACCGGAAAAATCAACGTTAAGATTAAAGCAGGAACCCAAAACGGCGGAAAGATCCGACTTAAAGGAAAAGGATTCCCTGTGTATAAAAAAGATGGGGACTTTGGCGACCTATATGCAGAAATCCAGGTGAAGTTACCAACTGACCTATCCGAGGATCAAAAGAAAATAGTAGAACAATTAGCGGATTCATTAAAGAAATAAGACATGGAAAAGACATTATTTAGAGTAATCGACATCTGCAAAACCAATAATATTGAACGCACCTTTATCCAGGAACTGCATAATAACGGACTTATTGAGATTATTATCCAAGAAGAACAGGAGTTTCTGGAAGAAGAACAGGTGCTGCACGTTGAACGTTTCTCTACCTGGCATTATGAACTCGAACTCAATGTTCAAGGCATAGAGGTAGTCAATAACCTGATCGATAAAATTGAAGAACTGCAACGTGAATTACGACTTTTAAAACTAGAAAAGTAAAGGACTTTTTAAGGATAATTTAGGCATCTCTATCAATTTTTGATAAATTCGCCTCAATTAACTGAAACCATCATGGAAAAAATCTATCAAGGAAAAACAAAAGACGTTTATAGTCTGGGTGATAACCAAATCCTATTGCAGTTCAAAGACGATGTGACCGGTGAAAACGGCGTTTTTGATCCTGGAGCAAATACAGTGGGATTAACGATCGAAGGTGCCGGAAGATCTGGCCTTAAAATGACCACTTATTTCTTCGAAGTCCTGAATAAATTAGGAGTGCCAACACACTTTATTTCATCAGACATCGAGAAAGTACAGATGATCGTCAAGGATGCTAAAGTATTTGGTAAAGGTTTGGAAGTTATCTGCCGATATAGAGCCGTTGGGTCCTTTCTTAGAAGATATGCGGCTTACTGCGAAGAAGGCCAAGCGTTGGATAGCTTTGTCGAAGTAACCATAAAAGACGATGAACGCGGCGATCCTGTTATTTCCGAAGATGCCTTAGCTATGTTGGGCTTGTTGAGCCATCAACAATATCAAGAATTAAAAGACTTGACCAAAAAAATCTGTGGCATCGTTAAAGATGAACTTGCAAAAAAAGGTCTTGAACTATACGATATCAAATTAGAATTCGGTCATGATAAAATCAACAATCAGATTATCCTGATCGACGAAATTTCCGGAGGAAACATGAGAGTTTACAAGGATGGCAAATATGTCGCTCCATTGGAACTTGAAAAGTTGTTTCTTTCCTAAAAAACAAAGGTCCTTCTTCCCAGAAGGACCTTTCTAATCTAATTAAAACACCTTAAAGCCACTTTTATCCAATATCACACCCTTCTCGTCATAATATTCCAGCACATACTCATTCGGGCATAATTTCAATTGAATCTCTTTTACATCATTCTTTTTGATCAGTTTGAAAAAAGAAATAGTCTTATTAGGACCGTAGATGTCAAATAATTTTAAATAGATCGTTTCCCGATCCTTTAGTAAATCCGCATCGGGATGTATCGTCCAATTTTTCCTTTCTCCATCCTCACAATCAAATATCTGCCAAGTCGTTTTATAATCTTTTTGCTCAAACAGTTCCAAGGCATTGATTTTCGCCAAGTATTCAAACTTATCCAACGGCTTATCCTTAGGGCTGCCTTCCACTTCTAATGCATAAAACAACAGGCTCAACCCTTCTTTTTCCGCATATGGAATATAGACATGCTTAATGTCCATCCCTTCTGAGGAATAATCCTTTTCATAATAGGGAGCCTTATAATATTCTTTCCTGACAAAATCTGCCCTATCAAACCTTTTCTTTTTATGTTTGATGGCAATCATATTATACAGAGGATTTGTTTCTGGGACAACCGAAAACAAGACCTTATCTCCCTTTTTCCCTAAGCCAGCCATTTTCATCATTCTTCGATCAAGGGGATAAAAGCTATCTTTCCTCAGCCCCGTATTTCCCGTATCACTTGGTTGAAAAGCACGATAGAGCCATACATTTACTTTTTCTTTCTCATTGAAATACTTATCAACCTCAGCCGTGAAATAGCCGGTCTTGGTAAATTCCTGCGTTTTGCATGAAAAAAGTACAAGCAAAAGAATCCCCAGTAGGAACTTGATGAAAGCCCTAAAAATCAACGCCATAAAAATTAAATGGAAATCTGTTATTAAGTTATTTATAGAATAATTAGAAGAGAAATTTTACGTCTGAGAAAGATCCATCCTAATTGGCATGAGAAAATTGACAGCAACAGGTTTACCATTCATTATTGCAGGTTTCCACTTTTTAGTCTTTTTCAAAGCAGCAACACAAGCTTCACCTGTACCATGACCAATATCCTTCAATACAGATATATTTGAGATTTCCCCTTCCCTATTGATCATAAAAAGCACTTCAATCTTACCCTTTACTCCAGCATCGATTGCCGCCTGAGGATATACGATTCCCATTGACACTTCTTTCCTAAATTGATCAAGTCCTCCAGGATATAAAGCAAGAACCTCAACATCATTAAAAGGGTATACTCTACCTTCAGTAGGATCAGTTACAATAGGATCAGGTAATCTATTACCCTCCTCAGCAACAGTTGGTGCTTTGTTCTCTTCAATAATTACAGTGCTATCGCCCGAGGCTTCAGTAGTTGGACTCTCTGCAATTACAGCTTCACTTTCAGTTTTTTCCTTATTTGGCGATTTGCAATTAATCACCAATCCCAAAATCAGCACTGCTAACGGCAATATAGAAAGGTAAAACAGTCTATTTCTCGTATTAGATTTATCTTTAAAAATCATATTAATTCTTTCCTTTAAAAGTGATTTATTGGAAAACTCATGACTCAATTGATTCGGATGAACATTCATCGCATAAGCAACCAACAATTCCGCATAAGCAACCTTATTTCCTGAAAATTGCTCGTCCACGATAAACTCATGCTGATACTTAAGCTCTTCCCTTATCCAGATTAAAATTGGATTGAACCAGTTAAAAACCCTGATTATCTCCATAAACATAATATCATAACTATGCCCTTGTTTTACATGAATGTATTCATGTTCCTGAATCATTTTGCTATCCTCATTCTTTACATTCAGTTTAACGATGTTAAAAAACGAATAGCTCCCATGTATATTTCTAACAGACCATCTGTCCACAAGCAAATGCAAGACCCTGTACAACAAACTACCTGAGGCAATCAGCACGCCAAGCCAGTAGCCCAACTGCATCCAATTGGCAGAAAACCAGCTCGGTTGTTGAGCCATCGTTTCAATTGCAGCAGGATTTACCTGTGCAGCTTTAGGAGTCAAATCCAATACCGGAAGTGTAATCTGCATTATTTCAGGAACTTGCAACTCAACAAAGAGAAACAAAGGCAATAGATAGGCCATTAGGACACTGCCCAATAAATACCAACGATTTAAATTAAAGAAAGTCAGCTTCCTCAATCCATATCGATAAATAAGGAAGAACAGTGCTAAAGACAGATTTGATATCAGGAGATAGGTCATAGCTTCAATTTTATTTCTTATGCTTCTGAATAAGTTTCATGATTTCATCCAAATCCTGCACATCCAGCTTTTTCTCTTCCAAGAAGAAAGAAAGCATTGAACTCGCAGAATTCTCAAAATAACCTTGTAAGAGTTTTCCAGTTATTAATTTCTTATACTCTTCTTTTTCAATCTTTGGAAAATAGCGATGGCTCTTCCCAAAAGACTCATGATCCACAAAACCCTTGGTCTCGAGAATCCGTACAATGGTTGATACTGTATTATAAGCTGGCTTCGGTTCAGGCAAAATTTCAATGATATCCTTCACAAATCCCCCCCCTATTTCCCATAGACTGTGCATGATTTGCTCCTCCGCCTTTGTTAGTTCTTTTAACTCGTTCATTATTCTGTGAAAATTTAAAAAGACAATATTGCCTATAATCGATTATAAAACTAATGTATAACTAAATTTTTAGTTATACAACTAAATTGTTAGTTATATGGTGAAATCAACAGCTATTAATCTGTATATCAATAGGTTTATTTTTAAGAGAGATTCGTTATTAAGGAAAAATGTATCAGGAAATTTGAACCAGGATGAATGGCATTGGGTTCGACTCCGCTCACCCACCTGACGGACCAAGATCAAACCGTTTGTCGAGCGGAGTCGAGACAAGGTATGACAATTTTATTTGAACGAGGATTGATGTCATTCCTTAATCGTAAGATGAGGAAACTATTTTCTTTCTTCAGAAAGATTTATTGAAAAATATTTCACCCCCGCTAGGGGTTGTCCATTCCAAACATCCAAATTCTATAAATATTCCACCCACGCTGTGGGTTTGAGTTGTAGAAATTGCACGCATGAAAATTTGAAAATAGAGGTATTTCTTTAATCAGAAAATGATGTTGGTTTATGTTTGTATGGGGCGGGCGTATTCGATACGCCCCTACAGTATCGGGGACTTTCCAGCGACATTTGACCATAATCATGGTCTATCCTCCTACCCTTCAAACCTCCATTGTCGGTCAGCTTTTTTCGAAGCTTGTTTTTTCTTGCGGTCCAATCGATTCAAAATCACAGCTTTTGGGGTCCTTGTTGGCAGACGTTTGGCATCTACCTTCAATGCATCGGTTAATACATTAAAAAAACGCTCGATCACCAATTCCTTATTCTTCAACTGGCTTCGGTCAATACTGGAATCCAATTGCAACAGGCCTTCCTTGGAAATCCTATTCGCCAATCGCTCCTTGATCAAAGCCTTCTGATCCTCGTCAAAAACCGATGAATTCTCCACATCCCAATTCAACATCACCTTCGACGATACCTTATTGACGTTCTGTCCCCCCTTACCACCGGAACGCGAAGTTTTAAAACTCAATTCCTGTATTAACTGTTCTTTATTTACATGCATTTGTAATAAAATTACAATTTTTCCCTTTCCGTGAAAAATTTTACAAGACTTATATAGAGACATTATTATCTTTAAGAAACGAAAAACAGTAATATGAAGATAGGCATTGTATGTTATCCAACCTTTGGGGGAAGTGGTGTAGTCGCAACCGAACTGGGTAAAGCATTAGCAAACAACGGACATCAGGTACATTTTATCACTTATAGCCAACCTGCAAGATTAGATTTTTTCTCCGAGAACTTATTCTATCATGAAGTAGCGATCAACCAATATCCACTATTTGATTTTCCTCCTTACGAAACAGCATTGGCCAGCAAATTGGTGGATGTCGTACGTTTCGAAGGTTTGGACCTTCTACATGTGCATTACGCTATCCCTCATGCCTCTGTTGCTTTCTTAGCAAAACAAATTCTTGAAACTTACGGCATCAATATCCCTGTAGTGACCACACTGCATGGAACCGATATAACTTTGGTTGGTAAAGACAAAAGCTTTAGCCCAGTCGTTACCTTCTCCATCAATAAATCAGATGGGGTAACCACAGTTTCTGAAAACTTAAGAGAACAAACCTTAGATTATTTCGATATTACAAATGATATCAAGGTCATTCCAAACTTTATCGATCTACATAGATTCCATAATAAGAACCACGAACACTTCAAAAAAGCAATTGCCCCAAACCAAGAGCGCATCATTGTCCATACTTCCAATTTTAGGAAAGTTAAACGCGTGGAAGATGTTGTTCGCATATTCCATAAAGTAACCCAAAAGGTACCTAGCAAACTTTTGATGGTTGGTGATGGTCCAGAACGTCGAAATGCAGAAGAATTAGCAAGAGAATTGGACATTACCGATTGTATCCGTTTCTTAGGGAAACAGGATGCGATTGAAGAAATACTTTCCATTGCTGACCTATTCTTGATGCCTTCAGGTTCAGAGAGTTTCGGATTGGCAGCATTGGAAGCCATGGCTTGTAAGGTTCCTGTGGTTTCTTCCAATACTGGTGGATTACCCGAATTGAACAAAGAAGGTTTCAGTGGTTTCTTGAGTGATGTAGGTGATATTGACGATATGGCCAAAAACTCCATCTATATCCTAGAGGACTGTCAACGTCTGAATGAATTTAAGGAGAATGCCTTACAGCGAGCCAAGGACTTTGAGCTGAGCAAAATCGTCCCTATTTACGAGGAATTTTATTCACAGGTAATCGAAAAGGTAAAAAAAGGAAATAAATCTAATTAATCGCAAGCAAAAAGTCATATCTTTGGCTTTTGGAACTACTCCAAAAAGTCAAATATGAAATACAAACGCATCCTACTTAAACTTAGTGGCGAAGCTTTAATGGGCGAGCAAAGCTACGGTATCGACATTAATCGTGTTCAACAATACGCACAAGACATTCAGGAACTTCATAGCTTAGGCATGGAAATCGCCATCGTAATCGGTGGAGGAAACATCTATCGTGGCCTTAGCGCTGAAAAAGCTGGTATGGACCGTGTACAAGCAGATTACATGGGAATGTTGGCTACCGTAATCAATTCGATGGCATTACAAGATGCTTTAGAAAAAGAAGGCATGAAAACTCGTCTATTGACAGCGATCAAGATGGAACAGATCTGTGAACCCTTTATCCGCAGACGTGCTGTACGTCACTTAGAAAAAGGTCGTATCGTAATCTTCGGTGCAGGTACGGGTAACCCATACTTCACCACAGATACTGCTGCTTCTCTACGTGCTATTGAAATCAATGCCGACGCTGTACTTAAAGGTACGCGTGTAGACGGTATCTATACTGCAGACCCTGAGAAGGATCCTACCGCGAAGAAATTCGACCATATTACCTTTACTGATGTCTATGAAAAAGGATTGAACGTAATGGATATGACCGCATTCACCCTTTGCCAAGAAAACAACCTACCTATTATCGTTTTCGACATGAACAAACCGGGCAACTTAATGAAACTTGCCAATGGCGAACATGTTGGAACAGTGGTTAGTTAATAAATAAAAGCAAATAATAATCAAGATATGAACGAATTAATTTCACTTCAACTGGACGACTGCAAAGATGGTATGACGAAAGCTGTAGCTCATACCGAATCTGAATTAACCAAGATTCGTGCAGGTAAAGCTAGTCCTGGTATGCTTGATGGAATTTATGTTGATTACTACGGCACGCCAACGCCTCTATCACAAGTCAGCAACATAAACACACCAGATGCAAGAACCATCGTTGTACAACCATGGGAAAAAAACCTTCTTTCTACTATCGAGAAGGCAATCATGGACTCTAACATCGGTTTGAACCCTCAAAACGACGGTTCAATCATCCGCCTTGCGGTTCCTCCACTTACTGAAGAACGTCGTCGTGATTTAGTGAAGAAAGTGAAAGAAGAAACAGAAAAAGGCCGTGTTGCTATCCGTAACATCCGTAAAGATTCTAACGAGCAAATCAAGAAATTGAAAAATGACGGTGCTTCTGAAGATGAAATCAAAGTAGGTGAAGCTGAAGTCCAAAAATTGACCGATACCTATATCGCAAAAGTTGACCAGTTAGCTGAGTTGAAAGAAAAAGATATCATGACAATCTAAGTCGATCTTTTAAAAGAATATTCTTAAAAGGATTCTTAAATTAAGAATCCTTTTTTTATTAAAAATTTACCTATATTCATTTAATAAAAACATTCTGCATGACACAATCAAGAAGAAATTTCCTCAAGCTTGCGAGCATGGGATTAGTTGGTGGTCTTGTTGCTCCTCATTTGATTTCTTGTGATAGCTTGAACAAAAAATCAGGCTCTCCACTTAAAAACATCGGTTTACAGTTATTCACTCTTCGCGAACTACTCGCCCAAAACCCTCAAGAAGTATTAAAATCAGTTGCTAAGGTCGGCTATACCCATGTCGAAACTTACGGTGCTGATCCGCACAATAGTACATTCTGGGGAATTTCGGTTGACGAACTCAAAAAGATGCTGAACGACAATAACCTGAAAACCCACAGTGGTCACTACGATCTAGGTAAATACCTAGATAAGGATAGTACTGACAAAGAAAACATTGAGAAATACATCGAAATAGCGCATAACCTAGGCCAGGAATATATCATTGCTCCTGTTCCGCCTATGCACAAGTTGAATAAACTTGATCAATCTGACTATCAGTACATGGCCGAACAGCTGAACAAAGCCGGCGAAATGTCCAAAAAAGCAGGAATCAAAATGGGCTACCACAACCACTTCTGGGAATTCAAGGAATTCGGAAATGGAACCAATGGCCTGGATGTCCTCTTGGCATTTACAGAAAAGGACCTCGTGGATTTTGAATTAGATATGTACTGGATCACCAAAGCTGGTGTTACTCCACAATCTTATTTCTCTAAACACCCAGGTCGCTTCCCATTATGGCACATCAAGGATATGGACAGAGCTTTCTCCACCCCTTTAGACATCAACAAAATTGATCCTAAAACTGGTAAGAGAGATTCTTTGGACTTGATGGAAACCATGAAAAGCATCAAATATGCCGAGGTGGGATCCGGTAGCATCGACTTTATTTCAATTTCACAGTTCGCCAATGAAAGTGGATTGAAATATGCTTTCGTAGAACAGGATGATATCTATTCACCTGATAAATACGCTAGCATCAAGAAGAGCTACGATTATGTTCAAAAGACATTCAAATAACAAGAAAAGGGCGGAAATAAATTTCCGCCCTTTCTATTTCTTTTCAAAAGAAGACTAAAACACCAAGCGTTCTACCTCTTCCGCATTTTCTTCTACTTTTTCCTTCAATTCTTTCTTGAAATCCAAAATTCTGGCTGCCAACTGCTCATCACTGGTCGCCAAGATCTGAGCGGCAAGAATACCAGCGTTTTTTGCTGCATTTAAAGCCACTGTAGCCACTGGAATACCATTCGGCATCTGCAAGATAGATAGCACCGAATCCCAGCCGTCAATCGAGTTAGATGACTTAACCGGAACGCCGATTACAGGCAAATGGGTAATGGAAGCAACCATGCCCGGTAAATGCGCAGCTCCACCTGCTCCAGCAATGATAACTTTCAATCCACGACCTGCTGCTTGTTCAGCAAAATCAAACATACGTTTTGGAGTACGGTGAGCTGACACGATACTCACTTCATACGATACCCCTAAATATTTTAAAACCTCAATGGCATCCTGCATCACTGGCAAGTCTGACTTGCTGCCCATGATTACAGCTACTTTTGCGTTTTCCATTATTATCTGAATAAAAAATTATGCAATTACTTTGATCAAATCTTGAACCTTTCTCGCATTTTCGATGGCGATGGCACGATCTTGATTCACAATCGTCACATGTCCCATCTTGCGGAATGGCTTCGTATATTTTTTACCGTACAAATGTACATATACCCCTTCAATGCCCAAAGCCTCTTCAATGCCCTCATATCTAGCTAAACCTTCATACCCTGGCTCACCCAATAGATTGACCATAATGGCATTTGCTCTAGAAGCAGTATTTCCCAATGGTAAATTAAAGATAGCCCTTAAATGCTGTCCAAATTGGGAAGTATAGTTACCTTCAATAGTTTGGTGACCAGAATTATGCGGTCTTGGTGCCAATTCATTAACCAGAATATCACCATCGGCCGTCAAGAACATCTCCACTGCCAATACCCCAACGATCTGTAGGTCATTCGCGATTTTCATCGCAATGCTTTCCGCTTTCATCTGTATATCGAAAGAATAGGTTGAAGGCGAAATCAGGAACTCTACCAAGTTGACCTGAGGATTGAATTCCATTTCTACCATTGGAAAAGTCATCATCTCTCCCTTATCATTGCGGGCTACCATCACAGCGATTTCCTTTTCAAAAGGAACCAACTCCTCTACAATACTTGGCGCATCAAAAGCCGTCTCAAAATCAGCTTGAGTACTAATTTTCTTCACGCCTTTTCCATCATAACCGTCTTTGCGCAATTTTTGGATATAGGGCAATGCAATCTGGCAATTTGCCAAACCTTCTTTATTGGAAATAAATTGGAATGCCGATGTCGGGATATCATTTTGCTTAAAGAACTGCTTTTGCAAACCTTTATCCTGAATCAACCTGATCACTCTAGACTGTGGATAAACCATAACACCCTCTTCTTCCAATGCTTCTAGCGCATCCACATTCACCTTCTCAATCTCAATCGTTACCATATCCAAATCCTTACCGAAATTGTATACGGTATCAAAATCAGCAAGCGAACCTACCTCAAATTGATTGCACAATTTCTTGCAAGGAGCATTTGGATCCGGGTCCAAAACATGAATGTTAACATTAAAGTTTATTGCTTCTTGGATAAGCATGCGACCTAACTGGCCTCCGCCTAAAATTCCAAGGCGCAAGTCACCATAAAAATCTTTTGCCATAAATTATTTTATTGCTCTACTTCCACCGGGAAAATATCCCCTTTCAGCAAAGACTGTTGTTCTATTTTTTTCTGTAATTCTAAAAATGCACCGATAAGTGCTTCAGGTCTTGGAGGACAACCTTGCACATATACATCCACAGGAATGATTTTATCAACTCCTTTGACCACATGGTAGCCATGCTGCCAATAAGGACCGCCACAATTGGAACATGATCCCATCGAGATGACATATTTCGGATCAGGCATCTGCTCATAGAGCTTCTTGATTCGATCTGCCATCTTAAAGGTCACCGTTCCAGCAATGATCATTACATCAGACTGCCTCGGCGAAGGCCTTGGAAATACCCCTAACCTATCCAAATCATAAGTCGCCGCCATTGCGCCCATCATTTCAATGGCACAGCAAGCAATACCAAAACTGATAGGCCACATCGAGGATAACCTAGCCCAATTTAAGAGGTCATCCATCTTTGCGATAATTACCCCATTATTTTGTTGCAATTGTTGGTCTAAACTCATGATTCTGAACTTGGTTTCTTAAACTTAGGCTTGAATCCCATTTTTACTGGAGAGGCTGCTTTCTCTGCCAAGACTTCCTCAATCTCCTGTTCCTTATAATCCTTTACCACATAATTCCGTGCATTCAATTGCTCATAAGCAGAAGCCGGAATGCCCACCGCAACGGTAGGTTTCACATGCCTAGGCTTGATCCAACTGATATCACCACTTTTCCAAACATAGAGCAAGCCTACGATCAGAACAGCCAAGAAAATTGCCATTTCAACCAAAGTAAACCAGCCCCATCTCGGATCAATGGCATTGAGTTCAGCATTCCCGAACACTGTTGCCCATGGAAAAATAAAGATCAGCTCCACATCAAACAGCAGGAATACCAAAGCAATCACATAAAATCGCGGATTAAACTGTACCCAAGAAGTCCCTGTGGTTTCTTCACCACACTCGTAAGTACTTAATTTAATAGGATTAGGGTTTTTCGGAGACAAGATTCGAGCTAGGAACATGGTGGCACAAACCAATACGATACCAATGATAGCCATTAAGAGTATCTTACCATATTCCGATATCTGCCCGGGGTCGTCCATGTTGCAAAATTAACAATTAAATCAATTCGTTTTATAGGATTTTAGCTTTCTTGGCTAATCAATGTACACTAATTTACAAAATAGCCCCCCATTATTCAAAATATCGGTCCTTTTCTTTTGAACCAGGATGGCAAGGATGAGAGGATGGACCAAGATTTTGATTTGAACCAGGATTCCCTTCGGCTTCGCTATTAGATTTGTAAAAGAGATTTATATTAAATTTATATATCTGAAAACCTGAAGAATTGAGGTGAACTAGTTCGGCTCGTAAGTTCATGACTTATCGTGAGCATTAGTCCTCAATTCTTCTTGGGTTTTGGTGCCATT
>NZ_JBIXGO010000012.1:0-101889 GCF_046161205.1 Sphingobacterium sp. BS-2
TCCATCAAAATTTAAATCCGTATTTTGTCGTAGCATAAGATTAGGATTTATGTTGTTATTTTGGTTATATAAAAATATAAACAAATAATCTTATGCTATCTCTTTGTGTTAGCACGTCCTAAATACAAACATACGGCCTACCAAAATCGTCACATTTCCTCGTCATTGATTCGTAAGATGAGGAAACTATTTCAAATAATTGTGGATTTTACGAGACCCTTCGGCGGCGCCTCTGGGTGACACAAAAAGGGTTTAGAAAAATATCCCTCCCTATAGGGGTTTCCCCTTTGGGATCCCCCCCTATCATCGGAATTCTGAAAAACGAAAAAGCGGATACCTGTATTCAGATATCCGCTTTCTAAGAATAATCTATAATGGATTAACCTTTTTTAGCTTCAGCGTAACGTTTCGCTACGTCATCCCAATTTACTACGTTGAAGATTTCTTCTAAGTAGGCTGGGCGTTTATTTTGATATTTTAAGTAATAAGCATGTTCCCATACATCGATACCAAAGATTGGAGTACCTTTTACTTCAGCTACATCCATCAATGGGTTATCTTGATTAGGGGTAGAAGTTACCGCCAGTTTACCGTCTTGACCAACGATTAACCAAGACCATCCTGAACCAAATCTACCAGCACCTGCTTCTTGCAATTTCTTTTTCAATTCTGCGAATGAACCGAAAGCAGCATTAATATCATTTGCTAAATCTCCTGTAGGCTCACCACCTGCATTGGGGCCTAAAACCTTCCAGAAAAGATCATGGTTCCATACACCGCCTGCATTGTTTCTCACTGCTGCTGGATACTTGCTCACGTTCTTCAGGATTTCTTCCAAAGAAAGGTTCTCTGCATCTGTACCGGCAATAGCTTTATTCAAGTTGTCTACATATGCTTGGTGGTGACGATCATGGTGAATGATCATGGTTTCTTTATCGATAGATGGTTCTAATGCGTCTGCTGGGTAAGGTAACGCCTCTAATTCAAATGCCATAATGTTTATATTTTATTTATTAATTATCAATACACGAATATAACAATTTAAGCCCGTTTTTGTTTCGTTAAGGCGCTAATTTGTGGATAACTCAACGTTTATTACGAAAAAAAGACATCATGAGTTCAGCGCATTCAGTTTCCAGAACGCCAGATTGGATGATGGTTTTAGGATGGATGATTTTTTCATGGATACTGGAATAACCTCTTTTCTCATCTCGTGCCCCGTAGACGATCTTGCTGATCTGGGTCCAGTAACTCGCTCCGGCACACATCACGCAGGGCTCCACCGTCACATACAAGGTGCAATCCTTGAGATACTTGCCTCCCAGATAATTTGCCGCTGCCGTAAAGGCTTGCATTTCGGCGTGGGCCGTCACATCATTCAACCTTTCCGTCATGTTATAGCCCTTGCCAATGATCTTTCCATTCGAGACAATGATGGCACCAATTGGTATTTCATCTTCCTCATAGGCTTTCTTGGCAAGTTTTAAGGCCTCCTGCATATACTGCTCATCCAGGTTGGGAATACCTGCTTGGGGATTTTCTTCAAAATTATATACCTTCATTACTTCAATTTAGCACCATTGGGAACCTTGCGTTCCACGCTGGTCAAAATAATATCGCCATTCTCATCCTCGAAACCTGTCACCAAGCATTCGGACATAAAATTGGCGATCTGCTTTTTGGGAAAGTTCAGCACTGCCACCACCTGCTTCCCAATCAGTTCTTCTTTGGAATAATGGGCCGTTATCTGGGCCGAGGATTTACGTGTACCGATCTCCTCACCAAAATCGACCAGTAATTGATAGGCCGGTCTTCTCGCCTTAGGGAAATCGGAGACTTCCAAAATAGTCCCTACCCGCAGGTCAACTTGTTCAAACTCTTCCCAACTGATCAACTTCTCCATAGCCAAATCCTTATAATCGGTTGGACTCTAGATCAGTTAATTCTTTGGATAGCGTAAATACGACATAATCCACGTTACGGTTCAACCTTTTGGCAAGGCGTTTCAAAAGTTCTTCCTCTTGACCTGGGCTGAACTGCAAGTCTTCCTCAGAAAGAGTGTTATATTTTCTTTTCAGTTTGAGTTTTAAAATAGGCCATTCATCGGCACTGATCTTGAAATTATACATATTAATATGCGCTTATTGAATAAAAACTACTAATTTAGTGTTTGGAATTAGTAAATATATAAATTTTTGATATGAAAAAAATCTTACTTGGATTAGCTGCCTTATTCTTTTGCGTTCAGGCAACGCAAGCACAATTATTACCGAGCTTAAAGTTGGGTATTAAGGGCGCAGTAAACTTTTCGAGCTTAAAATCGGATGGTTCATGGTTGAATTCAGATACAAAAGCTGGATTCCAAGCAGGTATTTGGGGACGTGTAGGTGTTGCGGGTTTCCACGTTCAGCCAGAATTGTACTATGCACAGAAAAAAGCAGGATATGAAACTGAAGATGGAACGAACAGTGAAGCAACCTTTAAGAGTGTTGATTTACCAGTCCTTTTAGGAACTAGAATTGGCTTAGGTCCAATTGGCGTACGTATCCAAGCAGGTCCTGTATTTTCATTCGCACATGATGGAGATATCAAATCGGTAGCCAATACAGATGCATACAAAAAATCATCTACCGGCATCATCGGCGGCGTTGGAGCTGACATCAGCAAATTCACTGTTGACTTGAGATATGAGCATGGATTAAGTAATATCAGTAAGGATAATGCACACAAGCAAAAGATCAGCATGTGGTCAATTGGAGTTGGCTACTCGTTCTTGTAAGAGCTTAAGGATAAAAAGTTTTTGGCCTGATTTGATAAAAATCAGGCCTTATTTTTTTGGTAAAATTAGAACCATTCTAAATTAGGCCTTTTTTATACATAAATCTCATTTATATGTCATCAAATAGATAGATTTGCGTACTTAAATTAAATTCATAGTAATAATGAGTAAATCAAAGCCAGTATTAACATCTTCACTAGGGAAGAAACTAATCATGAGCTTGACGGGATTGTTCTTATGTACTTTCTTGATAGTTCACTTGATTGGTAACTTACAACTATTTAAAGATGATGCGGGGTATGCGTTTAACAATTACGCTTATTTCATGACCCATTTTACCCCGATTAAAGTAGTTTCTTACCTACTTTATCTTTCTATCATTGTTCACGCGGTTTATGCTCTTATCCTAACTATTAAGAACAAAGCAGCACGTCCTATTGGTTACAACCAGTATGATGGAAACGCAAACAGCGCTTGGAATTCTCGTAACATGGGAATCTTAGGTACTGTTTTATTAATTTTCATTGTTACACACATGCAAAACTTCTGGTTTCAGTACAAATTTGGCACTACGCCTTATGTAGAGTACCGTACTGAATTGTCCACGGGCAACCAAGAGGTTTTACAGCTAGACGATATTCCTTCAGATTACAACGGATATGTACAATATCAGGATGCTGGATTTGAAGTAGTAAAATCTAAGGACTTATACAGACAAGTGGCGGTAACTTTCCAAAACCCATTATTGGTTGGATTGTACGTAATCGCAATGGCAGCATTGGCTTTCCACTTGATCCATGGTTTCCAATCTGCATTCCAAACGATTGGTTTCAACCACAGACGTTACAAAGGCATTATCAGAACCATCGGAATTTGGGTATTTGGAATTATCATTCCGATCCTATTTGCGTCGATGCCATTGTATTTTTATTTTGTTAAATAGGTTATTTACAGATTAAGCAATAGCAAGATCTTATAAATAAATAAAGGATATGTTAGATTCAAGAGTACCTTCAGGCCCTTTGGCCGAAAAATGGTCAAAACATAAATTTGAGATGAAGCTGGTCAACCCAGCCAACAAGCGTAAGTTTACCATTATCGTTGTTGGTACAGGTTTGGCAGGAGCATCTGCTGCCGCTGCATTAGCAGAGTTAGGCTACAACGTTAAAACATTCTGTTATCAGGATTCACCTAGACGTGCACACTCAATTGCTGCACAAGGTGGTATTAACGCTGCAAAAAACTATCAAAATGACGGTGACTCAGTTTACCGTCTATTCTACGATACAGTAAAAGGTGGTGACTACCGTGCTCGTGAGGCAAACGTTTACCGTTTGGCGGAAGTATCGGTAAATATCATTGACCAATGTGTTGCTCAAGGTGTTCCTTTCGCACGTGAATATGGTGGTCTATTAGACAACCGTTCATTTGGTGGTGCACAGGTATCACGTACGTTCTACGCTCGTGGTCAAACTGGACAACAATTATTGTTAGGTGCTTATTCAGCGCTTAACCGCCAGATCGAAGCTGGTAAAGTAAAATCCTATACTCGTCATGAGATGCTAGATTTAGTGAAAATCGACGGCGAAGCTAGAGGTATCATTACTCGTGACCTGATTACAGGTGAGATCGAAGCTCACGAAGGTCATGCGGTATTATTATGTACTGGTGGATACGGAAACGTGTTTTTCCTTTCTACAAATGCAATGGGCTGTAACGTAACGGCAGCATGGAGAGCGCACAAACGTGGTGCTTTCTTTGCCAACCCTTGTTATACTCAGATCCACCCTACTTGTATCCCAGTAACAGGTGACCACCAATCCAAATTGACTTTGATGTCAGAGTCATTGCGTAATGATGGTCGTGTATGGGTTCCTAAGACAGTTGAATTGGCAGAGAAACTTCGCAAAGGAGAATTGAAGCCTAAAGATATCAAAGAAGACGATCGCGATTACTTCTTGGAAAGAAAATACCCTTCATTCGGTAACTTGGTACCTCGTGACGTGGCTTCACGTAACGCGAAGGAAATGGTTGACGAAGGACGTGGTGTTGGTAAAACCGGAGTAGCGGTATTCTTGGACTTCGCAGAAGCCATCCAACGTCTAGGAAAAGATGTAGTAGAAGCTAAGTATGGTAACTTATTCGACATGTATTACCAAATTACTGACGAAAATCCATACGAGCAACCAATGCGTATCTACCCTGCGGTTCACTATACCATGGGTGGTGTATGGGTTGACTACAACTTGATGACTACAGTACCAGGTTTATACTGTTTAGGAGAGGCTAACTTCTCTGACCACGGTGCTAACCGTCTTGGTGCTTCGGCATTGATGCAAGGTCTTTCTGATGGTTACTTCGTGATCCCTTACACTGTAGGTGATTACCTAGCGAAAATCGGAAACTTCAAACCAGTTGACAAAAACAATCCAGCATTCGAGCAAACTCGTAAAGAGGTTGAAGAAAGAATCAACAAATTATTAGCCCTTAAGGGTAGCAAAACAGTTGATGATATCCACAAAAAATTAGGCCACATCATGTGGGAATACTGTGGAATGGCTCGTACTGCAGAAGGATTGCAAAAAGCAAAAGGCTTGATCCAAGATCTACGTAAAGAATTCTGGTCTGATGCTAAGGTATTAGGAGAAAACGAAGAGTTGAACATGTCCCTAGAAAAAGCTGGTCGTGTTGCAGACTTTTTGGAATTAGGAGAATTAATGGTTGACGATGCTTTGAACAGAAATGAGTCTTGTGGTGGTCACTTTAGAGTGGAATCACAAACTGAAGAAGGAGAAGCAAAACGTAATGATGACGAATACGCGTATGTTGCAGCTTGGCAATACAATGGTGATAACCAACCAGAGATCTTGCACAAGGAGGAATTGGTATTCGAAAACGTTAAGTTAACACAAAGAAGTTATAAATAAGCCAAAGGGCTTCCTGTGAAGCCTTTTGCTACTCAAAAATATTATCATGAGTGCACATATGAATTTAACGCTAAAAGTTTGGCGTCAAAAAAACTCAAATGACAAAGGACAATTCGTGACTATCCAAGCCAAAGACATCGCTGATGACATGTCTTTCCTAGAAATGCTGGATGTAGTAAACGAAGACCTAACTCGTCAAGGAGAAGATCCTATTTATTTCGACCATGACTGTCGTGAAGGTATCTGTGGAATGTGCTCCCTAGTTATCAACGGACGTCCACATGGACCAAAATACGGTATTACGACTTGTCAATTGCACATGCGTTCTTTCCACGATGGACAAACGATCGTAATCGAACCATGGAGAGCAGCTGCATTCCCTGTATTGAAAGATTTAGCTGTTGATAGAACATCATTTGACAGGATCCAACAAGCAGGTGGATATATCAACATCAACACTGGTGGTCCCCAAGATGCCAACAATATCTTAATCCCTAAGCGTATCGCTGATGAGGCTTTTGAATCGGCAACTTGTATCGGATGTGGAGCTTGTGTTGCAGCATGTAAAAATGCTTCCGCTATGCTATTCGTATCGGCCAAGATTTCACAATTCGCATTATTGCCGCAAGGACAAACTGAACGTTATGAACGTGCGCAGGCAATGGTTGACCAAATGGATGCTGAAGGCTTCGGTAACTGTACAAATACAGGTGCTTGTGAAGCGGAATGTCCAAAAGGCATTAAATTAACAAACATCGCAAGAATGAACCGTGAATATTTTACGGCGAAATTCTTCCGTCAAGAAGACGTTCACCAACACTAAGGTTGAATTTCTCTATAAAACTCCTCGCAAAATTATTTGCGAGGAGTTTTTTATTTATATTTACCCATTGTAACAATAGATAAATGGGTAACAAAATAAGAATCCTCTTACTAATCCTGACTGTATCCTTCCTCGCTACCGCCATCATGATCAACAAAATGGTAACCAAGGAAGATATGTTGGAATTGGACACCAGAACTCTTTCAAATAGCATCCATAAATACGAGGATATTGTAGACGAATTGTGGGCAGATTCTAACCTCATGAAGGCCTTTGTCAACGTTGAGGTCTACCCTACCCAAGTCCTAGATGTCACCAAGAAATATGGCGACAAATACAAGATTTTCTTTTATATCTATAAGGATCATAAACCCATCTTTTGGAGCAATAATATTTATGTCCCGCTAACTGACGGTGGAATTCAATCGGATGTGGTGTTTATACAGGAGGACAACCGATCCTTTATCCTCAAACGGAAAACCCTTACCGCCAATACCTCCGTACTAGCCTTAATACCTGTAAAGACCAATTTCTCGATCAACAATGAATATCTTGTCAACCATTTCTTCAATGAGCTGATTGCGACCAACAACCTGACCATTGCCGATTATACGGATACCGAGAATATTAAAAATATCTATAGCAAGACCGGAGCTTACTTATTCTCCGTCAAGCTGAACCAAGGGAAACATGACAATATATTTATGGATATCCAATTTATGTGTTGGGTATTCGCTTCGATCTGTTTCTTGATCCTGGTCAACAATATCTGTTTGATGATTGCGAAGAATGGGCGACCTTGGTTCTCGCTTGCTTTCTTTACATTCACCTTGATCCTGACCCGTTATGTGGATCTGAATACAAACTGGTTGGCATCCTCCTCCAGTATTGGGCTCTTTGACCCGAAATATTATGCCTACAGTCCGCTCCTTCCAAACCTCTGGGGTTTCTTTATGACCACCTTATTGGTCGGATGGCTGGTGTTCTATTTCAGGGCCATTCAACCCTACCTAAGGATTCCATTGAAAAAGCTTACAGGGAATATCGCAACGATTGCAGCCTTGCTTTCCATTTTGGCAATCTACCTTATCAGTAATTTGCTGTTTTTCCACTTGTCTACCCTGATCACAAACAGTACAGCGGTAACTTTGGATCTGACCAACTTACTTTCCTTTAACTCCTATAGCTGGTTGAACATCTTGATCATGTGTATCAACATGGTCATCCTACTCTATTTCATCGATACGGTTGTCAATATCCTCAAGTCCATCCTGCCGAATACAACATCCTTTTTGAACATTCAGTTGATCGCCTTGGTTTCGGCGATTATCCTGAATGCCATTTTGGTAGGCGACAATACTTTCTTTAATATTTTCTTGGCTGGAATCATCATGCTTAGGGCTTATAGTAAATTGAAAGTAAACCTGGCTATGTCCACCTTTATCCTTACCCTGGTTTTCCTGGCATTTATGACGACTTCAGTCTATACCAGAAGCTTGGAGTCGAAGGTAGAACGGGAGATGAAGGTGACGGTAAATCAGTTGGAGGCTGAAGATGACCTCAATGCCACTGCCCTATTTGTTGATCTAGAAAAGAAAATAACAGCAGATGAGGGTTTGAGGCAATCCTTTGCAATCAGCCTTCCGAATACGCAAATTGATATTATCAATGATTATATCAAGAATACCTATTTCAGTGGATACCTTTCCAAGTTTGAGTTCAATGGCTATTATTACTACAACGACCTTGCTCTTGGCAACTACGAGAATAACAAAATTGATGAATACAGGGAGAAGGTAATCAACAAATCCACCAAAGTACAACAGACTGAGCATTTCTATCGGGTCCGCAGTGATTTGGGTACCCACGAGTATTTCTTGCAATTTGACATTCCGGTCGATACCACCGAAGATCGCGTTGTCCAAGTTTTCATCAACCTAAAGAACCGGGCTTATGGCACTAGCATGCCTTATCCAGAAATCCTCTCTGACAGCAAAGTTGAATTTATCCGAAACTACCAAAGTAATGCGACCTCCTTCGCCCTATACCGCGATGGTTCCTTAGTGACCCAAAATGGCTCGTTTACTTATCCGAACAAGGACGATGCTTTTGGTGGCAAGGTGCAACAATATATTACCCGGGACGATTATAACGGCTATTTCAATCTGGTCTATAAACCGGATCCAAACACTACCCTCGTTGTAAGCACACCGCAGCTGAGCTTGTGGCAGTCTGTCGCCGTATTCTCATTCCTATTCTTGTGCCTATATATCTACTTCTTGATATTCGATGGTATCAAATATTTCTTTAGTACCATTACGCAGAAATCATTCAATTTCAGGAGTATCAAATACCACTTCAAAATTCTCATAAACCGAATCCAATATAGTACACGGATCCAGACCATGATTATCGGGGTCGTGATTTTCGCGATTGTGATCTCTGGTTTTATTTCATTTATCAGTATCTCGGGGCAGTTGGAAAAATCCAAGGTCCAACAACGCTTAGGATACATTATGGATGTGGTGAAAAAGATCGAAAACAAGATCCAATCTTCAGATAACCTTTCAGAGTCCGAAATCCAAGAATTTGTAAAGAATTTCTCTGAAACATCGGTTACTGACATCAACTTGTACAATAAAAACGGAAAGCTGATCTTCACCTCGCAACCAAAGATCTATGATATGGGGCTGGTTTCGAGATTTATCAATCCGATTGCATTCAACAACCTGAACGTACTTAAGAAAACAGATTCCTTTATCAAGGAAAACGTTGTAACCTTTGAATATAATTCAAGTTATGCCACGATCAAAAACAACGAATACAATAATATCCTATTCTTAAATATTCCATACTTCACCTCTATGGAGGAGGAAAATGAGAGCCAAAACCTATTATTGAATACCTTATTGAATATCTATACCATTATTATCCTTGGTTTAGGGTTCTTAACGGTCATGGTTGCCAACTCCATCACCAAACCTTTGAGCCTGATCGGGAAAAAACTTTCGCAGACGATATTCAGCAATAAACCGAATGAACCTTTGTATTGGGAGCGTGATGATGAAATCGGTGCTCTGGTCAAGGAATATAATTTCATGATCGTCAAATTAGAAGAAAACGCCAAACAGCTCATGAATGCCGAACGGGAATACGCATGGCGCGAGATGGCTAAACAGATTGCACATGAGATCAAAAATCCGTTGACACCAATGAAATTGGGCATACAGCAATTGACCCGTAGTTATACCGAGGATGACCCTAGGTTTGAAGAGCGATTCTTTAAGATCTCCAATTCCTTTATTGAACAGATCAACAGCCTAAGCAAGATTGCGACGGAGTTTTCAAACTTTGCCAGATTGCCGGACACCAACCTAGCAAAGATAAACTTGATCGAAAAGATCAATAAATCAGCCAACGTCTATCACAACAATCATAACACCTACATTAAGATCATCAATAATACCGATGACGAAAATGTATATGTTTTGGGTGACAGGGACCAATTGATGCGGACATTCAATAACCTGATCAAAAACTCCATCGAAGCTTCTATTGGAAGAAAGAAACATTTGATCAGTATTTTGATTGAACATTTTGACCATAAAAAAGTGAAGATCATCGTTAAAGACAATGGTATGGGTATACCGGCTGATGTAATACCAAAGATCTTCCAACCCAACTTCACCACAAAGAGTTCTGGAACTGGTCTTGGATTGGCCTTTGTCAAGAAAACAGTAGAGTCTATGCATGGGGATATCTCTTTCGTTACTTTTGAGGGCATAGGAACGACTTTCACCATTATCTTGCCGCTGTATGCGGAGGAAGCTAAATAAGCGCTTAAAACTCATTAAACTGGTGGTATTGTGTGTTCTGAGATTGGCTCCAAGAAGTTTACACATTTTGTGTCACGCTGAGGGCTGCACCGTAGGGTCTCAGATAATCCACAACCATTTGAAATGGTTTCCTCATCTTACGAATTAATGACGGAGAAATGCAACGATTTTGGTAGGGGCGTATCGCATACGCCCGCCACATATTTTCCATGAATAATATCAGCCCAAAGACTGAATAAACACCGTTAATTCCTGTAAAATTTAATAAGAAATAGTTTCCTCATCTTCCGATTTCGGAATGACCACATCCCCTAAAAAAACAAAAAAATAGATTCTTCACTGCGCTCTGAATCCCTCTCAGGAATATCCAATTCTGAACGAATAGTGAAGAATCTGTACGATTCTCCACCTCATGACCTTGTCCATTCTCAATCGAAGATTGAGGAACTCTTCGTCAATGTAAATTATTGTAGATTGAAGAACCGTGCGCCAATGTAATGTGTTTTCAAATGGATTTTGCATGGTTCCGAGATTCTTCGTTCCTCAGAATGACCCCGAAAAGGGATTAAAAATGGAAAAAATATTTCACCCACACTGTGGGTTATCCGATTAACGATCAGAATCTCTACAAAGATTCCACCCCTTCCAGGGGTTCCCAATTTATACAAACATACATCCTTCCGAAGGAAGCACTTTAGCCACCGGCTCATTTCCTTGGCGGAAAAATGGATAGAATGCCGTCGACTTGTGCGATGGGATTGGCCTTGGAATGCTTTCAAAAGATCATCCCATCAAAAGGGATGATCTTCTGAAAGATATTCCCGACAACAAGGCATTCTATCCACGTGCGCTGGATTGTGCGAAAAGCCACCTTAAATGGGCCGAAGGTTTACGGATTCGAGTTGTTTTTGGTATCCGTGAGCTCCTTCGTCGGTTTAGGTTACTTTTGGGCTCCAAAAGTAACAATGAGATCGGCAATCCTTAAATGGGCCGAAGGGTTACGGATTCGAGTTGTTTTTGGTATCCGTGAGCTCCTACGTCGTTTTGGTTACTTTTGGGCTTCAAAAGTAACGAAGAATCTAAATTTCTTTTCCTAATTTAATGACATTGCCCCTTCGGGGAACCCTCAGTGTGACAGCGGAAAAGAAACCAATACAATCATTAAACCTTACGATTCACCAAGCCGCTCCATTGGCACTTATCCACAAAAAACAAGCAAGGAGCTGAAAATTCAGCTCCTTGCTTGTTTTTATATAATAACCTTTTTTTATTTCAATACAACTGAGGAACGACCCATAATGGCATCATCCGCATAAAGCAATACGGTGTATGCTCCTTTTTGGAATTTGTGATTAGGATCGGACCACATAAATTGGTACTCTTGACCGTTATTATTGAATTCTATATTTTCTTTGAAGGTATATTGCAATTTCTCGCCATGAACCAAGAACAAATCTTCAGAATCTGCAATCAGATTACCTTTAGGATTTATAATCCGCACATAAACTTCTTTTTTACCCATTGCAGCCAAAGGATTGTCCGCTACAGTGAAGTTTATCTGAAGTTTATCGATTCGCTTAGCTTTGTTTTCATTTTCCAAAGAACCGTTTCTCTTCTCTTCGATACCAATGATATGCACATTGGATACTTTGATTGAGGAAGCCTTGGCAATCTTGTCGGTGAGCTCATTCTTCTCCGTTACAAGCGCTGCGGTCTTCTGCTCGGAATCTTTTACCTGTTTATTGAGTTCTGAATTGGTTTCTGCCAGCAATTGATTTTTGATCTTCAATGCCGTAACATCATCCTTCATTTTTGAAACCTGATCTTTCAACAAAGAAACATCAGCTTTGGCAGCCTCAATCTGAGGGCCGGTGATTTCATTGTTTTCGAGTCCTTTTCGTAAATCTTCAATCTTCTGCCTTGCGGACTGTTCTGCGGCCACCAATGCAGCAGTGCTGGTGATACCTTCAGATTTGATATTATCAAGTTCGGCTTCAATACGATCAATTTCAATCTGTAAATTCTCCTTCTGTAGGGTCACTGTATATAGTTTTTCACCAGAAGACTTATATTTTACATAGAAATAAATATTGGTAGCCAAAAGGGCTGCAATTGCAATCACGAAAAAGTAGATCTTAGAATTGTCCCTTTTTACGACAGGGGCGACTTGCACTTCTTTAGTATCTATCTTGTTTACGTCTGTTTTCATTTTCCATTATCTCCATTGAATTGTAAAGTGGGCAGACACTAAACAATTACAAAATGAATATTTAATATTTATTTAACTTTCGGAAGCAAATATTGTTCCAACTTGCTGTTATTCAAAATAATTTAGGATATCAAAGCCACCTTTTTTAAGATATTCCTCTCTTTGCATAAGTTTTAGGTCAGAGAGGACCATTTCATTCACCAACATTTCAAGGTCATATTTGGGTTTCCAACCTAATTTATTGTTGGCTTTACTCGGATCACCGATCAACAGATCCACTTCCGTAGGTCGGTAATATGCAGGGTCTACTTTTACAATCGTTTGACCAAGCTTAATTTTCTCAGGGTCAAGGCCCAACTCTTTCAATTTATCGTTATCACGATCAATGATTACACCTTTCTCAGCTTCAGCTTTACCAGAGAATTCGATTTCAATGCCCAATTCAGCAAAAGCCATTCTTACAAATTCACGAACCGTCGTGGTCACTCCAGTAGCAATAACAAAGTCTTCGGCTTTATCTTGTTGCAGAATCAACCACATCGCTTCCACGTAATCCTTAGCATGTCCCCAGTCACGTTGTGCAGAAAGATTGCCTAAGTAAAGCTTATCTTGCAGGCCTAAGGCGATTTTCGCAGCGGCACGGGTAATCTTCCTTGTCACAAAAGTTTCTCCCCTAACAGGGCTTTCATGGTTAAATAGGATACCATTACAAGCATACATATTATAGGCTTCACGGTAGTTCACTGTGATCCAATAACCATATAATTTAGCCACGGCATAAGGGCTCCTAGGGTAGAATGGTGTTGTTTCACTTTGAGGAACCGCTTGGACAAGTCCATAAAGCTCAGAGGTCGAGGCTTGATAGATACGGGTTTGCTCGGTCAATCCAAGTAAGCGGACAGCCTCTAGGATCCTTAAGGTTCCAAGACCATCAGCATTGGCGGTATATTCAGGGGTGTCAAAACTTACCTTGACATGTGACTGCGCGGCAAGATTATATATTTCGGTGGGTTTGGTTTCTTGGATAATGCGGATCAAGTTGGTCGAATCCGTCAGGTCACCATAATGCAGGACGAAATTACGCCCTAATTGGTGTGGGTCTTGGTACAAATGGTCGATACGGTCGGTATTAAACAAAGAACTTCTTCTTTTCAATCCATGCACGACATAGCCTTTTTTTAATAAAAACTCTGCTAAATATGCTCCGTCTTGGCCGGTAATGCCGGTAATGAGAGCAACTTTATTCCTTTCTTGACTCATTCTGATTGTTATAACTTGACAAATATAGAGATTTCAAACAAACGATTGAGAAAAACCTTACCGAAACCTGATAAAATGAGTTGACAAAAAAATAGCCGTAGATTTCTCTACGGCTAACATTCAAAAAATTCTTTTTGTGGAATTATTCTCCGGCTCTACTAAATTTAAGAACCAAGTTTCCAGTATTACCGTCATTCAAGGCTACTGGTAAACGCATTTCCAACGAGTTTTCGTCAGCATAGGACAAATCTAAACGGTAACCGCTCGTTACGTTAGAAGCTTTGTCGCCAGCATAGATTTTCTTGAATTGGAATGCAGGTTGACCACCGGTTTTACCTGGATTGAAGATAGACCAAACAATGGTACGTACGGTTCCACTAGCACATAGATTTCCTTCCGCATTGAAAGTGATGCTACCCCTTTGGTTTCCACCAGGAAGATTCCATTGTGAACCAATGAAACAATCCACTGGTGCTTCATCAAACATATTTTTCACGGTATAGCTGCTTGGGATGTTTTCACGGGTCACAGAATTCAAGGTCCATGTACCTTTCACACCAGAACGCCATTGTGATGCCGATGGACCTGTCGCAGAAACTGTTCCTGATTCAGTACCACCTGTAGCGCCTTTTCTAGGTGCTCCACAACTACCTAAAACCAACAATGCTGTCAGTAAAGATAAAAACGAAATAATACGTTTATGCATATTACAAATTTTAAAATAGTATTATAAATGTATATTAGTAAACAAAAAACTCAATTTTCATTGATGAACAACACTTCCAAAAATCATACCATAAGCAAAATCGTAGCCAAGGCCATCCTTCGTTTGTTGATGATTGTTTTAATTGTAGGAATTGTATTCGCTTTTAGCAAAGATGCTAAAATACTGGATAATATTTCTTTAAATTTCCCAAACAAATGGGCTATATTTGCCCCCATTTCCTTATTCATCATCTTTATCATTTTGATGTTCATGATGTTAAAGGAAAAATACAAACGGATTGATTTGAATTGGTTATTCAGCTTATGCGGAGGATTTTTGCTGATTTATCTGATTTTATTCTATTCCCGCATTTACCCGATGCTATAATTTACAGCAAAAATTAAATGGAAAAATCAAAGATTTGGGAAATCGCAAAAAATATTCTTAAGGTACTGATTACCGCTGCTGCGCTGTATTGGGTTTCCACAAAAATATCATTCAAGGACCTTACTGAGGTGTTAAAAGACAGTAATCCGCTGTATCTATTCTTTGCCTTGTTGGCTTATATATGCTCCATTTTAGTAGCATCCTCACGGTTAAACTCATTCTTTAAGGCGATAGGACTCAAATTGACCGAGCGCTATAATTTTAGACTCTATCAATTGGGCCTGCTCTATAATTTCTTTCTACCAGGAGGAATTGGAGGGGATGGCTATAAGATCTTTTTCCTAAAGAAGAATTTCCAGATTTCACGTCGTCAGGTTTTGGGGGCTGTGTTTTTTGATAGGCTTTCGGGACTTTGGGCATTAAGTATCATTACGGGAGCATTGATCATCTTTATGCCTAGATTTGCAATTCCTAATGCGGTGACCATAGCGGCCCTTGTGGTAGGAACGATCAGTTACCTCTATGTACTTCGCCTGTTCTTTAAGCAATTCCTTAAGAATTTTATCACGACCCACTTTAAGGCCTTATGTGTTCAAGGGTTTCAAACCTTGACCGCAACCTTTATATTACTGGCCATGAATTTTGACGGCAAGTTCTCGCCCTACCTTCTGATCTTTATGGTCTCGCAATTGGTAGCTATTGTACCTTCCATTGGAGGAGCGATCGGACTGCGTGAATCTGTCATATTCAGTTTGGCCACCTATCTTAGATTAGACCCACATATCGCTGTAACCATCAGTTTGATATTCTATATCATATCGCTTTTGGTTGCTTCCAGTGGTATTTATTATATTTTTAGACCGCAGCGATTAGGTGCAGATAAGCTACCTTCTGCGAAAGAAGTAGAGGAAGAAATAGAAAAAGAAGAGGAATAATGGCAAATATCATCATTACAGGGGCTAGTAGCGGCATAGGATTTGAAGCCGTGCTAGATTTAACCGCCAATAAAGAGAATAAGGTGATCGCGCTCGCGAGATCAGCAGATAAGCTAAGGAAATTACACGAAATAGCATCCTCATTGAACCATGATGGCGGCACACTCTACCCAGCACAATTTGATATTGTGTTTGATAATTATCCTGAATCTTTGGTTCCCTTTATCCAATCCAAATTTGATAAAGTGGATATCCTGATCAATAATGCAGGTGCTTTGATTAATAAACCCTTTATGGAAACCAGCATGGAGGATGTAGCCCAGATGTTTCAATCCAATCTGCTCGGCCATATCCAGATGATCCAAAACATTGTTCCGATGATGAAGGATGCTGGGCATATCGTCAATATCAGTAGTATGGGTGGATTTCAAGGTTCCGCAAAGTTCCCTGGATTATCAGCCTATTCAGCAAGTAAAGGTGCTTTGGGCATTTTAACGGAATGCTTAGCTGAGGAGTTGAAAGACAAAAACATCAAGGTGAATTGCCTGGCTTTGGGTTCATCCCAGACAGAAATGTTTGAAGCAGCATTCCCCGGAGTTGAGGCAGGAACATTAGCTTTTGAAATGGGAAGATATGTTGCTGAGTTTGCTTTGAACGGACATAAATATTATAATGGAAAAATTCTTCCTGTTGCAAATACGACACCTTAAATAAAAAAATAAAAAAAGTTAAAACGGCTATCATAAATCATGATTGCCGTTTTTTATTGTTTAAACATCGAATTGCTAAAATTAACCCCACACTAATAAAAGCGCTAATATTAAAAAAATTGACATTCAGTTATTTGATTATTAAATTTTTCTATATTTAATTTAATTAACAAAGCCTAAAGGAGTTAGAACAGCTCCTCTAGTGCACACTAACCACTAACTGAAACTTAATTTATGAAAAGAAAACTACTATTTTTCTTATCGATGTTTCTGATGCATTTAATTGCATTTGGACAGGATCAAACCATTACAGGAACGGTGACCGATGCTGTAACCAATGATCCGATCTCTGGGGTTACCGTTCGTGCCATTGGGAGCAATTCAGCTGCCCAGACGGACGCTCAGGGCCGCTATGAAATCGGGGTAAGTGCTTCGATCAAAGCCTTACACTACAGCTTCGTGGGCTTTAGTTCCCAACAGGTAAACATCGACAACCGTAGCCGTATTGATGTTCAATTGACGCCTGCAGCTGCAGACCTCGAAGAGGTTGTGGTGGTAGGTTATGGTACTCAGGTCAAAAAGGACATGACCGGATCGGTAGCTAGCGTGAAAATGTCGGATTTGGAAGATGTGCCCCTTCAAACTGTTGAAAGCGCCCTACAAGGTCGTGCTCCAGGGGTATTTGTCAATTCAAGTTCTGGGAAATTAGGTCAGGCTCTGCAAATCCGTGTGCGTGGTATTTCCTCCATCTCTGCAGGTACTCAACCGCTTTATGTCATTGATGGAGTGCCTATCATTTCATCGGCGATGGGTACTTATGATGAACCGGACAATCCATTGGCGGCAATCAGTCCTGATGACATTGAATCCCTAGATGTACTGAAAGATGCAGCTGCTACAGCCATATACGGTGCTAGAGGATCGAACGGTGTAGTCATCATCACGACCAAAAAAGGTAAGGCTGGAAGGACAAAATTCGAGTTAGGCTACTTTGGTGGATTCAGTGATGCAACCAAAAAAGGTGAATTCCTAAATGCTACACAGTATAAAGAATTATTAGGTACAGCTTTGAACAATGCTGGATACATCGGGGCCGGTGATGACCAATACCCTACTCTAGCCGCATTTTGGGAAGATTGGACCGGATCTGACGATTGGGACAAAAACTACAATAGCAATTGGGTTGATGAAGGTTTAAGAAGAGGTGGAGTGCAGCAATATAGCCTGAATGTATCTGGTGGTGATGAAAAGACAAGGTTCATCGCCTCGGGAAGCTACAATGACAACAAAGGTATTATTGTCGGCAACCGTTTTGTAAGGACTTCTGGCCGCTTAGGTTTGGATCACTCTGCTAATTCTTGGTTGGATGTTGGTGGTACGATCAACATCAATAAAATCGACAACTATCGCGTTAGTAGTGATAATGCATTTTCTAACCCCTTACAGTTGAATGCCCTTCCTCCTATCCAAGCGATCAGAGATGAAAATGGGGTTTTGAACAATTACACTGTTTATTATAACAACTTGATTGACCTTGAAAACGGCAAGAACCTATCTAACACCTACCGCACATTCGCAACGGCCTATGCTAGCGCTAAGATCACGCCTAACCTTATCTTCCGTTCGGAATATGGTATGGACTTCCAAAACCTGGAAGAGGAAATCTTCTTAGGCTCCAGAACTCAAGATGGTGGTGATGTAGGTGGTTATGGCTGGAACTACCAAGCCCGTTCAATCAACTTCAACACCAACAACACCTTGAACTATAGCAAAACATTCAATGAAGTCCATGATTTCAGTGCAATGATAGGTATGGCTTACCAAGAAGGTCAATTTAGATACACCATGGCAGAAGGTAAAGGTTTTCCTTCTGATCAATTCACTAAGATCATCAGTGCTGCCGTAAAATCGAATGCAAGTTCATCGGAATCTAGATTCTCTTTCCTTTCTTACTTAGCTAGAGCTAACTATAAATTCAAGAATAGATATTTATTGGAAGCAACCCTGCGTATTGATGGTTCTTCTAGATTTGGTAGTGAATCTCGATACGGCTCCTTCCCTGCTGCTTCTGTGGGCTGGGTAGTATCGGAAGAGGACTTCTTGAAAGGAAATTCAACCTTATCTTTCTTAAAGCTAAGGGCCAGCTACGGCCGTACAGGTAATGCGGAGATTGACAACTTTGGACCAAGAACGCTATACACAGGTGCAAACTATGCAGGTGTACCGGGAACTATTCCATTGAGATTAGGGGATGAGAAACTGACTTGGGAAAACACTTCTTCAAGCAACTTTGGGGTTGACTTTGGTTTCTTCAACGATAGATTATCGGGAACTATTGATGCCTATTTCAAGAAAACAACCGATCTATTATTGGATGTGCCTATTGAGTCAACCAATGGATTCACTACTATCCTTCAAAACGTAGGTGATATGCAAAACCGCGGTATGGAGTTTTCATTGAATTCTAAAAACTTCGTTGGTGATTTCAAATGGAGTACTTCCTTCAATATCTCCTTCAACAAGAATAAAATCTTGAAATTAGTTAATGGTCAACCTATATACTCAGGCGGTCGATATTTGGGTAGGATTGAAGAAGGAATGCCTTATGGTTTCTTCTATGGTAAGGCCTATGCTGGTGTGGATACAGAAAATGGAGATGCACTTTATTATTTGGATGAAACGCAAACCACGACAACCAATGAGTATTCTGAGGCTGCTGACCAATGGATAGGTGATCCTAATCCTAAGTTCTTTGGTGGTTTTGGAAACAACTTCTCTTATAAGAGCTTTGACCTAGCCATCCAAACACAATTTGTTTTTGGCAATGATATCTACAATGCGGCTGGAGGTTTCCAATCGACTAACGGTGACTACTTCGATAACCAAACTTTAGATCAAATGGACTATTGGAAGAACCCTGGAGATGTAACCATGATTCCGCAACCTCGATTTGATGAAGCAAACGGAACTAGACCTTCGTCTCGCTATATCCAAGATGGTTCTTACTTCCGTGTGAAAAACTTAATCCTAGGTTATAACCTGCCTTCAAGCATAACTAACAAAGCTTATATGCAATCTGCACGAATTTATGTATCGGCAACAAACTTGTTGACTTTCACCAATTACAATGGTTATGATCCAGAGATCAACACCACATTTGCAGGTAGGTATCAGTTAGGTACTGATTTTTATACAGCACCGCAACCTAGAATTATCACATTTGGAGTTAACATTGGTTTTTAATCTTCTAAGCGAACTATCATGAACATTATAAAATATATTACAATTCCTGCTGTGGCAGTTGCGCTGACCCTGGGGTCATGCGGTAAAAAACTGGAGATTGAACCTGTGGATGATATCTCAGCTGAAAAGGCGCTATCTACCCCTGCTGATGTCAACAATGCACTAACGGGCGCATATACCATTATCGCAGGAGGGGCATTATACGGAACGAACCTGATTATGGTTCCTGATCTATATGCTAGTCCGGGCTATTTAAACTGGACCGGTACTTTTTCAACCTACCGCGACATATCGAATCAGAACATCATTGCCACCAATGAAGATGTAACCCGTACTTGGACCAATGCCTATAAGGCAATCAATGCTGCAAATACGGTACTAGAGGCGCTTCCTATCATCACAGATGAGGAAATGAAGGCTCAAGTAGAAGGAAAAGCTTATTTTATTCGGGGTATTATGTTCTTTGAGCTGGTACGTCTTTATGGCTTGCCTTATGAAGCTGGAGGGGCTAATTCAACACCGGGCGTACCTATCCCATTGAAAGCTGTGACCAAATTTGAGGATCTTATCAAAGGCATCACAAGAAGTACAGTAACTGAGTCTTATGCGCAGGCTGAGAAGGACCTATTGGCCTCTATTGCCAAATTAGCAGATTTCCCTTCCGATCTTGCGGCTTCACAAGGGATGTTGGCCCGTCTATATTTGCAACAAGGTAAATATGACAAAGCCAGAGACCTAGCTAATGATATCATCGAAAGTGGAGATTATGAGTTATCCCCATCTTTGGAAACTCCTTTCCGTACTCCGAACTCTTCGGAAGGTGTATTTGAGATCCAACAAAGCGAACAAAGTAATGCTGGTTCTTCGAACGATGGTTTAGCTACTTTCTACTCCAGCTACTTGAACAACACAGGTGGTAAAGTAGGTCGTGGAGATTTGAGCATCCTGAATTCCTATTACAACACCTTCGATCCTACCGATAAACGCAGAACGCAAATGATCTATGATGGAAACGGAGCGAAATCGGGTTGGTTTACCAAAAAATGGTACAATTACTTTGATAATATCCCAGTTGTGCGGTTGACTGAACTGTATCTGATGAGGGCAGAGTGTAACTTTAGATTGGGAACTTCTATCGGTGCAGATCCTTTGGATGACATCAATGTATTACGTGATAGAGCCGGAATCGGAGAGTTGGAAGATCTGACCTTAGATGCTATCTTATTGGAACGTAATAAGGAACTGGCATTTGAAGGATATAGATTGCATGATCTGAAAAGAACGAAAAAGAATATCGGTACTTTTCCATACAATTCTCCGAAAATGGTATTCCCTATTCCATATAGAGAGATCTCGGTGAACCCTGCATTGGTACAGAATCCAGGTTATTCACAATAACAAAATAAAAATAGCGGTCTGAACGGACCGCTATTTTTATTTCTATTGATTACAAGGCCTTTATCCAGGTTGTGATATCTTTCAGCACTTCAGGATTTATGGTTTCTTCAATCTCTTCATATTCACCAACGGCTCCTGTCTTAGCATTTTGGAAGAGATGATTTAAATTTGGATAGACCTTAGAAAGGTCGTTTTTGTTCTTTGGAAGATTATCCGTTAGGCTTTCGATATTTTCTCCTGCTGGCACTTGCACATCCTTGCCACCAAATGCCGCAAAGGTCGGGATCTTAATCTTCTTGATAAAAGGCACAGGATCTATCTTGATAAAATGGCGGAACCATGGAGTCACCAAAGCTCCAATCTGATCTGCACTTTCTATATTTTGGCTACCATTCACAGCACGCATATTATTTCTTATCGCATCGAAAGCTTTGTCGCTCGGAAGATCGGAAGCCATAATCTCATAATTCTTCTTGATCATAGCGCGTTCTCCTGCAGACATATCCTTTCCTTGAGATTTCATAACTGCAGCATTCTGTAGAATCATCAAAGAATCCATTCGGATGGTTGGGCCAGCTAAGGTGACAATAAAGTTCAATCCGCTAGCTTGTTGACCAGCTAGGATAGTTGCAATCAATCCACCTTCACTATGGCCAATGATACCGACTTTCATCGGATCGACTTGAGCTTGCTTGCGCAAAAAGCTCAGAGCAGCAAGCGCATCCTTTCCAAAGTCTCCTGTGGTAGACTTTGCAAAATCACCTTTTGACTTCCCTACTCCGCGGTCATCATAGCGAAGAACCACAATATTATTCTTGGTCAGGTAATCTGCCAATACCTTGAATGGCTCATGGCCCATTAAGGTTTCGTTGCGATCCTGTGGACCACTTCCCGAAACTAAAACAACAGCCGGATATTTGCCTGGTTCTTTTGGTTTAGTGATGGTACCTGCAAGAGTAACCTTGTCAATTTTATTTTCAAAGGTTACATCGACCGTATCATAAGAATAAGGCGGGTTTACGCGTTGGCTCCTTTTAAAAGTAGAGGCTTGGCTGGCTTGCTCAGCAGTTAACTTGCTAAGGACTAAATCCGTCTTCAGCCCACCTTGTTGAAACTTACCATCGATATGCATTCGATCAGAGCTGATCTTTCCGGCATATTTTACACCTAAGCTCTTCAATTCCACATATATGGAATCTCCGGTAGCTGTAATGCTGCTCAAAGGAAACCTATTGCTAGTCTGTTTAGGACTTTGCATTGTTCCCTCCCAAGTTCCATTGTATTTAAATTCAAAGATTAATGGCAATTCCATCCCTGAAACCTGCAAAGTGCCTTTCCAATTTCCCTCAAAGGATTGTGAAAAGCCCATAGAGCATGAACAAAACAGGATCAATGCCAAAAAATAATTCTTCATATGCTTAGAAATAAGGATTTAAAACATTCAATATCACGTCCAACACCAAGGTCAACAGCACAATGGCAATGGTATGGAACAATTTATTACTGTTGATGGCAATTTTCATACCTCTTACCAGTAAATGGAAAAAATAGTAAATGGAGAAGATACTGAAGATACCTGCCAAAGTGATTATTCCCAAATTAACTGGTGATATATTTAGCTTATTTATATTGCCTTTTTCAATTTCGGCTGTTAATTCTTCCATAATGCCGGTAAGAAATGGATTCAGGAGAAAAAGGGCAATAAACACCAATACGCATTGGGCTATAAGTACTGAAATCAATACATCCAACAGCCTTGTTTTGGAATAATTGAACTTTGCATATGCAAACATCAAAACTGTTAAACTGCCGCTGTTGATCAAGCCATAGACAATATACTTCCAATAAGGCCTTGGATGACTGAAATGCAACTGTATGATTCCATTATTGATGAAATGGAAGAAATACCCCAAAAGACTCATCACTATAAAACCAAGAACTCCATAAATCAATAATTTACGGCTGGTCGTATCCTCAAAGGGATTTAACATGATACTTACAAATTCTCTAGAACTCATCTTTATAGGGTTTATATTGGTTTATTATTTTTTGAACCTCTTCAGGTTTTTGGGTTCCAATCATTAATTGGCTCCCGTCTTTCATTATCAGTTGCACGCCGTGCTCTCCTTTGGTAGAATAGGCTTTTCCCCATTTTCCTAATCTATAACCCCATCCGCCAAAATCTGCAAATGTATAGGTCCGCATATATGCCGATGAAATGTCTGACCATGGAATAAATTTATTCCATATAAAAGGGATGAATACGATATGTATACCATCAGCTTCATACCTCGTCTTCAATCTGATTAGTGATAATAATACAAAAACGATTACCGGCAGTAAAAAACCACTTCGTTTAAATATATCCATATAATTTGGACTGATTGCCAAAGCTTGTGCAACTATTACTCCCAAGATGATCAGGAAAATCCAAGTGGTCATCATATTTTGGTTTTCTTTGAAGCTCATCATTATTTTATTGGAGGGTTTTCACTTTATCGATCAATTCATCCAGCTTATTCCTAACGGTAGGATAACTTTTGCCTAGCTTATTGGCCATTTCCTTTAGACTCCCAGAATTTAACAGAAATTCGATAATGAACTCTTGTTCTTCCGGCTCCAAGCGCATCAATACTGGGAAATTAAAACGGCCCGACACCTCAGTATCACAACTGTCACAGTGCAATTTTACTACGGTCATTTCGGTATCACAGGCCGGACATTGAATAGGAAACTTCATATATTATATATTCACCTTAATAAAGTTAAATAAAGTTTTAATATTATTTAAACATTGATTAATAAATATTATTTAAGAATTGGTAAAAGGTATAAAATATACTAATTCGTATATTTGCTCAATTTTAGTTTACAGATGAGAAAGTTATTAGGATTTATCCTTACTCCGATATTTTATATTTGTTTTGCATTATCATTATTGATATTCCATCCTATCCAATGGTTATGCTTGAAGCTGGGTGGATATGCTGCGCATAAGAAAAGCGTGGATATCTTGAACGGCTTCTTGGTAGCATGCAACTATACCCTATTTAACAGGACACAGTTTATTGATAATAAAAACATACCGGTAGGCAAACCCATTATCTTTATTGCCAACCACCAAAGTACCTACGATATCCCACCTTTGATTTACTTCTTGAGAAGGTTTCATGGTAAATTCATTTCAAAGATTGAATTGATGACCGCCAATATCCCTAGTATATCTTTCAACCTAAAACATGGTGGAGCTGCCAATATTGACCGTAAAGATCCAAAACAATCTATTGCCGAGATCCTAAATCTTGCCAATAACATGAAAAAGAACAATTGGTCGGCGTTTATTTTCCCAGAAGGAACGAGGACAAAAACTGGAAAGATGAAGGCTTTTTCGGTAGGTGGTATTGCGACATTGATGAAGAAAAACCCGGAGGCATTAGTTGTTCCTATTGCGATCAATGGTTCTTATAAAATGGTACAATGGGGAGCTTTTCCGCTTAGACCATTTACCCATATGTCATGGGAGGTTTTGAACCCAATAGACACTACTGGGTTAAATCCAGAAGAGATCGTTAAGAAAGCGGAGGATATGATTCGCGCTAAAGTAAAGGAAGAAAACCTGTAAACCTATTTGACGGTTCTACCCTTCCAATCGTACTTTCCTACATTTCCGACTACGCCGATATAGACAAAATAGAGCGAATGGACCACGGTTAGCAAGGGAAGATTCCAAAGCAGCTCCTTACGGTTTACAAATGCGAGAATAGGATAAAGGAAAACCAATTCCACCAGTAACTTCATCATCAAAGATGTGATCACCAATTCGCTGGCATCATAAATCCCCACTAAAAGAAAGATAAGGCTCAACAAAAAAGAAAGATTAAAGAGCCAAATACATACACCGAGGATCACAACCTTCTTGTCTTTATATTTTGTACTTTTTGAGGCCCAACGTTTTCTTTGGCTCAGAAAAGATTTAAGGTTCTCTTTAGCATCGGTATAAACAATTGCCTCCCTAGATTTACAAAAGCCTATCCTATCAGCATATTTTTCAGCGACCTTATGCAATAGCAGCTCATCATCCCCAGAAGCCAATTCATCAATCCCGTTAAATCCACCCATTTCGAAAAACAAGGTTTTTCTATAGGCAAGATTAGCTCCATTACAGGTCGTAGGATTCCCATTACCAATTCCCGCAGCTCCCAATCCAATAAGGTATAGGAACTCCAACGTCTGCAAGCGTTCAAAATAAGATTTTTCCTGATCGTAGCATACCGGAGAAGAAACCATCAACTTATCTTGGCTTTCCATATATTGGACAATACTCAATATCCATTTAGACCCCATTCTGCAATCAGCATCCGTGGTGATGATGATATCTCCAGATGAAGCATGAATTGCCTTATTAATTGCGAATTTCTTATATGAATTGAGTTTGTTTCCTTCGTTTAACGTAATCAGCTTTACGCCACGATCTGCATAAGTTGTGACGATCTCTCCGGTCCTATCCGTAGAATGGTCATCTACAACGATCACTTCCAATAATTCCTTGGGATATTCCTGTCCGACGATACAATCTAAAGTTTTGGAAATATTAGATTCCTCGTTCCTCGCCGCAATAATTACCGTTACTTTGGATAGAGGCATAATGGAAGTCAGATGAAACATAGGCAGCTTCATCCAACCGTTGCGCATATAAAGGACCAATACCACATAGATAATGGTCATAATAAATAGGAAAAAACTAAGATTTATTATCACTGATATAATTCACGTTAAATACAAAAAACGACCCGATGATTGCCGGAAAGATGAGGTTAACAAACCAAACACATGAGACAATGGCCATCACTGCAATTTCTTGGGTCGTAATATACGCATACAAATTGCTGGCTACAAAACTACGAACACTAAAGTCAAAAATATCTAAGGAAGGAACGGCAGATTGAATAAAAAACATGATAAAGATCATTAATACCATAGAAACCAGAGGAAGCTCTGGTAAAATGACCAACATGAGTATGATATATTGCGAAGTAAAGATGGCAAAGCGAAAGGCTGACAGCAAGAGTACATAAGCCAATTCTTTCACCGTAAAGTCTTCCAGCACCGAAAAGAATGGTTTTATCTTTTTCAAGAACTTGACTTTACCTACTAAGTAATCCACCCAAGAAACATTGAAGTATAGGATCAAAAAAGCCAAGGCATAGATAATGGCGATCAGCCAAACTCCAAAGTCAACTGAGGCTGGTGTTTCCAAAAAGGTTGTAACGAACCATGCAATACTCAAAGAACCGAAAACCGAAGTCAATACCAATTGCGCAAATAGGCCAACGCCCATTGCCACTGCTCCTGTCGTCCTATTCTCTGGCTTGAGCAACATCACTCTCCCACCATATTCCCCGATTCTGTTCGGGGTAAATATCGCCCAAGTAAGGCCACAAAACACCGATTTAATGGCTTTCCATACTCCTAACTTTTCTATCCTCTGACTGAGAAACTGCCACTTTTTGACCTCTAGGAACCAATTGACGAACATTAAGAGCACAACAACCAGCAATACCAATCTAATCGTTAGCGGATCGATCTGATGAATAAGGCTTTCAAACTCCTTCAAGTTCTTTTGGTTATTCACCTTGCTGACAACAAACCACATCGCAAGCGCAACAATGGCTATTTTAATCAAAAGATTGAGATATTTTCGCTGTGTCTTCGTCAATTTTGTTAAAGAAAGCACAATTTTAATAATTTTTTAATTAATAACCGTTTTTAGAAAGCAATGTTTAGAAAATCGTATTATTGCATATGCAAAAAGAACCGGCTAAAGAGAGGATTATTTTGGGAATTGACCCTGGAACGGTAGTTCTAGGTTATGGAATTTTGAAGGAGGTGAATAAAAAAATATCCTTGATCACGCTTGGTGTCATTAAAATGGGCCACTTAGATGACCATGGCCTCAAACTCCAACGCATCTTCAAAAAAACCAGTGCCCTGATTGCGGAGTACAATCCAGATTGTGTAGCATTAGAGGCTCCGTTCTATGGAAAGAACATCCAAGTCATGTTAAAGCTGGGCCGTGCTCAAGGTGTCGCAATGGCAGCCGCTCTGAATGCCGATATCCCCATCTTTGAATATTCCCCACGAAAGATAAAACAATCGGTTACAGGCAATGGAAATGCGAGTAAGGAGCAAGTTGCCGCGATGTTACAGACCTTATTGAGCTTTAAGGAAACCCCAGAGTTCCTCGATGCTACCGATGGTCTTGCAGTAGCGGTATGTCATGCCTTTCAGCAGAACCAGTCAACAGGTGGAAAAAACTATTCGGGTTGGGAAGCTTTTGTAAAGGACAATCAAAAACGAATTCGTTAGAGTTGGACCTGTCGGATGACATTCTTGACATTTAGTTCAATGATGTCAGTCATGCTCTTGCACTTGAAATAATTTTCATTTTCATAGTACTTCGCATACCCTTCTTTTAATTTTTCTATATTTTCCTTGGTGGAAAGCTGTTGGGTGCTACTCGCATCCCTGAGGTCCTTAATCCTGTGCCTTTCGCTTCGTACGCGGTGCACAATGGAAGATCGCTCCTCTTGTTGATATTGCAACACGGTCTTTTCGTTCAAATGATCCATGGACAATTTGACAAATGGCAGATTTTCTTTAAAGAATTGTGGCAGATAGACTTTGATATTCCCTTCATAGAACTGCTGGTCAAAATCAATGGCACGGATCCTAAACTGGAAATCATCAAAGTCGGGAGTAATCTGCATCACGAAGTTATAAGCCCTCATATCTCCTAACATCGAGATTACACAGCGCTCGTTAAACTTCACAAACTCCTTTGCAATCCTTGTCTGATTATAATCTGGAGCATCCATCTTAGTTTTTGCAAAGGTATCTCCGGGGATCCCCACAATATGCTCTTCTACCAAAGTATCGCGATCATAAAGGTAATTGACCTGATTTGGAGAGATGATTTCTTCCAGCTCCAAGCCATAGATCCTGGAGGCATCAGCTTGTTTGATATAGAAATAATCATAGACATCGTTTAGCCTATTGACAATTTTGATTCGGAAGGGATGTGTATTTCCAAATGCACAGAATTCAATCTTTTCAATCACCTTATGTTGCACGATCCGGGTATTACCAGATGCTTTCAATTGTGCATATACAATTTTGAGCTGATCATATAAGGTATCTTGGATATGGGGAGGATATAAAGGGATTTCCCACAACGTATCATTGCCAAACTTGTCCAGGGAAGGTATGGTTTCTTGGAAATTCAAAAGATCAGAATAGGTCATGGGCAATTTACCATCCCGCTGATAAGCTTTTAGATATTTCAACAAACCCGTACCCACCGGAAAAATTGGTTTTTTCCTTGAAATCTTTACATCATCTTCTTTCATAACAAGCATTTGTGACTGAAACTAAAGTACGAAAAATAGTTGTTGTATACATCAATGAAAAAATGTTAAAAAAAATGACGTAATTTTATCATTCAAACATTAATTTAACAATAATTGTTGTTATTTTTGAAAAAATTAGAAAATTGAAAAATTTATTTGAAAGGCTTATAAATGGAAGAAGCTCCCCGGGCGAGGAGCTTCAACGCTAACCAATTATAAACCTATGTTATTTTGAGGGAAGTAATTACAAACTTTAGTGTTTTTTACCTCGTTTGTTATAACAAATTTAAATTTTATTGTAAATAAATAGAAATTTATTTGATTTTTTTAGATATTTTTAAAAACCTTATTACAAAATAACACATAAATACCATTTTTATGGAAAAAAACTATTCAAATTACGATTTAGACAACCTAGATGTTCAAATTTTATCCATTTTAATGGAAGACGCCTCAATTCCATACACAGAAATAGCTAAAAAACTGATAGTTTCTGGTGGAACCATCCATGTTCGCATGAAAAAAATGGAAGAATTGGGGATTATTAGAGGTTCTAACTTAATTATCAACCCCCAAAAGGTTGGATTTGACATTACGGCCTTCTTAGGTATCTATTTAGAGAAGGGTTCTCAGTATGCTGATGCAGTAGAACAGTTGAAACAAGTGAAAGAAGTAGTGGAATTACACTATTGTACTGGTCAATATAGTATGTTTGCTAAAATCATCTGTAAGGACACCTCCCATTTACGCAAAGTTTTAAATGAAGACATCCAAGGACTGAAAGGAATCCAACGTACAGAGACCATTATTTCATTAGAAGAGAGCATCAAAAGACAAATCACCTTATAAGAATTGTCTAAAATGGCTTTTTATCTTAAAACTAACGTCTAGAGATAAAAAAAAGCGGGCTTGGCCCGCTTTTTTTATTGAATTTCTTATATGATTCCCTTCAAGAGGTCAATATAATATCGAACTCCATCATTTATTTCATGCAAATAGATAAATTCATCCGCTGTATGCGATCTTGCTGAATCTCCCGGCCCTGTTTTGATGGACGGAATATTCAAAATAGCCTGGTCACTCATCGTCGGACTGCCATATAATTCTTTTCCCAATGATTTCCCAGAGCGAACGATCGGATGATCAATGGAAATAGAAGATGGATTCAATCGGGTAGAACGAGGTTCTACGGAGGATTTCACATATTTCCTTATTATCTCCAAGACCTCCAGGTTAGTATATACATCCGTTGTCCTGACATCTACGACAAACTTACAACTCGCGGGTACAACATTATGTTGTGATCCGGCCTCAATCATTGTTACACTCATCTTCACCGGACCCAAAAATTCCGATTGCTTAGGGAATTGATAATTCCTGAACCAAATGATGTCCTCAATGGCCTTATAAATCGCATTTTCACCCTCTTCCCGAGCGGCATGTCCAGATTTCCCTGCGGCTTCACAGTCCAATACCATCAAACCTTTTTCAGCTACCGCCAAATTCAATAGGGTCGGCTCACCAATAATGGCAAATTCACAAGGTTTGATATGTTTATATGCTTCCTCTAAGCCTCCTTTTCCGGAAACCTCTTCTTCTGAAGAAGCAACCAAACAAAGGTTAAAAGGCAAATCTTCACGCTCATAATAATAACGGAATGCAGCAATTAAAGAAACCAAACAACCACCTGCATCATTACTCCCTAAACCAAACAGCTTCCCATCCTCAACAATTGCCTTAAAGGGATCTTTAGTATAGCCTGGATTCGGTTTTACGGTATCGTGATGGGAATTCAACAGCACATAAGGTTTAGCTGGATCTTCAAATCGGTTATAGGCAACCACATTGTTCCCTATCCTTTCTGTAGCTATAGCATGTTGCTGGAAAAAATCGGCAAGCAATTGAGCAGTCTGATCCTCTTCCCTACTGAATGATTGGGTTTCAATCAATTGTTTCAATAGCGAGGTACTCTCCTCAATCAATTGCTCAATACTAATCATTATATAAACCTCCAGCTTTCTTAGCCGACAATTTAATTCCTTTAATAAAAGCCGAACTGAAACCGTTATGTTCCATTTCGTTCAGTCCCGCAATGGTACAGCCTTTTGGAGAAGTCACCTTATCGATTTCACTTTCTGGGTGGCTTTGCATCTGCAGCAACAAATCTGCCGCTCCTTTTGCAGTCTGGATGGCCATTTTCAAAGCATCATGGGCATGGAAACCAATTTCCACCCCACCTTGCGAGGCTGCTCTGATACTTCTCAAGAAAAATGCAATCCCACAAGCACATAATGCCGTTGCAGAAGTCATTAAGTCTTCATTGATCACCACAACCGACCCAACAGCTTCAAAGATCACTGAAACATCCTGGATCTTATCTTCAGGGGCGCTGTCAGTCGCAATACAAGTCATGGATTGACCTATGGCGATTGCCGTATTTGGCATCGCTCGGATAACAACCTTATCTTGGCCCAATACATCCTTGATATCCTGGCAAGTTACACCAGATACTACAGAAATAATGGTTTGGGTAGGAGTCAATACAGGAGCCAATTCATCCATCACCTTCCTGATCTGTTGGGGGAGAATAGCCAATACAATAAATTCAGCTCCTTGAATCGCTTCCGGATTTGAATCGCTCACACTAAAACCCTCCTCCTTTTCCACAGTCAACGACGCCAGATTGCGCCTGGTGATGGTAATCTCATTGGCTTTGCAATATTTAGTTTTCACTAGCCCCTTAGCCAATGACAAACCAATATTCCCGCCTCCAATAATTGTTATCTTATTCATTTTATTTAAGTTTAGGCAATTAAGCAAGTTCCAAACTTCCGTTGCTGAAAGAGGTGCAAATTATTGGCATGTCCTATATAGACATTACTGACACCTCTAGAAATCGCTTCAAATGCATTATATAGTTTCGGGATCATCCCGTCATGAATGGTCTTGCTATCTTTCAATCTTTCGAAATCAACAGAACGAATGGTTTCAATAACGGATTGCTCATCATTCACATCCAGCAGTACACCGTTTTTATCAAAACAATAGATCAATGAAACTTCATATAGTTTTGATAGGGCAACAGCCAAGGAAGACGCGATAGTATCCGCATTGGTATTCAATAGTTGTCCATTCCCATTATGGGTAATAGCAGAAAACACGGGAATAAATTCCGCTTCTAATAGTTTTTTGATGGCTAGGGAATCGATGGAATCAGCGAGGATATCACCTACAAAACCATAATCGATTTCCTTAACCGGTCTTTTCACCGCCTTGATCACATTGGCATCTGCCCCACATAGGCCAATTGCATTGCAATTGTATTTCTGCAAGGAAGCCACCAAGTTTTTATTGGTTAGGCCTGCATAGACCATGGTCACGACGTCCAACATGGCAGCATCGGTAATACGTCTACCCTCCACCATCTTGGCCTCGATACCCATATCCGATGCCATACGCGTTGCGATCTTTCCTCCGCCATGCACCAGGATCTTACGACCCGGCAAAGCAGAAAATTTCTCTAAAAACTCTTCTAATTGTTCCGGGTTGTCAATGACATTCCCGCCTATCTTGATAATATTTAATACCGACATCCTAAATTTAACCCTTCAAATCTTCCAACATTCTTTTCAAAACAACCTGCGCAGCCCATACCCTATTGCTGGCTTCCTTGATCACCAATGAATTTGGCCCGTCCAAAATCTCTGAGGACAATTCCAAATCCCTACGCACCGGCAAACAGTGCATCACCTTGGCATCATTGGTCAACTTCAATTTCTCATTATCCAACAACCAATTTTCATTGACTGGGTACACCTCCCCATATTCCTTAAATGAAGACCAGTTCTTCACATAGACAAAATCAGCATTAGCAAGAGCCTCATCTAGATTGGTCGTAATATGAGCACCTGGTGTAAAGTCCTCAGACAGTTCATAGCCAGCAGGCTGGGCGATGGTAAAATCAACCAAACCTTCTTCCTGGGCACGACACATCCATTCTGAGAAAGAATTAGGGACCGCTTGAGGCAAAGCCTTCACATGCGGCGCCCAAGCCAATACAACCTTCGGTTTATCCGTTTTCTTGTATTCTGTAATCGTGATCAGATCAGTCAAACTTTGCAATGGATGCCTAGTTGCACTTTCCAAAGAAACCACCGGTACTCCACAATATTTAATAAATTTATTGAATAGGTCTTCCGAATAATCCGCTTCCTTATCCTTCAAGGTAGGAAATGAACGCAGACCAAGAATATCACAATACTCACCCATCACAGCAGCAGCCTCTCGGATATGTTCAACAGTGGTGCCGTTCATGATCACCCCATCTCGTGTTTCCAAGGCCCAGCCATCCTTATCCATGTTCATGACCATCACGTTCATGCCAAGGTTCATCCCTGCCTTTTGCGTACTCAAGCGTGTTCTCAAACTAGGGTTAAGAAATACCAAACCTAGCATTTTATGCTTCCCCAAGGTTTCGTTGGAATAAGGGCTAGCCTTTATTTCTAAAGCCTCTGTAACGATGTCTTTCAGATTATCTACGTCTGCTACGGAAAAAAACTTCTTCATTTAATCTATTTTGATTTTTATGCTTTTAATCTCTCTTCAAAAGCAGTTAAAAATTGATCAGCAATCTTATTGGTAATGTTCAATGCAGGCAAAAGACGAATCACATTGGGTTTCGCTTCCCCTGTAAAAATCCTGTTTTTCAACAACAAATCTTTCTTCACATGGGCTAACTCAGCTGGCAGTTCGATCCCGATCATCAAGCCTCTCCCCCTTACTTCCAACACCTGATCAAATTTCTTGAGTTCTTCGATCAAATAACTGCCTACTTGAGCTGCATTAGCCATCAAGTTATCCTGCTTGATGATATCTAATACAGAAACAGCAGCTGCACATGCCAAATGGTTACCACCGAAGGTAGTCCCTAAAAGGCCAAATGAGGCTTTGAATTTAGGAGAAATAGCAATCCCACCGATCGGGAAACCATTACCCATTCCCTTTGCCATAGAATAGATATCTGCATCAACCCCGGCATAGTCATGGGAGAAGAAAGAACCTGTTCTTCCATATCCACATTGTACGGAATCAGCAATGAATACCGAGCCATATTGATCACAAAGACTGCGGATAAGTTTCAAAAAAGGCACCGACGCTTCACGGATACCCCCTACACCTTGAATACCTTCAATGATAACGGATGAAATCTCATCCCCATATTCCTTAAATGCTTTTTCCAAAGCCTCTTCATCATTAAAAGGGAGGAATACTACATTATCGGTCTCATTGACCGGAGCCACGATGGCAGGGTTATCAGTAGCAGCAACCGCCAAGGAAGTACGTCCATGGAAAGACTTAGAAAAGGCGATCACCTTTTTTCGTCCTGTATGAAATGATGCTAATTTCAGGGCGTTTTCATTCGCCTCAGCACCAGAGTTACATAGAAACAAGGTATAGTCAGGTTTACCTGAAACTTCACCTAATTGTTTCGCTAATTGTTGTTGGATAGGGATCAAGATGGAATTAGAGTAAAAGCCAATTTTATTCAATTGATCCGTGATACTTTTCACATAATGCGGATGGGTATGACCAATGGAGATAACAGCATGACCTCCATATAAATCCAAATATTCAGTTCCTTGTTCATCCCATACAGTAGAGCCTTGTGCTTTTACGATGTTGATAGGGGTAACAGGATAAACGTTAAATAGTTCCATGAAATGAAATAAATATGCTAAAGTTTAGTTTTTCAAATGTACAAATAATTAAATAGCTGAACTTACTTAAAAAGGGTATAAAATAAAAAAGTCCTCTTGGATAAGAGGACTTTTCTATGATTCGTTTAAAGATTATTCATCAACTTTTTTTCCACCGTCTAATTCGGCTTTAAGTTTTTCTAGTTCTTCAAATTTACCATCTGCAGCTAATTGTGCTTGTTCAGCCCAAGTAATAGGATCTGCAGTGTTAAAGTTAGAACCAGCTTCAGTTAAGATTTCTTTAACTTTCTCAGCATCAGTTTTAGCTAATTCAGTGTAAGTTGCAATACCAGCAGCTGCTAATACTTCTGCAATCTTAGGACCGATACCTTCAACAATGGTTAAATCATCGCCAGCTTTCTCAGCTTTTGCCTCTTTTGATTCAGTTGTTGGAGTAGCTTTCTTTTTAGCAGAACCACGACGTCGAGTAGATTTTTTCTCAGTTTGAGCAGTTTTACCGTAGATTTCGTTGTAATCAACTAATTCGATAAATGCCATTTCTGCGTTGTCACCCAAACGGTTCTCTAATTTAATGATACGAGTGTAACCTCCTGGACGAGATGCTACTTTTTCTGAAATCTCGCGGAACAAGATAGAAACTGCATCCTTGTCTTTCAAGTAAGCGAATACCGTACGACGTGAGTGTGTAGTGTCGTTTTTAGATTTTGTAATCAAAGGCTCCACATAAGTACGCAACGCTTTTGCTTTCGCTAAAGTCGTAGTAATACGTTTGTGTTTGATCAATGAAGTCGCCATGTTAGCTAACATCGCCTTACGGTGACTGTCAGTGCGGCCTAAGTGATTTACTTTTTTTCCGTGTCTCATTTTAGTTTTGATTTTGTGCGTACCGTTCTTTTTCTACAGACCGTAGTCCATATACTCCGGAGGAATTACGCAGCAGGTCGCTTATATTATTTAATTATTATTCTTCGTCCAATTTGTATTTAGACAGGTTCATACCAAATGATAAACCTTTAGATTTAACTAGCTCTTGAATTTCGCTCAATGATTTTTTACCAAAGTTGCGGAATTTCAACATATCAGCTACATCGTATGTAACCAATTCAGCTAAAGTGCGGATATCAGCAGCTTTCAAACAGTTCAATGCACGAACCGAAAGATCTAAGTCTACCAATTCTGTTTTCAAGATCTTACGCATGTGTAAGATTTCCTCGTCAACAACCTTAGTTTCTTCTTTAGTTTGAGACTCTAACAACATGTTTTCGTCAGAGAACAACATAAAGTGTTGGATCAAGATTTTAGCTGCTTCTTTCAAAGCATCTTCTGGATGAATGGAACCATCAGTAGAGATATCTAACAACAATTTCTCGTAGTCAGTCTTTTGCTCTACACGGTAGTTCTCAATGGTATATTTTACATTCTTAATTGGAGTGTAGATTGAGTCAATCGCAATTACTCCAACAGGACCATCAACCACTTTATTTTCCTCTGCATTTACGTATCCGCGGCCTTTTGCAACTGACAATTCAACTTCTACAGTTACTGAACTATCCATGTTACAGATGACCAAATCAGGATTCAATACAGTAAAATTATTGGAAAACTTCGTAATATCACCAGCTGTAAATTGATCTTGACCATTGATAACCACAAAGATCTTCTCGTTATCGCCTTGTTCACCTGATTTCTTAAAACGTACTTGTTTCAAGTTCAAGATGATTTCAGTTACGTCTTCTACTACACCTTTAATGGTAGAGAATTCGTGCGACACGCCTGAAAATCTTACCGACGTAATTGCATATCCTTCTAAAGAGGACAATAAAATACGGCGTAAAGCATTACCAATAGTAACTCCAAAACCTGGCTCTAGTGGACGAAATTCAAAGGTACCATCAAAATCAGTTGATTTTTGCATGATAACTTTATCCGGTCTTTGAAATGCTAAAATTGCCATTTATGTTCTTTTAAGTTTATTTACTATTTATGAAAACAACAACATGCATCTATGACAATGCATGTTGTTATTAATTATTATTTAGAGTACAACTCTACAATTAAGTTCTCTTTAATGTTTTCTGGAATATCAGCTCTTTCAGGGAAATTAACAAATGTTCCTGTAAGTTTGTCTGCATCCCAATCCAACCAGCTGAATTTGTTTATTTTTCTTCCAGCTACTGAGTTTACGATTGCCTCTAATGATTGAGAACGCTCGCGAACAGCAATAACATCACCTGGACGGATACTGTATGATGGAATGTTAACGACTTGACCGTTAACTGTAATGTGCTTGTGCGAAACTAATTGACGAGCAGATGAACGTGTAGGAGCGATTCCTAAACGGTAAACGATGTTATCTAAACGTGCTTCTAATAATTTCAAGAAGTTTTCACCAGTAACACCTTGTTTTGCTGCTGCCTTAGCAAATAAGTTAGCGAATTGACGCTCTAATACACCGTAAGTGTATTTTGCTTTTTGCTTTTCTAACAACTGAATAGCGTATTCAGATTGTTTTCCTCTTCTTTTTGATGGTCCGTGTTGACCTGGAGGATAATTCTTTTTTTCTAATGCCTTATCTGGGCCGAAAATTGGCTCTCTAAATTTACGAGCTATTTTGGACTTAGGTCCTGTATATCTTGCCATTTCTTATTCTGTTTGAAGTATCAATCAGCCTATAACTGACGAATCTTATCTTAAACAAATCTGTTATTAAACTCTTCTGCGTTTTGGAGGACGACAACCGTTGTGAGGTAGTGGAGTAATATCTTTGATCGTAGTCACATCGATACCAATACCTTGCAATGAACGGATAGCCGACTCACGTCCAGCACCCGGACCTTTAACGAAAACTTCAACTTTACGCAATCCTAAATCATGTGCAACTTTACCACAGTCTGAAGCAGCTTGTGATGCAGCGTATGGAGTGTTCTTTTTAGAACCTTTAAAGCCCATTTTACCAGCTGATGACCATGAAATTGTTTGACCTTGATTGTTAGTCAAAGTTACGATGATGTTGTTAAAAGTAGCGTTGATATGAGCTTGTCCTACAGGCTCGATAACTACGATACGTTTTTTAGTAACTTTTTTACTTTTAGCCATTTCTTACTTATTATTTAGTAGCTTTTTTCTTGTTTGCAACTGTCTTACGTTTACCTTTTCTGGTACGAGAGTTATTCTTAGTACGTTGTCCACGAACTGGTAAGTGTTTACGGTGACGCAAGCCACGGTAACAACCAATATCCATTAAACGTTTAATGTTCAACTGAACCTCTGAACGTAATGCGCCTTCTACCTTAATCTCATCATTGATGATTGTACGGATAGCTGCTAATTGATCATCATCCCATTCTTGAACTTTTACATCTTGACTGATGCCTGCTTTCTCTAGGATATAAGCAGCAGTAGAACGACCAATACCAAAAATATAGGTAAGGCCAATGATGCCTCTTTTGTTTTTAGGTAAATCTATACCTGAGATCCTTGCCATATAATATTTTAAGCGATTATGTTAAAATTAACCCTGACGTTGTTTGAACTTCGGGTTCTTTTTATTGATTACAAATACTTTTCCTTTACGACGGATAATCTTACAATCCGCACTACGTTTTTTTATTGATGCTCTAACTTTCATTACAGTAAATTTTTAAAAGCTATTTTTATTGAAGAAACTTACGTTTACTTATAGCGGTATGTAATTCTTCCTTTTGTTAAGTCGTATGGTGACATCTCTAACTTCACTTTGTCACCTGGTAATATTTTAATATAATGCATGCGCATTTTCCCCGAGATATGTGCAATGATTTCATGCCCATTCTCTAATTCAACGCGAAACATCGCGTTGGAAAGCGCTTCTTTGATTATGCCGTCTTGCTCAATCGAGGCTTGTTTAGCCATAAAATCTATTATTTTAAATGATGATATACCCGCAAACAGGAGTGCAAAGATAAATAAAATAATTGAATACCAACTACTTTTTATTTAAAACTTTCTCTATGGCCTCAAAATTCAAAAGCACGTCCGGACTGCCTTTTCGGATCGCAACCATCTGTTCAAAATGCGCCGAAAGCTTTCCATCAACTGTACTCACTGTCCAACCATCATCCCAGAACTTGACCCCTGCCTTACCGGCATTGATCATCGGTTCGATACAGATTACCAATCCTTCTTCCAATTTCGGACCCGATCCACGTTTACCGTAATTCGGAACCTCAGGTTTTTCGTGCAAATGAAAACCAACTCCATGTCCTACCAATTCACGAACGATCCCATAACGATATGGCGATACATATTCTTGAACGGCAGCTGAAATATCTCCCACACGTTTTCCCGCGATTGCTTGATCGATCCCCGCTTGCAACGAACCTTTTGTTACTTCTAACAATTGTTTCGCTTCTTCAGAAATCTCTCCTACAGCAAAAGTATATGCAGAATCACTGATAAAACCATTCAAATTCACCCCTCCGTCGACCGTTACGATATCTCCATCTTTCAGAACATAGTCACTTGGAAATCCATGCACGACCTGGTCGTTCACAGAAATACACAATGAATAAGGAAAACCTTGATAGTTCAAGAAGGCTGGAGTTCCTTTGTGATCTTTAATAAAATCAAAGGCAAACTTATCTAGGGATAAGGTCGTAATGCCTGGCTTTACTAATCCTGCAATTTCAGCAAGTAATTGCGAGAGTACATTTGCTGACTCTCGCACTTGCTCAATTTCATCTGCTGTTTTATAATATACTTTAGACATTCAAAATTATAATGCGGATTGATCATAGCCTTCAACTGTAGTCGCAGTGCTTCTACCTTTTACACGGCCTGTTTTCATCAATCCATCATAATGACGCATTAACAAATGACTTTCAATTTGCTGAATCGTATCCAATACAACACCTACTAAGATCAATAGGGATGTACCACCATAGAAATGTGCAAATTGATTGTTTACTCCAAATAATGTTGCAATTGCTGGCAAGATCGCAATGATCGCCACAAATACAGCACCAGGGAAGGTAATATGTGATATTACGTTGTCGATAAACAAGTTGGTCTCATAACCTGGCTTGATGCCCGGAATAAAACCACCGTTCTTCTTCATGTCCTCAGACATCTGCTGCGGGTTGACCATAATCGCCGTATAGAAGAAGGTAAATGCAATGATCAACAAGGCAAATACCACGTTATACGTAACGGATGTATAGTTACTCAACGAGTTTAAGAAATCTGACTGGACGTTCGGGAAGAACTGGGTCAACGACATCGGTAAAAACATAATCGCCTGAGCGAAAATGATTGGCATTACACCCGCCGCATTTACCTTTAAAGGAATGTATTGACGCACACCACCAATCTGTTTGTTACCCACGATTTTCTTCGCGTATTGTACAGGGATCTTACGAACACCTTGTACAACCAAGATCGTGAAGATCACGACGAAAAACAGCGCGACAAACTCCAATAACAATGGAATAGGACCACCACCACTCGGGCTCATTCTGGATGCCCATTCTGCAGTAATACCTGCAGGAAGCTGAGCAATAATACCAGCCATAATGATTAATGAAATACCATTACCAATTCCTTTATCGGTAATCTTTTCACCTAGCCACATCACAAACAATGTACCCGCTGTCAAAACAACTGCTGATAGAATGGAGAACATTGGATCCGCAATAGTCTTAGCTTCTGGTCCGATTTGAGTCTTCACATAGGCTACGGCTTGAACCAACGTAATCGCTACGGTAAGGTAACGAGTGATGTTGTTCATTTTCTTACGGCCAGATTCACCTTCTTTCTGCATCTTTTGAAAAGCAGGAACAGCAATCCCCAATAGCTGAACTACGATAGATGCCGAGATATAAGGCATAACACCAAGAGCAAAGATCGCCGCACGGGAGAATGATCCCCCAGCAAACATATTGATCAAGTTCATGATGTCATTACCACCTTCTCTGTTTACTACCAACGCTTCCGGATTGACACCTGGTAAAACCACGTGACAACCAACGCGGTATATTAAAAGAAATAGTAACGTATTAAGAATACGATTACGTAATTCTTCTATCTTCCATATATTGGTTAAGGTTGTGATTAGTTTCTTCATGTATTATTACAATTTAACGATAGAACCACCTGCTGCTTCGATAGCTTTTTGAGCTGAAGCTGAAAATGCATGGGCCTTTACTTCTACTTTTGCGGTGAACTCGCCACGACCTAAGATTTTAATTAAGTCATTTTTTGAAACTAATCCGTGCTCTTTCAAAGTATCGAAATCTACAGTAGTTAAGCTGTATTTCTCAACGATAGCTTGCAAAACATCTAAGTTAACACCTACATATTCTACACGGTTGATGTTCTTAAAACCAAATTTAGGTACACGACGTTGAAGAGGCATTTGACCACCTTCGAAACCGATTTTCGTAGAGTTACCTGAACGAGATCCTGCTCCTTTGTGACCACGAGTTGAAGTACCACCACGGCCAGATCCTTGTCCACGACCAATACGTTTTTTAGTTTTAATTGAACCAGCTGCTGGTTTTAGATTACTTAAGTTCATTTTTAATCAAATTGTGCTACGCCTTCGCTCTCACTAAACAGGCCTTAGCATTCCATAAATTTATTAACAAAGAATGGAAAGGAAGTGAGTATCCTTTCCATCTATTCTTATTAAATGGATTCTACAGCTACTAGGTGGTTCACTTTACGAACCATTCCAATGATTGCTGCTGTAGCTTCAACTTCTACCGAATGGTTGATTTTCTTCAAACCTAATGCTTCGATAGTTTTCTTTTGGCGCTCGCTTCTGTCGATAACGCTCTTTATCTGGGTGATTTTAATTTTTGCCATGATATTAACCGTTAAATACTTTGTTTAAATCGACACCACGTGTTTGCGCTACTGTATAAGCGTCACGCATGTTAGCTAATGCATCGATAGTTGCTTTTACCACGTTGTGTGGGTTTGAAGAACCTAATGATTTTGCTAATACGTCTGTAATGCCTGCAGACTCCAATACCGCACGCATCGCACCACCTGCCAATACTCCGGTACCACTTACAGCTGGTTTGATCAAAACTGAACCACCTGAATATTTACCGTATTGCTCATGAGGTACTGTACCTTTGATAATAGGAACCTTTACTAAGTTTTTCTTTGCATCATCGATACCTTTAGTGATAGCTTCAGTAACCTCTTTAGCTTTTCCTAATCCGTATCCTACGATACCGTTCTCATCTCCAACTACAACAATAGCTGAGAAACTGAAGGTACGACCACCTTTGGTCACCTTGGCTACGCGCTGGATGCTTACTAAGCGATCTTTTAATTCGATTTCGCTTGATTTTACTCTTTTAATATTGCTTAATGCCATTTTTCTTCTTTAATTAAAAGTCTAAACCGCCTTCGCGAGCACCTTCAGCCAATGATTTGATACGGCCATGGTATAAGTACCCATTACGGTCAAAAACTACTTTGCTAATTCCTGCTGCAACCGCTTTCTCAGCAACCAATTTACCTACTTCTTTCGATTGATCTACTTTGTTACCTGATCCAGCAAACTCTTTTGACAAAGTTGATGCTGAAGCGATAGTTTTACCCGTAGTATCGTCGATGATCTGTGCGTAGATGCCTTTGTTACTTCTAAAAACCGTCAAACGAGGACGTTCAGTTGATCCAGCCAGGTGTTTTCTAATTCCTTTTTTGATTCGCTCTCTGCGAGTTGATTTAATTCCTGCCATGGTTATTATTTTTTAGCTGATTTACCTGCTTTTCTTCTTAATACTTCACCTGCAAACTTGATACCTTTACCTTTGTATGGCTCTGGCTTACGGAAGCTACGGATTTTCGCCGCTACTTGACCGATCAATTGCTTGTCGATAGATTCCAAAGTGATAGTTGGGTTCTTACCCTTATCAGCAGTTGTTGTTACTTTAATTTCCTGTGGCAATACGAATACAATCTGGTGAGAGAAACCTAAAGTTAACTCTAGCGTATTACCTGTGTTTGCTGCACGGTAACCAACACCAACTAGTTCTTGGGTAGTTTTGTATCCCTCGGTTACACCTACAACCATATTGCTCAATAGGGCGCGGTATAAGCCATGTAATGCTTTGTGCTTTTTTTGTTCTGTTGAACGTGACACAACGATATTACCATCTTCTTGTTTAACGGTAATGTCGCGGTCTACTTGTTGTGTTAATTCACCTTTAGGGCCTTTAACAGTTACCAGATTCTTATCTGATACTGTAACCGTTACACCCGAAGGTATAGCGATAGGCGCTTTTCCAATTCTTGACATTCTGTGCTTTTTCCTAGATTAATAAATGTAACATAAAACCTCTCCACCAACGTTTTGTACGGCAGCTTCTTTGTCTGACATTACTCCTTTCGAAGTAGACAAAATCGCAATTCCTAAACCGTTTAATACACGAGGGATGCTGTCAACACTTGCATACTTTCTTAAACCAGGTTTACTCACACGTGTCAAAGTGCGAATAGCCGGTACTTTGCTAATTGGATGGTATTTCAAGGCAATCTTGATTGAACCTTGAGGACCTTCTTCAATAAATTTGTAATTAGCAATGTAACCTTTGTCGAAAAGAACTTTTGTGATTTCTTTTTTAAGGTTCGATGCAGGAATTTCAACAACCCTGTGGTTGGCCTTGATGGCATTCCTTACTCGGGTAAGGTAATCCGCTATTGGATCTGTATTCATTTTGTATAAAAATTGTGATAATGGTTTCCATGACTAACCGAAGCCACAGACCTTTTATCGGTTAAAATATTGCAATGCAAAAAAAACCCGATAAACCACAGTTCGTGGTTTATCCGGGCAAAAGTAATTATATTTTTTTGATTACCAAGAAGCTTTTTTCACTCCTGGGATTTTTCCGTCTAGGGCCATCTCACGGAATGTTACACGTGAGATACCGAATTGACGCATATATCCTTTAGGACGTCCAGTTAATTTACAACGGTTGTGCAATCTTACTGGGGATGCATTCTTTGGTAATTTATCTAAAGCTGCATAATCACCTGCTGCTTTCAAAGCTGCACGTTTCTCTGCAAATTTTGCTACTAATTTCTGACGCTTTACTTCGCGTGCTTTTAATCCTTCTTTAGCCATTGTTATTCGTGTTTTGGTTTTTGAATGGTAAACCGAATTGTTTCAATAATTCTAAAGCTTCGATATCGTTCTTAGCTGAAGTTACGAAAGTGATGTCCATACCTTGGATCTTGTTGATCTTGTCAATGTTGATCTCAGGGAAGATGATCTGCTCAGTAATACCCAAATTGTAGTTACCATGTCCGTCAAATCCTTTATCGTTGATTCCACGGAAGTCACGAATACGTGGTAAAGAAACCGCGATTAAACGATCTAAGAATTCGTACATATTGTTGTCACGTAAGGTTACGCGAGCACCAATAGGCATACCTTTACGCAATTTGAAGTTCGAGATATCTTTTTTAGATTTCGTAGGAACTGCTTGCTGACCAGTGATCGTAGTCAACTCCGTGATAGAGTTGTCGATCAATTTCTTGTCTGCAGTAGCGGCACCGATACCTTGTGATACTACGATTTTCTCCAGTTTAGGAACTTGCATAACGCTCTTATACTGGAATTTTTCCTTAAGCGCTGTACGGATTTCTTCCGCATATTTCGCTTTTAATCTTGGTACGTAAGTCATTATTTAATTTCCTCCCCTGATTTTTTTGCGTAACGAACTATTTTGCCATCTGCATTAACTTTACGTCCAACACGGGTAGGGTTACCAGTCTTAGGATCGATTAAAGCTAAGTTAGAGATGTTGATTGCAGCTTCTTTCTCGATGATACCACCGTTCGGGTTAGCTGCGCTAGGTTTAGTGTGTTTCTTCACAATGTTAGCGCCTTCAACAACTGCTCTGTTGGTTTCAATAATAACTTGTAATACTTTACCTTGAACACCTTTAGAGTTACCAGCGATAACTTTCACTAAATCTCCTCTTTTGATCTTGATCTTGTGAGTAGGTTTGTTTGTTTTCTGTGCCATAATTATAAAACCTCCGGTGCTAATGATACAATTTTCATGAACTGTTTCTCACGCAATTCTCTGGCAACTGGGCCGAAGATACGTGTTCCACGAGGTTCATCGTTATTATTTAACAATACTGCAGCGTTGTCATCGAAGCGAATGTAAGAACCATCTTTACGACGGATCTCTTTTTTCGTACGAACTACAACTGCTTTTGAAACTGATCCTTTTTTCACGTTTCCTGAAGGTAGTGCGCTCTTTACGGTAACAACAATTTTATCACCGATAGATGCATAACGCTTGCGCGTACCGCCTAACACACGGATTACTAAAACTTCTTTAGCTCCGCTGTTGTCAGCTACATTTAGTCTTGATTCCTGTTGTACCATTATTTAGCCCTTTCTAAAATTTCTACTAATCTCCAGTTCTTAGTTTTACTCAGCGGACGTGTTTCCATAATTAATACCGTATCGCCGATACCGCAGGTATTTTGTTCGTCATGAGCTTTAAATTTAGTAGTTTTCTTAACGAATTTACCGTAAATAGGGTGTTTCACTTTACGTTCAACCGCTACTACGATAGATTTGTCCATCTTGTTGCTAACTACTAAGCCGATTCTTGTTTTTCTTAAATTTCTTTCCATTTCGACTTAAATTTTATGCCTCAGCGGCTGTTTCAGATTTTGCTGCATTATTACGCTTTGAAATCTCAGTAGCGAGACGAGCGATAGTTTTGCGAGCTGCTTTGATCACGTTTGGATTCTCAATAGCAGAAACAGCATGTGCAAATTTCAATTTGTTTAAGGCAGCTTTCTCTTCAGCAAGACGAGCTGTTAAATCCTCAGTTGATAATTCTACGATTTCTGAATTTTTCATTTTTCAATTTGTTGTGCCGGGTTATCTCGAGTGTTAAAGCGGCCTTACTGGTAACGGCAGTAAGGCTAGACTCTTGACATTACCGACGATTATTATGCTTCAACGTAATCTCTACGTATCACAAATTTCGTTTGAACCGGTAATTTTTGTGCAGCTAAGCGTAATGCTTCTTTAGCGATTTCCAATGGAACGCCTTCTGCTTCAAATAACATACGGCCTGGGCGCACTACGGCTACCCAATATTCTGGAGCACCCTTACCTTTACCCATACGTACCTCTGCAGGTTTCTTGGTAACCGGTTTGTCAGGGAAAATGCGGATCCAAACTTGTCCTTCACGCTTCATATAACGAGTTACCGCAATACGAGCAGCCTCAATCTGACGGCTTGTGATCCATGCTGATTCCATTGATTTGATACCGAAAGATCCGAAAGCTAATTCCGCTCCACGAGTGGCATTACCTTTCATGCGCCCTTTCTGCATCTTTCTGAACTTCGTTCTTTTTGGCTGTAACATGTTCGTATTTTTTTAAATCTGTTGAACAGATAATCTAAATCTTGTTATTAATTAATCTCTTTTACCTCCACGGTTGTCACGGTTGTTATCACGACGTCCGCCACGGTTTCCACCGCGACCACCACGGTTGTCACGACGGTTGTTGTTTTCACCACCTTCGTTGCCACCACGTGATTTCACGCCTGATGCCTGACCAATGTTTGGAGATAAATCTCTCTTGCCGTAAACTTCACCTTTACAGATCCAAACTTTTACGCCAATCTTACCGTAAGTAGTCAATGCTTCTGCTAAAGCATAGTCGATATCAGCACGCAATGTGTGTAGAGGAGTTCTTCCTTCTTTGTACTGCTCGGTACGTGCCATCTCAGCACCACCTAAACGACCTGAACACATTACTTTGATACCTTCTGCTCCCATGCGCATTGTAGATGCAATCGCAGTTTTCATTGCACGACGGAATGAAATACGTGCCTCTAATTGCTTAGCAATGCCTTCTGCAACTAGTTTTGCGTCTAATTCTGGGCGTTTGATCTCAAAAATGTTGATCTGAACATCTTTCTTAGTTAATTTCTTTAACTCTTCTTTGATCTTATCAACTTCTTGACCACCTTTACCAATTACGATTCCTGGACGTGCAGTATGGATCGTTACAGTGATACGTTTCAACGTTCTCTCAATAACAACTTTTGCTACACCGCCTTTTGCGATACGTACAGAAAGATATTTTCTTATTTTTTCGTCCTCAACCAACTTATCAGAATAGTTGTTGCCTCCGAACCAATTAGAATCCCATCCTTTGATGATTCCTAATCTGCTACCTATTGGATTTGCTTTTTGTCCCATTCTTAATATTATTAGTTGTTAACGTTATTAATACTGTCTACTACCAAAGTTACATGGTTTGAACGCTTGCGAATTCTATAGCCACGACCTTGTGGTGCTGGACGTAATCTCTTCAATTGACGACCGCCACCTACAGATACTTCCTTAACAAACAATCCACCGTCTTCTACAGAAGAACCTTCGTTGTGTGCTTCCCAGTTTTTGATCGCTGATAATAATAATTTCTCAACGCGGATTGAAGCTTCTTTACCTGAATGTTTAAGGATGTAAAGTGCGTTCTCTACTTTCTGTCCACGGATAAGATCCACTACTAGACGCATCTTACGAGGTGAAGTAGGGCAATTCAATAACTTGGCAGTAGAAGCTCCTCCTACTTGAGCTTTTGCCTGCTCCTTGCGCTGCTTAATTAAAACAGACTTTTTGAGTTTTTTTGTTGCTTCCATTACCTATTATTTTTTCTTTTCTGCGTGGCCTCTGAAAGTACGCGTAGGCGCAAATTCACCAAGCTTGTGACCAACCATATTTTCTGTTACATAAACCGGAATGAATTTATTCCCGTTGTGCACTGCGAAGGTATGACCAACAAAATCAGGTGAAATCATTGATCTACGAGACCAAGTTTTGATTACTGATTTCTTGTTTGTTTCATTCATAGAAAGAACTTTTCTTTCTAAGTTGTGATCGATATAAGGACCTTTTTTAATTGAACGAGCCATTATTTTTTCCTTCTCTCAATGATGTAACGATTCGATGTTTTCTTCTTGTAGCGTGTTTTGTAGCCTTTAGCTAATACACCTGTGCGTGAGCGTGGGTGACCTCCTGATGAACGTCCTTCACCACCTCCCATAGGGTGATCAACCGGGTTCATCGCAACACCACGAACTCTAGGACGACGACCTAACCAACGTTTACGACCTGCTTTACCCAATACTTGGTTTGCTTTCTCTGCGTTCGATACCGAACCGATCGTAGCAACACATGTCAATAAAATCATACGAGTCTCGCCTGAAGGCAATTTGATAATAGCATACTTACCATCACGTGCAGACAATTGTGCATATGTACCTGCTGAACGTGCAATGGAACCACCTTGTCCTGGATTCAATTCGATGTTGTGGATGATCGAACCCAATGGGATGTTTGCCAATGGCATAGTATTACCTACTTCTGGGGCTACTGATTCGCCTGCGATCACTGTTTGACCTACTGTTAATCCAGCTGGTGCAATGATGTAACGTTTCTCACCATCTGCGTAGTGCAATAATGCAATACGTGCAGTACGATTTGGATCGTACTCAATGGTAGCAACTTTTGCAGGGATATCTTTTTTATCGCGTTTGAAATCTATTAATCGGTATGATTTTTTGTGTCCCCCACCGATGTAACGCATAGTCATTTTACCGGAGTTATTACGACCACCTGATTTCTTGATGCTAACTACTAATGATTTCTCAGGAACGTTAGTTGTAACGTCTGAATAATCAGCACCTACTCTGAAGCGAGTACCAGGGGTAACCGGTTTGAATCTTTTAACTGCCATTTCTTATTATAGTGTACTGTAAAAGTCAATAGTTTCACCATCTTTAACTGTAATGATGGCCTTTTTATATTTAGGGCTTCTTCCTGAAACAAATCCTGCTTTCGTGTAACGGCTTTTTGCCTTACCCGCAACAACTGCTGTGTTTACTGCTAATACAGTTACACCAAACATTTGCTCTACTGCAGCTTTGATTTGAATCTTGTTTGCTCTATGATCTACTTTGAAAGCGTAACGGTTTAATTTTTCCGTTAACAATGAAGCTTTCTCAGTTAAAATAGGTTTTTTGATAATTTCCATATTATTTAGCGAATGCTTCCTCCAAAGTTTTAACAGAATCTGCAGTTAACAATAATTTCGTAGCGTTCAATACATCGTATGTATTCAAATCTGATGCTACGATAACTTTTGCTTTCTTCAAGTTTCTGCTTGATAAATAAACATTGTTATTGTATGCTGGCAATACCAATAAAGTTTTCTCGTCAGCAAGGTTTAATGCATTTACTAAAGCAACGTAGTTCTTAGTTTTGATTGAATCGAAGTTCACTTCATCCAATACCACAACATTGTTCTCTTGTGCTTTGTAAGATAATGCAGATTTACGTGCTAATTGCTTTAATTTTTTGTTCAATTTGAAGCTATAGTCACGAGGTTGAGGACCGAATACACGACCACCACCATTAAACAATGGAGATTTGATAGAACCCGCACGAGCACCACCTGTTCCTTTTTGTTTGTGTAATTTACGAGTAGAACCCGCGATTTCATTACGTTGTTTTGATTTGTGTGTACCTTGGCGTTGGTTCGCTAAGTATTGTTTCACATCCAAATAGATCGCATGGTCGCTAGGCTTTACACCGAATACCGATTCAGGAAGTTGCACCTTGGCACCTGTTTCTTTTCCTGATAAATTTAATACTTTAACTTCCATCTCTACTATTTGTCTACGATTACATATGAACCCTTAGCTCCTGGTACGGAACCACTAACAACAATTAGGTTTTGTTCAGCGTAAACTTTCAAAATCTGTAAGTTTTGAACTTTTACTCTCTCGCCACCTGTACGACCCGCCATACGCATTCCTTTGAATACTCTTGAAGGCCAAGATGAAGCTCCCAATGAACCTGGTGCACGTAGTCTGTTGTGCTGACCGTGAGTCGCACCACCTACACCACCAAAGCCATGACGCTTCATTACACCTTGAAATCCTTTACCTTTAGAAGTACCAACTACATCTACGTACTCGCCTTCTTCAAATAAAGTAACATCAACGATGTCTCCTAGTTGCTTCTCATCTGTGAAAGTTTTGAATTCAACTAGTTTACGCTTAGGACTAACTCCTGCCTTTGCAAAATGTCCTTTTAGAGGGGCTGTCGTGTTCTTTTCTTTAGCTTCATCAAAGCCAAGTTGAACTGCCGAATAACCATCCTTCTCTTCCGTACGTATCTGCGTAACCACGCACGGCCCAGCCTCGATTACTGTACAAGGGATATTCTTCCCTTCAGCATTGAACAGGCTGGTCATTCCTACTTTTTTACCAATAATTCCTGACATGTTATAAATTAATTAATTAAACGTCCATCGAAGCAGTAGGGCTTCGCTCAAGACACAATTCCCCATTTAGGGACTGCAAAAGTACAAACAATTTTATAACTATCAAACAGTTAGTCAATTATTTTTAAAAAAAATAGCCCCGGTTTTTTTCCGGGGCTCCAAAATATTCTCTTTTCTATATTTTGATGGCTGGCTCGCCATCTAATAGTCGTTGATACCTGACTAAAGCCTCGACATAATAATAGTCGGCATAAGTCAATGGCACATCCACCTCCGAATCCAAGGGCAATGCCCCTACGCTATGCTCCAATAAGTAGCCCCCATTGGTCCCTTTCTTCGCAAAATAAGCGCTTGAAGATAAACTATTAAGCATGCCTTCGGCCTTTCTCAGATATTCTGTAGACTCTTTGCCTTTGGTATATTGAGATAGCTCGATCAGTGCAGAGGCAATGATAGCGGCCGCCGAAGCATCCCGCAGGCTTCTTCTGGAATAGGTCTTATCGCCAGTCGGGATCTTATCCTTATCAAAGTCCCAATATGGAACCAGGTCTTCCGGTAGGTTTGGACTCTTCAATATATAGTTGGCAATCTTCTTTGCCTGATTCAAATAAGCCTTATCCTTGGTTTCCCTGTACATCATGGTATATCCGTACAAGCCCCAAGCCTGTCCCCTAGCCCAAGCCGATTCATCGGCCGCACCTTGTGCAGTCTGCTTGGCAAGCACAGCGCCAGATTGCGGATCATAATCGATCACATGGTAAGAACTATTATCTTTACGGAAATGGTTCTTTAAGGTTGTGTTCGCATGGGTGATCGCGATATCTGAATATTTCTTGTTGCCGGTAGTCTTTGCCATCTGCATCAGGAACTCCAGGTTCATCATATTGTCGATGATCACTGGAAACTTCCATACATTATGGTCCCAAGAACGGATGGTCTTTGTCGTAGGGTTAAAACGGCTGCTCAAGGATTCAGCTCCTGTCTCCAGTATCGGCTGGTATTTCGTGCTGTCGCCGGTCAATCTCAAGGCATTTCCAAAACTACAGAACAGCATAAAGCCCAGGTCATGGGTTCCTTTATTGTACTGTTCTTTTTCTAGGTCCTTCAGCTTATCAAGTCCGGCCTGTTTTAGTTTAGGATCCGAAGTCGCTTCGCCAAGGTACAATAAGGTGCCGGGATAAAATCCGGAACACCACCAAGCAGAATTGGAAAATTCCTGTTTTCCCCCTTCAAAAGTTTTGGGGAATTTATTTTCAGGTACGACGGAAACTAAATTTTGGTATTGCTCAGCGGAAGTCTTAAGCTGATCATCAACAAATTTGGAACTCAGTTTCAGGTCACGCTCCTGCCCGACTGAGACCTGTAAGCTAATCAAACAAATGGCTAAGGTTGAAAAAATGCCTTTCATATTAATGGTTTTAAATAAATTGATATTCTTTAGGAATAACAAAATAGTCATATAAAAACAAAAAATAAACAATTATTTACTACAACGTTTTCATTCAGGATAAAAGCAACAGCATTGGTAAGGATTGATCATTCGATCTTGTTCGGGACACATTCGGAATTTTCGCAAAATGGACCAGACCGTGGGGCTAGCAAATTCGGAGCAAACCGGAAGATTTCCCGAATGTGTCTCGAATGTGTCTCGAATGAGACCCGAACAGATCCAACAAAAAAGGACAATGAAAAATCATTGTCCTTTTACTAAATCTTTAAGCTTTGGATTAGTATTGTCCGGTATTCAGCATCACTAAAGTACAAGCTTCTACGACTTCAATCCCATTCTCCCTAGCTTTGTCTGCTAGCTCAGCATTTTCAGCACCAGGGTTGAAAATAATACGCTTCGGCTTGGTCTTCAAGATATAATCATAGTATTGAGGCTGGTTCTGCGGACCTACATATAAGGTCATCGTATCTATGTCGGTATGAATATCCTCTGCAGGTTCGATCTCTACGCCAGCAACTTTTCCTGTCTTACGTCCAACATTCACGATTGGATGTCCTTTTCTAGCCAATTTATTGGCCACCAAATACGAATATCTTGCCGGATTGGTACTCGCACCTAAAATCAAGGTCTTTTTCATATATTGTTGTTAGGTTATCTTAATTTACTAATTCTCCACTTGAGTTATAAGCATTTTGTCTCAAAATAGGCATTTCTAAGATTTTATACAAATCATCGAGGTGATTCAAACTGCCATTTGCCATATTAGTTAACAAAACTATGGTCACATCGTTTTTCAGGTCACGCACGTAAAGGCTCTTGAATCCATGCCACCAACCCGTATGGTATACGATAGGATTATCGGGTGGGCTAAAGGTACGCCAGCCGTACCCATAGCTGAATAAGCTGCGTTTTGCATCACTTCTAGGCATATACATAGAATCCAGCACGCCTTTATTGACCAAGCGGCCTTCATTGATCGCCCTGTCCAATAAGTACATGTCTTGAACGGTACTGTAAATACCCTTGTCGCCAACTGGCCCATCTAAATAATTGCGGACTACTGAGCGGCGCCATACCTTATCATGTCCCATAACATTGGAAGGGGTCTTCTCGTACACCGCTGTCGAATATACCGCAGTATGTTTCATGCCGGCAGGATCGAAGATGTTTTCCTTCATGTATACGGCAAAGTCTTTTCCAGTTACTTTTTCAATAATGGAAGCTAAGACCATAAAGTTTGAGTTGTTGTAATGGAACCTACCATCTGGGGCACCATAACGGTTGGGATGCTTTTCGATCAGGAGGCTCATTGCATCCTGATTGGACATCGGCTTTTTGCGATCTGGCCATGCTTCTTCAGAAAAGTAAACATAGTTTGGTAACCCAGAACGGTGAGAAAGCAATTGCGAAATGGTAATCCCTGGATACGGGAAATCAGGATAAAAATCGTTGACCGTATTTTCCAATTTCAGCTTTCCTTCCTGCACCAGTTTCATCACGCCCAAAGCTGTGATAGGCTTAGATGCAGAAGCCAACTCGAACTGAGAATTGATGTTCAAACTATCTTTCAAAAGATAATCGGCCCAGCCAAAGGAATTCTGATAAAGAATCTTTCCTTTTTTGGCTACCAATACATTCCCATTAAATGCGGATTTCTTGTGTAGGTTTTGCATAAAAGCATCGATCTGCTTATCTGCTTTCGTGGAATCATAAATCAGTGCAACACTATCTTTTTTGGCCTGATCTATTTTTATCTCTTTTTGTTTTGCTTCTGGCGAAGAACAGGAGAACATCGCAAATGTCCCCAACCCCAATACGAATAATAAATTTTTTATTGACACGCTCCTAATCTGATTCTTTTAATGCTAGTAATCTCTAATGATTATCAAGACAAATTACTATATATTGTGACAAATTACAATTAAAATTAGCTTTCTTTTGATAAAAGTATAGTTACATTAAAGTATTGCCCCATTATCAGTATTAATTCCTGATAATTAGTAAACGGTTCAATTTTTCACATATTGCAATTCGGTAAAAATTAAGGAAAGGAATTTTAGGGATTGGTCTCTGAATGGTTAAGGCTGATAAAACACAAAAGCCAGCAAGATCTGCTGGCTTTTGTGTTATTTATGGACTCTCTGATTACGCTAGTAAACGAATCGGAGCTTCGATAAGTCCTTTTAAAGTTTGAAGGAATTGAGCACCTGTAGCACCATCTACCACGCGGTGGTCACAACCTAATGTCAACTTCATGATGTTTCCAGGAACAACAGCTCCGTTTTTCACAACTGGAACTTGTTGGATAGCACCTACCGAAAGGATAGCGCCATCAGGTGAGTTGATGATCGATGTGAATTCATCGATACCGAACATACCTAGGTTGGAAACGGTGAAAGTTGATCCTTCCCAATCCGAAGGCTGTAGTTTCTTAGCTTTTGCTTTTTGTGCAAAGTCTTTCACTTCAGCAGAGATATGAGAAAGTGATTTACCATCAGCAAAACGAACAACTGGAACCAATAGACCATCTTCAACAGCCATTGCTACACCAATATTTGTATGTTCGTTGTAACGGATCTTATCACCTAACCAAGATGAGTTCACGTTAGGGTGTTGTTTCAAGGCAACTGCAACCGCTTTAACCACGATATCGTTGAATGAAACTTTCACTGGAGCTACTTCATTGATCTGTGCACGAGCAGCCATTGCATTGTCCATATCTACACTGATAGTCAAGTAGAAGTGTGGAGCAGTGAATAGGGACTCAGACAATCTGCGAGCAATCGTCTTACGCATTTGGTTAACAGGTTTCTCAGTGAAACGCTCTTCACCAACAAATTGTGGTAAGCTGATAGTTTTCGCCTCAGACTCAGCAGCTGGTGCAGCGGAAGCCGCAGCAGCAGGAGCTGCAGATGGTTTGAAGTTCTCAACGTCTTTTCTTACGATACGACCGTTTTCTGCAGAACCTTTCACTTGGCTCAAGTCAATACCTTTTTCTTTAGCAATTTTCTTAGCTAAAGGAGAAGCTTTGATTCTTGAATCGCTTGATGAAGAGGATGCAGCAACAGGAGCATCGGATTTGCTTTCTTGAGCAACAGGTTTTTCTTCTTCTTTCTTAGATTCAGATTTAGCACCTGCTGAAGATTTTTGGTTCAACAAAGGCGTTACATCAGTTCCAGCAGGACCTACGATCGCAATGATATCATTAACTTTCGCAGCTTGTCCAGCTTCAAGACCTACATATAACAGGGTACCATCAGCATAAGCAGTAACTTCCATAGTCGCTTTATCAGTTTCTACGTCAGCGATAGCATCGTCTGATTTAATGGTATCCCCTACTTTGAAGTTCCATTGAGCGATAACCCCTTCAGTCATGGTATCACTCAATAAAGGCATGGTAATAACAGTGACACCTAAGTCTTCTGCCGTTACATTGCTTCCTGAATCCGCTGGAGCAGCTTCTTCAGTTTTATCTTCTTTAGTTTCTTTTTTAGATTCTTCTTTTGGCTCTTCTTTCTTCTCAGCAGGTGCAGCATCTCCTTTAATTAGAGATTCGTAGTCTTCACCCTCTTCACCCAATACAGCGATCACAGAATCGATTGGAACTGCATCTCCCTCTTTAGGGCCGATGTACAACAAAGTACCTTCTTGGTATGATTCGAAGTCCATTGTCGCTTTATCAGTTTCAACCTCTGCAATAAGGTCTCCTGAGTTTACTTTATCACCAACTTTTTTGTGCCATTTAGCGATTACACCTTCAGTCATGGTGTCGCTCATTTTTGGCATTCTTACTACTTCAGCCATCGTTTAGGAATGTTCTATATAAGTTAAAGTAATTATCATTAATTAATCCATGACAAAAGGATAGTCCTCTTGTACATAAACATCTTTGTAGATGTCAGAAGCATCTGGATATGGAGACTCTTCAGCGAATTTCACTGATTCGTCCACGATTTTCTTCACTTTTGCTTCTACTTCATCAAACCAAGCTTGATCAGCATATTTATTCTCAACAATAGCATGCTTTACAGCAATAATTGGATCTCTTTCTTTGTATTCTTCCAATTCTTCTTTCGTACGGTATTTCGCTGGGTCAGACATCGAGTGTCCTTTGTAACGGTATGTACGGATTTCTAAGAAAGTTGGGCCTTCACCTGCACGAGCGCGTTGAACGGCTTCGTCCATGGCGTTGTGAACTGCAACCACATCCATTCCATCTACCGGAGCACTAGGCATATCAAAACCAAGACCCATTTTGTAGATATCTTGCATGTTGGTAGTACGTTTTACAGAAGTTCCCATCGCGTAACCGTTGTTTTCACAAACGAAAATCACTGGTAATTTCCATAACATCGCCATATTCAAGGTCTCGTTGAAAGCACCTTGACGTACAGCACCGTCACCCATATAACAGATGTTTACATTGTCTGTTCCTAAATATTTCTCTGCAAAAGCAATACCTGCACCTAAAGGAATCTGACCACCTACGATACCGTGACCTCCCATGAACTTGTGTTCTTTGGAGAAGAAGTGCATCGAGCCGCCTTTACCTTTTGAACAGCCTGTAACTTTACCAAACAATTCAGCCATACAAGCATCTGCAGACACACCCTTTGCCAAAGCATGGGCATGGTCACGATATGCTGTAATCAAAGAATCTTCTGGTTTGATCACTGACATGGTACCCGCAACTACGGCTTCTTGTCCAATGTATAAGTGACAAAATCCACGAATCTTTTGCTGTCCATAAAGCTGTCCGGATTTCTCTTCAAATTTGCGCATGAGCAGCATGGATTCATACCACTCTAGGTAGGTTTCTTTTGTTATAGGTGTTGAACTCATTTCTAAGTATTGAATTTCTTTACTAAACTGACCACAAATTTAATCAATATTAACGAGATTTTTGATAATTTTTAGTTTACATTTCACTGTTTTATACGGATAATGTCAAAATAATACCACAATCCGCAGGTCCCTCAGCAACTACTCCTCGAATATGCAACTGACTAAATCATTGGCAAGAATGGATATATGGGGGTCCATGTAGGCTTCCTAGCTCCCGTGGTTTCTCCGAGCAAAGGACAGGTCACAAAAAAAGCGGCCTCTAAGGACCGCTTCAATTATTTCAATTTTTCTATTAACTCATCAATTGTCAATTTCTCTTGCTCTCCACTTTCCATGTTCTTCAAAGATAATTGACCAGATCCAGCTTCTTCATCACCCACCAAAAGAACGTAAGGTATGCCCTTGGAATCGGCATAACTCATCTGTTTTTTTAGTTTTACGGCTGCCGGATACAATTCTACCGCCACTCCAGCTTCTCTCAACCTGTACATCAAAGGCAGGGTATAAGCTTCCAAGGATTCCTCAAAATTCACGATCAGCAACTTTGTACTCGCCGACCCTGCTTGTGGGAAAAGATTTAATTCTTCCAACACATCATAGATGCGATCTGCTCCGAATGACACCCCTACTCCTGTTAGGTCCTTCAATCCGAACATGCCCGTAAGGTCATCATATCGACCGCCACCGCCAATGCTTCCCATTTGGACCTCATTGGTCTTCACTTCAAAGATACAGCCGGTGTAATAGTTCAAGCCTCTCGCCAAGGTGATATCCACTTCGACGATCTTTTCAAGAAGATCTTCACGACCGAATTTCTTGATGTACTCAAAGACTTCCTCCAATTCAGCGATGCCCTTCATTCCGATTTCCGAATTGGAAAGCACTGATCTCATAGAAGCTATTTTATCTGCATTGGATCCTTGCAATTCGATGATTGGTTTTAGGATAGCTAAATCCTCATCGGTAAATCCACGCTCCAGTAATTCTTTGTTTACTCCTTCCAAACCGATCTTATCAAGTTTGTCAATTGCCACCGTCATATCGACGATCAATTCTGGCTTTCCAACCACTTCGGCAATCCCGGAAAGGATCTTTCTATTGTTTAATTTGATATTGAAATCCTTCAGTCCTAATTTCGCCAAGGCCTCGTTATAGATCAGGATAAATTCCGCTTCATTCAACAATGAGCTTGAACCTACCACATCCACATCACATTGATAAAATTCTCTATAACGTCCTCTTTGCGGACGGTCTGCACGCCAAACCGGTTGGATCTGGAATCGCTTGAACGGAAGTGCAATATCGTTTTGATGCATCACCACATAACGAGCAAACGGGACTGTCAAATCATAGCGCAATGCTTTTTCAGAGATATGTGAGATCAAGCTAATGGAATTTTTGGCTTCCAACAATTCAGCTGGAGTTTTACTCAAGTAATCACCTGAATTCAAGATCTTGAAGATTAATTTGTCGCCTTCATCACCATACTTACCTGTCAAAGTACTTAAATTCTCGAATGAAGGAGTCTGGATCTCGGAATAGCCGTATTTCCTGAAAATAGATTTTAAGGTATTGAAAATATGATTACGCTTATCCATTTCAAGGGGCGAAAAATCACGAGTACCCTTTGCTAAAGATGGTTTAATTGATGCCATAGCCGCAAAGATAGACATTAGACATGAAAAAATGGATGGGAGATTTGAGATTTGAGTATAGAGATATTAACCTTCTCAAGAACTTAGCGATGCTGAAATCATTAAAACCATGGAATCAATAAGAATGTTGGAAATCGATGTCTAATCAGATTTGATACCTCAAATCTAACATCTCATTTCTCAATTCTATTCTTCGAATATCTTTAAATACTCGCAAGCTCGCTCGGCAGCGATCTTTTCGGCGCTCTTTTTATTGAAGTCACGACCAAGGCCACATTCTTCGCCATCCACAACTGCCACTACAGAAAACATTTTATTGGATTCTCCTTCTGGGTTATCGACCTGCATAAAGCTGATCTCTTTGTTGTTGTGCTGGCACCATTCGATCAGGCGGCTTTTGAAGTTTGTTTCGGTTACTTCTAGGGTTTGGATATCAACATGGGGCTTGATGATTCGGGACAGCAAGAATTCCCTCGTAAAGGTATAACCCTTATCCAGGTAGACTGCTCCGACCAACGCCTCAAAGGCATCACCAAGAAGAGAACCTTGCTTATTTGGATAACTGATCATTCGGGCATCGAACTCAATCATCTCATTAAAGCCCAACTTACGGGAAAGTTGGTTCAAGTTTGCCCTCGATACGATCTTGGACCGCATTTCGGTCAAGAAGCCCTCATCCTTGTAGGGATAGAGCTTGAAGAGCAATTCAGCCACCACAGAACCTAACACCGCATCACCAAGGAATTCCAACCTCTCGTTGCTATTCTTTACTCCATCCTTGATCATGACCGCAACAGACTTATGTCTGAAGGCCATTTGATAAAGACGTATATTGCCCGGTACGAACCCAAGCAAGTTCTTTAGCTTTCGAACGTAATTTCGATTTGGTGACAGATATAGATTATAGACCTGTGTGATAGGCATGGTAACTATAAATAACAAATAGGTAGTTGAAAAATGCAACTACCTATTTAAATGTTTAGCATGGTGAAAATGAGTACATTTTAACCATTATACTTTTTCACAATAATTGTTGCATTATGGCCTCCGAAACCGAAGGTATTACTCAAGGCAGCATTTACAACTCTTTTTTGCGCTGTGTTGAACGTGAAGTTCAGTTTGCTGTCAATTTCAGGATCATCTGTGAAGTGATTGATCGTTGGAGGTACAATATCATTCTTAACTGCCAAGATAGAGGCAATAGCTTCTACAGCACCTGCTGCACCTAGAAGGTGACCAGTCATGGATTTTGTAGAACTGATATTCAGATTATAAGCATGCTCACCGAATAGGTCAACAATCGCTTTGGTTTCACTAACATCTCCCACTGGTGTTGAAGTTCCATGGACATTGATGTAATCAATATCCGAGAAATCCATACCAGCATCTTTGATTGCCATTGTCATGGCCAATTTAGCTCCCAATCCTTCCGGGTGAGAAGCAGTGATATGGTATGCATCCGCACTCATTCCACCACCTACAACCTCAGCATAAATTTTCGCTCCACGCGCTAATGCATGCTCTAAGCTTTCCAATATGATAGCTCCAGAACCTTCGCCAGATACAAATCCATCACGATCTTTGTCGAATGGACGAGATGCTGTTTTAGGATCGTCGTTTCTTGTGGAAAGCGCGTGCATGGCATTAAAACCTCCGATACCAGCTTCATTGATTGTAGCTTCGGACCCTCCAGTGATAATAATGTCAGACCTTCCCGAACGGATGTAAGTGAAGGCATCAATCATTGCATTGGTAGCCGAGGCACATGCAGAAACAGATGAGAAGTTTGGACCTTGCAACCCATGGCGCATAGAAATATGACCAGGTGCTAAATCGATAAGCATTTTGGGAATAAAGAAAGGATTGAACCTAGGCGTACCATCGCCTTTGGAGAATTGTGCAACTTCCTCAGTGAAAGTTGTTAAACCGCCAATTCCAGAACCCCAAATTACACCAATCCGCGTCCTGTCTAATTTATCGAAATCTAAACCTGCGTCTTTTACTGCCTCATCGGTAGAAGCAATAGCATATTGCACAAAGGGATCCATCTTACGGGCTTCTTTACGGTCCATATAGACGTGTGGATCAAAACCTTTGACTTCGCAGGCAAACTGTGTTTTGAATTTTGACGCATCGAAGTGCGTGATAGGAGCGGCTCCACTTACACCGTTTACTAATCCATCCCAGTATTCGGAAACGGAATTACCAATAGGTGTAAGTGCGCCTAATCCTGTTACAACTACTCTCTTAAGCTCCATTTATGATGTTTGGCCTAATAAAATTAGTTAGTTAACGTTTTTTTCTAAGTAAGCGATTGCTTGTCCTACAGTACTGATGTTTTCAGCTTGGTCATCAGGAATTGCAACGTTGAATTCTTTCTCGAATTCCATGATCAACTCAACTGTATCAAGTGAGTCTGCACCTAAATCATTCGTGAAAGAAGCCTCTGGTGTCACTTCATTTTCGTCTACACCTAACTTTTCTACGATAATTGCTTTTACTCTTGATGCGATATCTGACATGATTTTCTAGTTTAATTGTTTAATAAATCTGTGCAAAGAAAAAATAAATATTCCCAAAAATCAAATCTTTTTGACTTTTGAAATTAAATAAAGAACAAAGTCATCCTAAATAAAGTTTTTAATACCTTATTAATTAACCTTAATCCAATAATACTAAAACAAATAAAGTTTTACAAACTTAATGCATATTTAATGATATTTTTACTTAACCTTCAAACTTAAATGCAGTAAAAACGTAATTTTGTAAATCATCAAAACAAATTGACTTGAGCAAAATAACCTTTAAACTCGAAACTGACTTTGACCTGGAACTCGATTTTGTCCTCATTGGGATCAGTTCGGTTTTGAGAGATTACAGACTTTGCCACTTTATCAACAAGCACACCGGACTCCAACTAGTCTACGGGAAGGAAGATTACATGGACCATAACGGCCATAACAAGGAAAAACCCAAGGACGAACTGGATTACCACATTCTTTTTGAATCCAAAAAAAACAAACCCGTCGTCAAAAATCACTACAACATCTTCAGATATCATAACCAGACTTTCGAATTTGAATTCTATTTGCTGAGCAACCGCTCGGTAGAAGGTGCTGCGTTGATCCCTGAAATTAGTAGCTTTGATTACTTCCTGATGATCAAACATTTTATCGACGAGGAGGATTTAGATGCTCTTTTAGAAAACATTAAGTCTATTCCGGAAGTTCTTTTAGTAAAAGAAATAGACCCAACAATATTGAAATCTAAAGAAAATCTGATATTTTAGCGGATTATTAAGATAGTGTAACTTATACACATAAACCTAATCATCTGCTTTAAGGGGAGAATAAAGCAGGAAAAGACTTAATAGAGAATATAAATTTAAAATTTAATTTAAATGGATAAACTAAAAAAGCGGACCAAAATTGTTGCCACACTAGGTCCGGCTTCTTCAAAAAAAGATGTTTTAACCCGTATGATTGCAAAAGGGGTAGACGTATGTCGCCTTAACTTCTCACACGGTTCCCAGGAAGATCACTTAAAGGTAATCAACACAATCAACGAAATCAACCAAGAACACCCTTTCAACGTAGGTATTTTAGCCGATCTACAAGGCCCTAAAATCCGTATCGGAAAAATGAAAGAAGGTGGTGCAATCCTTGTCAACGGTAGCACAGTAGAAATGACTACGCACGAGCAAATCGGTGACGAAAAGAAAATCTACATCACTTACGACAACTTCCCTAACGACGTTAAAGAAGATGAAATCATCCTTTTGGATGACGGTAAATTGCAGTTACGCGTGTTATCAACAAACCACTTGGACACAGTGACTTGTGAGGTTGTTCACGGTGGTATCTTGACTTCTAGAAAAGGTGTTAACCTTCCGAATACAAAAGTTTCTATCCCTTCATTAACTGAAGAAGATTTAGACAACTTGAACTTTGCACTTGACCATGGTGCTGACTGGATCGCTATGTCTTTCGTGCGTTCTGCTGAAGACATCAAACAATGTAAAGAAATCATCAAGCAAAAAGGTTCTCACGCTAAAGTAATCGCAAAAATCGAAAAGCCTGAGGCTATCGAAAATATCGACAGCATTATCGAAGCTACGGATGCGATCATGGTTGCTCGTGGTGACCTAGGTGTTGAACTTCCAATGGAAGAAGTACCAGGACTTCAAAAAATCATCGCTCAAAAATGTCGTAACCTTTCAAAACCGGTTATCATTGCTACCCAGATGTTGGAAAGTATGATCACTACCCCTCGCCCTACTCGTGCAGAGGTAAATGACGTGGCTAACTCGGTAATCGATGGTGCTGATGCCGTGATGTTGAGTGGTGAAACTTCAGTTGGTGAATTCCCAGAGATCGTTATCGAGACTATGGCGAAAGTTATTACCCATGTTGAAGCGACTTCATACCCTTACTACAGCGAAAAAGAGCAATTGGGAACTGTTCCAGTTACTCGTATTCCTGATGCTATCTGTAGTTCATCGATCTTCTTGGCGGAGAAAACTCATGCGTCAGCAATTGCTGTCATGACTTCTTCTGGTTATACGGCCATGGAAATCTCTAGCTACCGCCCAGATGCAGACATCTATGTGTTCACTGGTAACAAAACTTTGTTGCGTACGCTTAGCTTGTGCTGGGGTGTGAAAGCATTCATTTACGAAAAATATGAATCTACTGATGGTACGATCCAAGATGTGAACGACTTATTGAAAGTACGTCACTTGGTAGAACCTGGTCAGATCGTAATCAACACTTCCTCTACCCCTCTTCATGAGAAAGGTAGAACAAACACAATCCGTGTTTCTGAAGTAAAATAATTACAAGAAGACATAAAAAAAGAGCCCCTTTGAGGCTCTTTTTTTATGCATATATTTTTCAATCACTTCTTTATCAGTGGCGATTTGACCGTCTCAGGGTCTTGTTTGATAATTTTGCCACTCTCTTCCAGTTTCTGTGTCCCTGGCATCCTCACGCTCTCCCCTCCTGACAGTTTCTTCTCCAAGATCACCGTATCATCCTGTTGCTTTTGTATAGCGTTTGGAGTCGAAAGCAACCCCTTCTGGCCCTTATAGGCATTCGGGATCTCTATCGATTTATCCAAAGAATCCAGCAAAGGAATGTTGAACCTCTTTAAACTATCCTTGGAGTTGCCATCCCATTTAAATTCTAATGGTTTCTTTTTTTGAATATTTTGAGTATTTTGAGCTGAGGAAGGAATCACCCAAATCAACAATAAGATAGAAATCAAGATGAATTTTTTCATAATCAGTGCCTTAAGTCATAATTCTTTAACAAAGGAAATCCTATTCTGCTAAAAAAGCTAAAATATTGCTGTTAAAATGTGTTAAATGAGAAAATTAGCTGTTTTCCCTTATTACTTTTGTAACAAATGAAAAAAAGAAGTATTGCATTGATTATTTGGCTTATGTCCATTGCGCTGATTGGCGTAATGGCGATGCAATATTATTTTGTGCGGGAATCCTTTATCAAGGAGTCCAAACTATTTGATGAGGAAGTCAAGGCCTCCTTATCGGCCGTGGCCAATAAAATCGAACGCCAAGAAATCTATGATTTCGCAAGGGAGCAGGAACGCTTGAACCAAGAGAAGTTCAGGATTGACCAAGAACGTATCCAAAAGAACGAGAAGATCCTTGCTCTACAGCTTCAATATCAAGACAGCATCAAGACCTTGCAGAGAAGGGCTTTTGCGCATACCACCAGATTCAATTTCTTGGAAAGAGAACTGAACCAGCAATTCCCTGCTGTCCCTATCAGCAATGATTTCTATGAAACTTATTTAAAGAGAAAAGAATACAAGCACCTTGTGCGAATTACCTTGGAACAAGGACTTACCTCGGACAACACCATTGGAGAGTTCACCAATGTGGAAGCCATCAGAGTAGTTCCCAGGGTTGCCCAAAAAGACGATAGCACCCGATACCTGATCCCCGTATTCAACCCACCTTCCACAGAAGCAATTGCCTACCAGATCAGGACCCTCCCTCCCCGCTATGATTCCAAGACCTTATCTAAGATCGAAGAACTGGAGATCAAACTCAATAACCTGCGAGGACAGCGCCTATCGGAAGCCGCAACGCTATATGATACCATCGCCATGTTAGGGGGCAAGAAAAGCTCTGTAATTGCTGATGTTGCCATGGGTATGGAATTATCCAAAAGACCATTGGCGGAACGTATCAACGGCAAGAAAACCGTCAATCTCTTGATCCATGAACTTCAAGAAAGAGGCATTAAATCCTCCTTCGTTATGGAGATCAAGGATTTCAATAAAATGCCCGTTTTCCAAGGGGTCTATCAATTCAACAACGAGCAACTCAAGGAAGTCAATAATCCATTGATCTATACCGCTAGGCTATTCCAAGGTGACCGAGGAAATGCGCCAGGTGAGCTCAGCATACATTTCCCAAACAAAGGCGGGATAATTGCTGAAACCATGGGCTATTGGTTATTCCCGACCATCCTGGCCTTATTAGCGCTATTGATTGGATGTTTTGCCTATACCCTGAGCATCATCTTCAAGCAGAAGAAGATGTCAGAGATGAAAACCGATTTCATCAACAACATGACCCATGAGTTCAAAACACCGGTTGCCACCATCATGATCGCCAGCGAGTCCTTGCGTGACCCTGAAATATCAGCAGATGGCAAGCGTGTCAATAAACTAGCAAACATTATCTACGATGAAAACGTCCGTTTAGGCTCGCATATCGAACGCGTGCTGAACATCGCCCGACTGGAGAAAGAAAACTTAAAAATCGAGCGCACCAATGTGCATATCAACTCCTTGGCCAATGCGGTCCTAGAGAGCATGCGCCTACAGATGGACAAGGCCGATGGCACCCTGAACATCGACATATCAGCAGGAAATGACCTGGTTGTCGGTGATGAACTTCACCTCTCCAATGTGATGTTCAACCTGGTGGATAATGCAATTAAATACTCTCAAGAAAAACCAGAAATCACTTTTAAGACTTTTAATAGAGGGAACACTATCGTAATATCCGTTGCAGACAAGGGCATGGGAATGACCAAGGACCAACAGGAAAAGATATTTGATCAGTTCTATCGCATACCTACGGGAAATATCCACAACGTGAAAGGCTTCGGACTAGGTCTAAGCTATGTTAACGATATCATCAAAAGACTGAACGGAAAAATCTCCGTTAAAAGCGAAAAAGATAAAGGCACACAATTTGAAGTAACTCTTCCTTTAAAGGACGCATCCAAGGAAGTAGCATAACATAAGAAAGAGAAAAGTATGAATCAAAAGATATTATTAGCAGAAGATGATCCTAATCTGGGCGAATTACTGAAGGATTATCTTGAATTAAAAGGAAAATTTGACGTCGTACTTTGTACAGATGGTCAAGAAGGAATGGATGCCTTCCGCAAAGAGGAATTTGACCTTTGCATCTTGGATGTCATGATGCCCAAAAAAGACGGCTTCTCCCTTGGTAAGGATATCCGTAAGATCAATCAAACGGTACCTATCATCTATGCTACGGCAAAAGGAATGATGGAGGATAAAACCCAAGCCTTCGAACTAGGTGGTGATGACTATATCACTAAGCCTTTCCGTGTAGAAGAACTCTTATTGAGAATAAATGCGCTATTAAAAAGAGCTTCCAAGGACAAAGAAGAAGAGGTATCGGACAAGTTTGAAATCGGTGATTACTTCTTCGACTATACCAGCCAGATCATCTCTTACAAAGGTCAGCAACAAAAACTTTCTACCAAAGAAGCCGAATTACTGCGCTTACTTTGTCTTAAGAAAAACGATGTCTTGACCCGCGAAGAAGCCTTGATCAAAATATGGCATGATGACAACTACTTCACCGGCCGCAGCATGGATGTATTCTTAAGTAAACTAAGAAAATACCTCAAAGAAGATCCAAACGTGGAGATCGTCAATGTGCATGGCAAGGGGTATAAGTTGTTGGTTAGCTAAGGATGGATGTGAGATAAGAGATGTGAGATATGAGATATTAGCAACACCAATGCTTGATATTTTAAACATATACAAAATCAAAATATATAAAGGGGCAAAAGTATTTTTGCCCCTTTTTTGATAGAATTCTATCCATCTACTTTTAAACCATGATTTCTCTCATACTCAAAGAACTAAAATATTGAAACCCCTCGCTTTCTCATATCTCAATTCTCATATCTAAAAATCTTTTTCCTTGGAAAATAAAAATCTTATCCATAACTTAGCCGACGCTTATAGAGAAAGGCAGAGGGACTAGACCCGATGAAGCCTTAGCAACCTGTCTCTTGACAAGGTGCTACATTCTACCCCGATTGGGAAAGATAAGCTGGTTACAGGAATCCTAGGTAGCCTTCTCTTAGCAAAAAGACTTATTGAAATTTATTTAATTTAGTAGAGAACTATATGCTATTAACAAACAATTTAGGCTACCCACGTGTGGGTGCTTTCCGTGAACTGAAGAAAGCTAATGAAGCTTACTGGGCAAAGAAAATCAGCGCGGAAGAATTATTGCAGGCTGGACTTAAAATCCGTGAAAGCAATTGGAAGACTCAAAAAGATGCTGGCATCGAACTGATCCCATCTAATGATTTCTCATTCTATGACCAAGTCCTAGACTTATCCTTAACTGTTGGAGCTATCCCGGCTCGTTACAACTCCCTTTTGAACAAAATCGATCGCCAATATAACCTAGACTTATATTTTGCGATGGCTCGTGGTTTCCAAGAAGGTGGCGTGGATGTAACTGCTATGGAAATGACGAAGTGGTTTGATACCAACTACCACTATATCGTTCCTGAATTCGTGAAAAACCAAGAATTCAAACTGACTTCAGAGAAATTCCTAAGCGAATACAATGAAGCTAAACAATCAGGTATCGAAACTAAACCTGTCCTGATTGGCCCTATCACTTACCTATTGCTAGGTAAAGAAAAAGAAGCTGGTTTTAACCGTATCGATCTAATCGACAGATTACTTCCGGTATACGAAGAGATCTTGGCTAAACTTGCTGATGCTGGCGCAAAATATGTTCAAATCGACGAGCCTTTCTTGGCTTTGGATATCGATGATGCTACAAAAGCACTTTACGGAAAAGTTTTCGAAAAGTTAGCTGCTGCTGCCAAAGGCATTAAATTAATCGTTGCCACTTACTTCGAGGCACTAGGAAACAACGAAGACATCGCTGTTAATCTTCCTGTGCATGCGTTACACCTTGACTTAGTTCGTGGTGAAAACCAACTTGACACTATATTATCCAAAGTTCCTGCTTCTCTAACCCTTTCTTTAGGAGTGGTTGAAGGCCGTAACATTTGGAAAAACGACTACGAAAACTCATTGAAAAAAATCAAACAAGCAGTTGATGCTTTAGGAAAAGACCGCGTATGGGTTGCTCCTTCTTCATCTTTATTGCATGTTCCATTTGATCTAGACAATGAGAACAATGAAGAGTCTCTACCTGCTGAAGTGAAAAACTGGTTAGCATTCGCTAAACAGAAATTAGCTGAAGTAAAAGACCTAGCTGTATTGGCTGAAGGTGAAGTGGATGCTGAAACCCAAAAACGTTTCGAAGCAAACAAAGAAGCTGCTGAAAGCCGCCGTACATCTCCATTGATCCACAGACCTGAGGTTAAAAACCGCGTTAGCAACATCACTGATGAAGATGCTAAGCGTACTTCTACTTTCAATGCTCGTAAAGAAGCTCAACAAGCTAAATTCAACCTTCCAGGATTTGCTACCACTACAATCGGTTCTTTCCCACAAACAAAAGATGTTCGTAAATGGAGAGCTGACTTGAAAAAAGGTGCTATCTCTCAAGAAGAATACGATAAAGAAATCGCTGCTGAGACTGAAAGAACTATCCGTCTACAAGAAGACCTAGACATCGATGTATTGGTACATGGTGAATTCGAACGTAATGACATGGTGGAATACTTCGGTGAGCAATTAGCTGGATACGCATTCACTCAAAACGGATGGGTTCAGTCTTACGGTTCTCGTTGTGTAAAACCTCCTATTATTTTTGGTGATGTTTACCGTCCTGAAGACATGACTGTTCGTTGGTCTGCTTATGCACAATCATTGACTAACCGTCCAGTAAAAGGTATGTTGACAGGTCCTGTAACGATCTTACAATGGTCATTCGTTCGTAACGACCAACCTCGTTCTACAACTACTTACCAAATCGCTTTGGCTATCTTAGACGAAGTTCAAGCTTTGGAAAAAGCAGGTATCAAAATCATCCAGATTGATGAGCCAGCTATCCGTGAAGGTCTTCCTCTACGCAAAGCTGATCAACAAGAATACTTAGACTGGGCTGTACGTGCATTCCGTGTTTCTTCATCCAATGTTGATGATGATACGCAAATCCACACGCACATGTGTTATTCTGAGTTCAACGATATTATCCAAGATATCGCTGCTATGGATGCTGACGTGATCACGATCGAAACTTCTCGTTCCCAAATGGAATTGTTAGATGCTTTCGCAGATTTCAAATATCCAAATGATATCGGTCCAGGTGTATATGATATCCACTCTCCTCGTGTTCCTAGCACAGAAGAAATGGTTAACTTATTACGCAAGGCAAAAGCAGTAGTTCCTGCAGAGCAATTATGGGTAAACCCTGACTGTGGTCTGAAAACTCGTGCTTGGCCAGAAACCAAAGCTGCCTTAGAATCAATGGTAGAAGCTGCCAAAATCCTAAGAGCTGAATAAGCAACATTAGTAATTTATAATAATAAAGGCCGAGCAATAATTTGTTCGGCCTTTTACTTGTTATTTATTTTATATTAGGTTTCCTTCGATTCGCAAAATAATAGATCGGCACCCCCATTAGGATCAAGATAAAGCCCGGCCAAGTATATTGTGGTTTATACAAGATCAACAACAAGCAGAATGCTGTCCCGATCAATAGATAAACCAATGGAGGAATGGGATACAGAAATGTTTTATAGGGTCTTTCCAAGTCCGGTCTCTTCCAACGTTGATACATCATCGCCAACACCGTGATCATATAGAATATCACGATCACAAAGGACACCATATCCAATAGGTTCCCGTACTGTCCGCTCAAACACAATAGCGAGGCCCAGATTCCCTGAAACCACAAGGACCTTTCCGGAACATCATTCTTGTTGTTTGGGATAGCCTGCTTCAGGAAAAGGCCGTCCTTGGCCATGCTCTGGAAAACCCTTGCCCCCGACAGCACGATTCCATTCACACATCCGAAGGTGGAGATCATCACCAACACTGCCATGATAATAGTCCCTGCACTTCCCAATAGCTTCTCAGCAGCCGCAATCGCAACCCGATCATTGGCAGCAAAAGCAATCTCTTCCCGATTCAGCGTCGCCAAATAAATATAATTGGCAAATAGATACAAGATCATCACCAAGCTGGTCCCGATTACCATCGCCATCACTACGGTCTTTTTAGCATTCTTGATCTCACCAGCCACAAAGGTTACATTTTCCCAAGCCACGCTACTGAACACCGAACCAACCATCGCGGCAGCAATCCCACCAAGTAGTACATTCCCTGAAATTTCCTTCCAGCTCGAATGGTCCAAGTTCTGGGTTGCAGACCAACCAAAACTCATGTTTCCTGAAAACTGGTTGCTCTGGATCAATAAAAGCCCACCTATGATCAGCGCCAATAGAGCAATAACCTTAGAGGAGGTAAAGACAGATTGCACGATCTTTCCACTTCGCACCCCTTTACTGTTGATAAAAGTCAGCAATAGAATGATTCCAATAGCGAGGATTTGCATCCAGGTAATCATAAAACTGCCATTTTGATAAATGGGCGGGGCATCATTCAGTTGCGGAAAGAGGTAGGCCGCAAACTTCCCAAAAGCAACCGCAACGGCAGCAATGGTACCGGTTTGGATGACGGCGAATAAGCTCCAGCCATACAAGAAGCCAGTCATTTTCCCAAAAACTTCGGTAAGGTAGGTGTACTGTCCACCAGCTTTAGGATACATGGAAGAAAGTTCACCATAACAGATGGCGGCAGCAATGGTCGCAATTGCGGTAATCAGCCATACGGCAATCAGCCAATAGCCCGACCCTAATTGTCGCATCATATCCGATGAAACAATAAAGATCCCACTTCCAATCATAGAACCCATGACAATCATAATGGAGTCCCATAAATTGAGTTTTTTATTCATAATTGGTAATTAAGTTCACCAAACGTACAAATAATTATTATGTTAATATTTTTCTTATTTCATAAAATTGTTGTTACCACATTTATTAGCCATAAAAGCCAAATCACAGATTATCAGGATATAATGAGGTTTTAGCTTATTGGCCATATTTTGTGAAAATGAGGAAAGTGGAGCGCTGATGAATGGTATTTAATTTTTAAAGATAGAACCTCAGAGAGGTTGATGACAGCAAGTTGGCAATGAAAATAAATTAGCTGTTTTATTTTTTTAATATAGAACCCCAGAGGGGTTCCATTATTTTAGCTGGCATGGCACGATAGCCTGGAAGTCGCACAAAACCGATGTTCGATTAATCGAACATCGGTTTTGCATTAGCCCTGTTTTGTTCGATACCATTTTCTAAAATAATTCTGCCCTTCTAGGGCAGTAAGTCGCAAAAAAATGCCTTCTTTTTCCGGTGTCACACTGAGGAACGAAGTGTCTCGGAACCAAACAAACCATGATTGGAATGGCGTACAGGTCCTCCATCTTCGATTGAGAATGACAAGGTCATCAGGGGCATTATAGTACAGATTCTTCACTATTCGTTCAGAATTGGAAGTGTCTCAAAGAGGAATTCAGAGCGCAGCGAAGAATCTATTTTATATTTTTTTAAGGATCGTTGTCATCGTGAATCGTAAGATGAACAAACTGTTTTCTTTAGGAAGAAGAATAGCAGAAAAATATTTCACCCCCGCTAGGGGTTATCCGTTAGACAATGTACACTTCTATAAAGATTTCACCCCTTACAGGGGTTCCCAATTTCTACAAACATCCCCCTTCCGAAGGAAGCCCTTTAGCCCCCGGCTCATTTCCAATGGCGGAAAAATGGAAAGAATGCCGTTGACCTGTGCGATGGGATTGCTAAAATAATTGAACCCTTCTAGGGTTCATATTATTGCAAGAATTCTGCATTGTTAGTGAGTTAAGGAACACCTCCCCCTTCCGAAGGAAACCCTTTAGCCCCCGGCTCATTTCCAATGGCGGAAAAATGGAAAGAATGCCGTTGCCTGTGTGATGGACGGTGCGAAAAGCCATCTTAAATGAGCCGAAGCGTTTACGGATTCGAGTTGTTTTTGGTATCCGTGAGCTCCTTCGTCGGTTTGGTTACTTTTGCGCATCAAAAGTAACGTAGAAAATCATGTCCCCCTTAATACCCCAAAATCAAACATTATCTTTTTGAAATTGTTTAATAAATTAAACACAGAAACTATGAATAGATATATTGGATTTTTGGCACTGGCTCTGACAACTTCATTGTTCAGCAGCTGTTCGTTAATTGAAGGAATTTTTAAAGCAGGGATGTGGTGGGGTATCATCTTAGTGATCGGCGCCGTTGTCCTCGTAATATGGTTGATCTCAAAGTTATTTGGTGGACGGGGAGGAACCAATTAAACTTTAACTAAAATTTCATTATCATTTAATGCGAATATCAGTAACTTCCCATCAAAATTAATCAGATGAACAAATTCATTTTGACCTTACTGATATTCGTAACTACTTATTATGCACAGGCTCAAGAGGGCTATCCTAGCCCGACTGACAAAGAAAACCTTCTATTCTACATCCAACACAATCGCGGCAAGAACACATTCATCTATGACCTCAATAAGAATGGTCAAAATAAATTGGATGAAGATGATCCTGTCCGCGTTTATCGTCAATTATTTGATAAGTCTGGAGAATTAAAACCGCTCACTGGTATCCAAAAAAACTTTGCCTATGGCATTGAGACCAGGGCCATCGACGATCGCACTTACGAATTAACGATCGTGTCGCTTCCAAGCCAGAAATTTTACCTGTATCTACCGCCCAAAGGAAAGCCCTATGTGGTGACTACGGTCAATGGACTGAAATTTAAGGTCAACAGGATCTTCATTAGGCAGAGAGATGGAACCTCAGGATTGACCACCAAGGTCGATTACATCCTTTTTTATGGAACCTCCAAAAACAAAGAGGTTGTCGAAAAACTTCTTATAGATTAAATTATCCATCCAAAATAGATAAGAACAGCATTTTTCTGGCTTCCACCACATAGCACAGGATGGATATTTCATTTTTTTAACCGTAATTTCGCTTGCAGCACCTAAATCTTAAATAATAATGAGTGTAAAAATCAAGTATCCCTATAATCCAGGGTATCCTTCCGTAGCTGACTTAAAGAAAAGAGCGAAATGGCGCATTCCAAAATTTGCATTTGACTACCTGGAAGGCGGATGTAATGAAGAACTCAATTTGGCCAGAAATGAGAATGACTTTGATGACATCCTCTTAAAGCCCCAATATCTCCATGTTTCTGGCGATATCGATATGTCCGTAGAACTTTTCGGAAAAACATATTCAGCACCTTTTGGCATTTCACCAATTGGCTTGCAGGGACTCATGTGGCCAAATGCTCCTGAAATTTTGGCTAAGGCAGCGGCAAAGAACAATGTGCCCTACATTCTGAGTACAGTATCTACCTCAAGCATTGAAAGAATTGCCGAGGTTTCCAATGGCGAAGCCTGGTTCCAGCTCTATCATCCTACAGAAGACCGCCTCCGTGATGATATCCTCAACAGGTTAAAGTCCGTTGAATGTCCAGTGTTGGTAGTATTGGTGGATGTCCCGTCATTTGGGCTTCGCTATCGCGAAATCAAAAGTGGACTATCTATGCCACCTAAAATGAATATCAGCAATATATTCCAAGCCATGATCTGCCCGGAATGGGGTATCAAAACCCTGAAGCATGGCATTCCTAATTTTGCCACCTTGCAGCCCTATATGGAAAAAGGCCTTGACCTATCCCAACTTGGGCAGTTCATGAACAAGACCTTCACCGGAAAAGTAAATATCCAAAAGGTTCAGGCCATTCGAGATATCTGGAAAGGTCCCCTAGTCTTGAAGGGCATCACGACCCAAGAAGACATGGAAGCTGCAATTTCCATCGGTGTAGATGGAGTTATTGTTTCCAATCATGGCGGTAGACAGATTGATGCCGGCGAATCTTCCATCCATTCCCTGATCCGCTTGACACAAAACACCAGCTATGCCAGCAAGGTTAAAATCATGTTGGATGGTGGGATCCGCTCAGGGGTAGATCTGGGAAGAGCCTATGCCGTAGGTTCTGACTTCAACTTTATGGGTAGACCATTTATGTATGGAGTGGGTGCTTTGGGTGATGAAGGTGGCGACCATACCATCAATATGTTTAAAGCCCAGCTTTATCAAGTCATGCAACAATTAAGTATCGAAAATATCAAACAGTTCCCATCGAGATTATTGTAACTCGATAAGTTCTTGTAAAAAATAGGCTATAAACGATTTTATAGCCTATTTTTTTGTGCACAGCCCCATTTGATTTCGTTTTTTTGATGTACATTGGACAACTTTATGAAACAACCAATTCATAAAAATCGTTCAACCTAATCAACATGTTATTTAAACTTACGAACCTATTCTGGCTAATTTGCCTATTTTGTTTGCCTTGCCAACTCCTTCAAGCTCAAATCGAAGTTAAACTCAACAATAACCAAGAATTTAGATACGACTTAAAAAAAGGTAGTTTTTCATTATTACAGAACAAAAAGCCGGTATTTGAAAATGCCATTTCCTCCTATCAATTAAAAAACGGCTCGGTACAAGATGTTTCCTCATCCAACCCAAGAGCCTTAAAACAAAAATTCAAGGACAATGCCGGATCGGGCATCTGCTATTCCATTGAACACCTAAACAAAAACGGGACTAAAGCGATCCAAAATTTTTACTTCTATGAGGGCAGTTCTTTTTTCGTCATGGAGCTTGTTTTGAAGGGAAAGAATACCAGCTCTAATTCCTTATCTCCATTCCATTTAAAAGGACAAAACCTACTTCCAGGTAAAAAACTAAGCTCAGTCTTTGTTCCTTTTGACAATGACACCTTTATCGAATATAAACAACAGGATCTTGATTCTGAACCCTATGAAAGTTCTGAATTGGGAATATTATATGATCAAAATGATCAAACTGGTTTCTTGACCGCCTCTTTGGATCAATCTACTTGGAAGACTGGAATCCTCGCCAAGCAAGAAAATCAGCAAACTGACTTGGAAGTAAAAAATGGTTTTGTAAAAGCAAGCATCACCCGTGATTCCATGGAACATGGCTATATCTCCGGAAATCAAATCCACTCCTCAAAAATCCTCATATCCTATTCAAAAAATTGGCAAGATGGATTGGATGAATTTGCAAAATTCCAAAGGAAACTTTTCCCAAGTAACCTCAAAGCATGGACGGATGGTACTCCTGTAGGCTGGAACAGCTGGGGCGTAATCCAGACCAAGCTATCCTGGGAAAATGCCACCGCAACGGTTGATTATTTCAAGGACAGATTGCCACGATTCAGAAATGAAAACGGAAAAGCCTATATAGACTTAGATTCTTTCTGGGACAATATGGTACCCGGTGGGATGTCCGGAGATTACAGCAAATTAAAGGAGTTTGCAGAGTACTGCAAAACTGCCGGATTGGAACCCGGTGTGTATTTGGCTCCATTTACAGATTGGGGACATGGTTCTGGACCCGATCGAAAAGCCGAGGGATCGGATTATACCTTTGGAGAAATGTGGACCAAGACCAGTGCTGGATACCATGACCTTGATGGTGGAAGAGCCTTAGACCCTACCCATCCCGGAACACAGGCCAGGATGAAATTTATCGTCGGAAAATTAAAGGAATGCGGATTCAAGATGATCAAGATCGACTTCCTATCCCATGCTGCTATTGAATCGATTAAGTTCCATAACCCGAATATCAAAACCGGGATGCAGGCCTATGCAGTTGGAATGAGATACTTAAATGAACTCTTAGATAATCAGATGTTGATCTATGCAGCTATCTCCCCTTCCCTAGCCACATACAAGTATGCCCACATGCGTAGGATTGCCTGCGATGCTTGGAAGACCATCGATCAAACCGCTTACACCCTCAACTCCTTGACTTTTGGCTTCTGGCAAACCTATCTCTACGATTATATCGATGCTGACCATTTGGTGTTTACCGGCGAATCACATGATGTCAATGTAGCGAGGTTCCTTTCGGGTGTAGTTGCAGGCCCGCTGATCCTTGGCGATGATTTTTCCCAAAATGAAGAGTGGCATAGCGTCATGGAACCCATCCTACAAAACCAGGAAATATTGAACATCATAAAAAATGGAAAAAGCTTTAGACCCCTTCCAATCATGCAGGATAATAGAACCAGCAATGTATTTCTAAAACGCGAAGGGAACAAAGCCTATCTGATTGCATTCAACTTTAAGGAAGGAAATGCACATTTTGATATCGACCTGAAAAACTTGGGCCTTACTGGAAACTACAACATGTTGGATTTGATCAATAATCAGGAAAGTAAGGTAGGATCTAAGATGGAACTTGAATTTGAAAACATTGGAGCTAAGATCTTTAAACTAGAGAAGGAATAGTTGTTCTCATCAAGAAACCATAGCCATCGTCAATATTACCTTTGCCGATCCATATAGGTTTTAATCAATAAAAGCAGATCGGAATAGCCCTTTTGAGACTTAATCATACCTATATCTTCATAAGTGGTGATAAAATCTCTAGTGGTTGCTTCTTGCATATAGATCTGTAAGGTAATCCTACAATCATTTTCATTGATGGAATTCAATAGCACATTAATGGACAGTTTATAATCCTTTTTAAAGAGGTTATTGGTCCTAGAGAGATATCCTAATTGTATAAAACCCTCCTCACGATCCAATTTTTCAATGAAATAATCGTTCTCAAGCGCAAATTGCTTGAGATGATCAAAGGTCTGGTCTTGGGTAAAACCTTCTATATCTATTGACTTATTAAATTCTTGTGCATTAGCCTGAAAGGATAGAATAAAAAACGTCGCTAAAATAAGGATGTACTTGATCGTTTTCATAATGGAGGATTTTCACATTAGACCTCCACAGACTCTACAGGTTTAATTACAGCCTTACTTTCCTCCAAATTTTTCTTCGTAGGTTTTTTCTAAAGAGAACATCTCATCCCGCAATTTTGCTGCTTCCAAGAACTCCATTTCCTTGGCTGCTTTCTCCATACGTTTTCTAACCGTTTCAATCGCTTTCTTCATTTCCTTCTCACTCATATACTCGATCAATGGATCAGCCGCCACAGAAGCACCTGCTTCCGGCTCAATATAAGCCTTAGGTTCACCTTTAAAGTCTGCCACGGAGGTTTGTTCCAAGATCTCCTCTTTGGTCTTCCCTACGGTCCTCGGCGTAATGCCATGCTCCAAGTTATAAGCAATCTGCTTATCCCTTCTCCGGTTGGTTTCATCAATGGTCACGCGCATACTATCCGTCATCTTATCCGCATACATGATCACCCGACCCTTATCATTACGTGCCGCACGACCGATGGTCTGGATCAAGGATCTTTCCGAGCGCAGGAAGCCTTCCTTATCTGCATCCAAGATGGCCACTAAGGTCACCTCTGGCAAGTCGAGTCCTTCCCTCAATAGGTTGACTCCCACCAACACATCAAACTCGCCCAGACGTAATCCCCTTAAGATCTCCACCCTTTCCAAAGTCTTCACCTCAGAGTGGATATACCGAACCTTGATGTTCAATCGGGTCATGTATTTGGTCAACTCCTCTGCCATCCGTTTGGTCAAGGTCGTCGCCAATATCCTTCCCCCCTCTTTAATTGTTTTATCAACTTGCTCCAAGAAATCGTCCACCTGATTGACTGCTGGTCTGACTTCCACAACTGGATCTAACAATCCAGTCGGACGGATAACCTGCTCTACCACCACCCCTTCGGTCTGTTGCAGTTCATAATCGCCTGGAGTCGCCGAAACATAGATGGTTTGGTTGGTTAAGGATTCAAATTCTGGGAAATTCAGTGGACGGTTATCCAATGCTGCTGGCAAACGGAAACCATGTTCTACCAAGGAAATCTTTCTGGATCGGTCACCTCCATACATCGCACGCAGTTGTGGAATGGTCACATGGCTCTCATCGATCACCAATAAATAATCCTCTGGGAAATAATCCAACAAACAGAACGGACGCATTCCTGGATCCCGGCCATCAAAGAAACGAGAATAGTTCTCGATCCCTGAACAGTAACCTAACTCCCGCATCATCTCTAAGTCGTAATTCACCCTTTCCTCCAATCTTTTGGCCTCCAGCATTTTTCCTTCATCCTCCAATTGGGTCTTTCTAGCAACTAGCTCATCCTGGATGGACCAAATGGACTGGGTAAATTTATCCTTTGGGGTCACGAAAAGATTCGCCGGAAATAAAGCTAAGCTTTCATGTTTCTCCAAGGTCCTGCCCGAAACTGGGTCGATCTCACTCAATTCATCGATTTCATCCCCGAAGAACGAAACTCGATAAGCTACATCTAAATATGCTGGATAAACATCTATGGTATCGCCTTTTACGCGAAATGTTCCACGTTTAAATTCAGCCGTTGTACGTGCATAGAGGATCTCCACCAACTTATGCAAGAATGCATTCCTAGAGATGGTGGTCCCAACACCAAAACGGAAAATAGATCTGGAAAAATCCTCTGGATTTCCCATACCGTAAATACAGGAAACTGAGGAAACCACAATAACATCTCGTCTACCAGACATCAGGGCCGAGGTCGTTGCTAATCGCAACTTTTCAATCTCCTCATTGATCGCCAAATCCTTCTCGATATAGGTATTGGTATGGGCAATAAAAGCTTCCGGCTGATAATAATCATAGTAAGACACAAAATAGTTCACCGCATTGTTGGGGAAAAATTGCTTGAATTCTCCGTACAGCTGCGCCGCTAGTGTTTTATTATGGCTTAATATCAAGGTGGGCTTCTGGGTTTGCTGGATGACATTCGCTACGGTAAATGTCTTTCCCGAACCTGTAACCCCCAAAAGGGTCTGATAGGTTTCGCCCTGATCCACGCCACTAACCAATTCTTTGATTGCTCCAGGCTGATCACCTGTTGGTTTATACTCTGATGTTAACTGAAATTTCATAGAATGCCTTTCGTACACCTAAGTTATCAAATTTTATTCCCTTTATAGTTATCTGCCCTGCAAACAAACGAATCCGAAAAATTATTGTTATTTTGGTAGCTAACAAGACTTTTTGTCATGGTCACTATTCTAACGAAACAAAACAGCATTGCAAACCATTTCTTAGCAGAACTAAGGGATGTGAGGGTTCAAACAGACAGAATGCGATTCAGAAGGAATCTGGAACGCTTGGGCGAGGTCATGGCCTATGAAATCTCCAAAACCTTTGAATACAAATATTCTGAAGTAGAAACTCCACTGGGTGTTGCCAATACCCATTTAATGAGCATACAACCGGTAATTGCAACCATTATCCGTGCAGGTCTACCCTTTCATCAAGGTCTGTTGAACTACTTTGATTCTGCGGACTCTGCATTTATTGCTGCTTATAGGCACACGAAGAAAAGTGGAGAGTTTGAGATCCACAAAAAATATCAGAACACACCGAACCTGGATGGTAAGATCGTTATTATGGCCGACCCTATGCTGGCTACCGGACGCAGCCTGGTCTTATGCTGCAAGGACCTGATGAATGATTATGATATCAAGGAATTACATATTGCCACGGTCATTGCGTCGGAAGAAGGCCTACAGCATGTTCAGGCGTTTTTGCCAGAGGTACAGATTTGGGTGGGCGCCGTGGACAATGAGCTGACGAGCAAGTCTTATATCGTCCCAGGACTGGGCGATGCCGGAGACCTGGCTTTTGGCAACAAAGAATAGTTTAACCGCTAAAAAAGAAACAAATACTTAGCAATTTATTAACATATAACAATTAGATAATGAACCACATATCCGTAAATTTAATAAACAAATTTTCATACTATGGAATGGCAAAAATACAACGGAGAGACAATAAAACTTCCTTTATGGTCCGCAGTTGAGGAGACCATTGTAAAGGAGAAAGCTGCTGGCAATAAACTCAAGGTCTATATAGGTACCGACTCCCAAGTCAAAAGAGGTACCGTCGAATTTGCAACAGTCGTTGTCTTCCTCAGAGAACACCGAGGTGGTTTTATGTTCATCAGAAAGGACAAGAAAAGCCACAACATGACCATCAAAGAAAGAATGCTCTTAGAAGTTCAGCATTCAATTGAAACCGCTTACGAACTTTGCCCCCTCTTAGATCAGTATCAAATCGATCTAGAAGTCCACGCCGACATCAATACAAATCCAAATTTCCAATCCAATACCGCACTGAAGGAAGCCATGGGCTACATCCTAGGAATGGGTTTTATTTTTAAGGCTAAACCAGAATCCTTTGCCAGTACAAATTGCGCCAATAAATTGGTTCAATAAGCCTGCTTAAAGGTTTCTTCGTAATTGAGTCGCCACTTTAATTACTTCCTGTAATTGAAGGATGCCAAACTTACCCCCTCATTTTTGATCTAATCCCTAGGTCAGTAAAAATCTTCTCCCCTAATTTTTCTTAAAGTCAAGCTGATCTCTTTCGCCTCCATCTATTCAATATTTCAGTAATCTATGCTGTTCCATTTGGACCTCATTCGAGACACATTCGAGAAATGCCGAACTGGACAGAATGCTGTCCGAATGATTCTCGAATGATTCTCGAACATGCCTCGAATAAAACCCCTATTCCCAAATGACGATTGACCCTTGCAATGTAATTTTTTCTGACCATTATTTTTAATAATGGAATAGAATGGGCACATTTATTAAAAATTTCGAGAACAAAAGCATGCAGGACTTCCTACAGCAATTATATGAGCAGTTTCTGCTGACCTCCCCTCTGGAATGGTTGGCGACGATTACCGGTTTCCTTTGTGTTTATCTTGCCGCCAAGCAAAATATCTGGAATTGGCCGATCAGTATAATCTCCGTCCTGACCTACTTATACATCTTCTATCACAATAAGCTATATGGAGATTCTGTCCTGCAGATCTATTTTCTAGGGACAGCGATTTATGGTTGGTACTATTGGAACAAAAGAGCACATTCTGATCAGCGACCCATCAGTTCATTCAACAGCAAACAGATGCTGATGACCATTGGATCCATTGCTGTCCTTTCAGCTATTTTGGGCTTGGTATTAGACCGTTTTACCGATACAGATGTACCCTATGCAGATGGATTCTGTACGGCAACCAGTTTTGTAGCACAGTTTCTGATGACGAGGAAAGTCTTGCAAAATTGGCTACTCTGGGTATTTGTAGACATCTGTTATATCCCTTTGTATTTCCACAAGGACTTGATCTTGACGGCCGTCCTCTATTTGGCATTTGCCATTATCGCGTGGAACGGGTACCGAGATTGGAAGAAAACCTATCAAAATTTTCAGTAATATTGCCCTTCTATGGAAATTGAAAGAGCACATCCCTTTAAGGTTGCAGTGGTAGGGCCGGAATCTACAGGTAAATCGACCATGGCAAATTATCTTGCCAAAGCATTAGGAACGGTATGTGTTCCGGAGTATGCTCGATATTATTGCAAAAACTTAAACAATCAATATACCTTACAGGACGAGGTCAATATGTATTATGGGCAGGTTGCTCTGGAAGAAGCATTGACCGCATCAGCAAGCAATGGACTCTTGGTCTGTGATACAACAATATTGACAGTGAAGATATGGTCCGATCATTTATTTGGCCATACCCCAAAGGAAGTAACTGAGGAAATCAAATCAAGGAAATATGACCTCTATCTCTTGATGGACATTGACCTGCCTTGGGAGGATGATCCATTGCGGGACTTCCCTACTGAAAGAGCCCACTTTATGCAAGTATGGAAAGATGAGCTGCATGCCATCCAAGCCCACTATGAAATCATTTCCGGACTCGATGCGGCAAGACTGCAAAACGGCTTGAATGCCGTAAAAAAGCATCTTAACTTATAAAATGAGAAAGCCGAGGAATCTTCCTCGGCTTTCTTATTTTATGGTTTTAGCAATCAGCAAAGTCTAAATACTAACTACTAAATACTTGATCTCTAATTAATAACGGTATGCTTCTGGTTTATAAGGACCTTCTACAGTTACACCGATATATTCAGCTTGTTCAGGAGTCAATTCATCCAATTCTACACCGATATGGGCAAGGTGCAAACGAGCAACTTTTTCATCCAAGTGTTTAGGCAAGGTGTACACTTCTTTTTTGTATTGGTCAGTATTGGTCCAAAGTTCCAATTGTGCCAATGTTTGGTTGGTGAACGAGTTTGACATCACGAAAGATGGGTGACCCGTAGCACAACCTAAGTTTACCAAACGGCCTTCAGCTAATAGGATGATATCTTTACCATCGATGGTATATTTATCAACCTGAGGTTTGATTTCCACTTTTGTATTTCCGAAGTTTTGGTTTAACCAAGCCACATCGATTTCATTGTCGAAGTGACCGATATTACAAACTACGGTTTTATCTTTCATTGCCTTGAAGTGTTCAGGGCGGATAATGTCTTTGTTACCGGTAGTAGTTACTACGATATTAGCTTCTTTGATCGCATCAGCCATTTTCTTAACCTCATAACCTTCCATTGCTGCTTGTAGCGCACAGATAGGGTCAATTTCAGTTACCAATACACGCACACCTGCAGAGCGTAGAGATTCAGCAGAACCTTTACCCACATCGCCATACCCCGCAACAACTGCAACTTTACCAGCCAACATTAAATCGGTAGCACGGCGAATGGCATCAACCAATGATTCACGACATCCGTATTTGTTATCAAATTTCGATTTGGTTACGGAGTCATTCACATTGATCGCTGGTAAATGAAGGGTACCATTTTTCATGCGTTCGTATAGACGGTGAACACCGGTAGTGGTTTCTTCAGAAAGACCTCTGATACCATCGATCAATTCAGGGAATTGGTCGAATACCATATTGGTCAAGTCACCACCATCATCCAAGATCATGTTCAATGGTTGACGATCTTCTCCAAAAAACAAGGTTTGTTCTATACACCAGTTAAACTCCTCTTCATTCATTCCTTTCCAAGCATACACCGGAATACCTGCAGCAGCGATAGCAGCAGCAGCATGATCTTGAGTAGAGAAGATATTACAAGAAGACCAAGATACATCAGCACCTAGTTCAACTAGCGTTTCAATCAATACAGCAGTTTGAATAGTCATGTGCAAACAGCCTGCGATTCTTGCTCCTTTTAAAGGTTTGGTTGCACCAAATTCCTTACGTAGGGACATTAAACCTGGCATTTCCGCTTCTGCTAATTCTATTTCTTTACGTCCCCACTCAGCTAAAGAGATGTCTTTTACTTTGTAAGGTACGTAGGTAGTTTCTAATGATGACATAGTTTTCCTTTTTGATTTTAGAATCACAAAATTACTTGATAGTCAAATCAATTCAAAACATTGTCGCATTATTCACTGTAAAATTGACATTTTCTTGAGGATAGCGCCTTGACTATGGCATCATTTAAGACTATATTTGCATAAATCATTAAGAATAAGAATATGTATCCAGAATATTTAGTAGCTCCAATGCGTCAAGAATTAGTTGATGCTGGATTTCAAGAATTAAAGTCAGCAGCTGAGGTTGACTCTGCAATTCCTTCTGAAGGAACTGTATTCGTAGTTGTAAACTCGGTTTGTGGTTGTGCTGCTGCCAATGCACGTCCTGCTGCAAAAGCTGCTGTTAAGAACGAGAAACACCCTGACAAATTGGTTACTGTATTTGCCGGAATGGAAAAAGATGCAGTAGACAAAGCACGTCAATATATGTTACCTTACCCTCCATCTTCTCCAGCGATGGCATTGTTCAAAGATGGTAAGTTGGTACATATGATAGAAAGACATATGATTGAAGGCAGACCTGCTCAAATGATCGCTGACAACTTAGTTGCAGCTTTCGACGAGTACTGCTAACATTCATTGTATTTTGATTTTTGAATATCGAAAAAGCTTCTTTTAACCTTAAAAGAAGCTTTTTCTTATTCCAGGCAATTTCAGCTTTTTCTTAGTACCTTTGTCTTAAATCATCTAAACAAGACGATGAATCTTAAAACCAAACTTATATTTCTATTTCTGATAAGCTTGTTCATAAGCTGTACCACCAATAAACAAATTGACCTGATTGTTTATAATGCCAAAGTGTACACGGTAGACTCTCTTTTTTCTACGGTGGAGGCCTTTGCTGTAAATAATGGGGTCATTGTAGAGTTGGGGGACTCTCAAGACCTACTGAACAAGTATGATGCAAAGGAAAAAGTAGATGCAGAAGGAAAGTTTATCTATCCGGGTTTCTATGATGCCCATGCACACTTCTTTATGCTGGCCGAAGGAATGGATGAAGTAAACTTGGTAGGATCAAAATCATTTGATGAGGTTTTAGAAAGGTTAAAAGCCTATTCCAGTGCCAATCCGGACAAAAAATGGATTATTGGTAATGGATGGGACCAAAACCTTTGGGAGGTGAAGGATTTCCCGACCAAAGATTCATTGGACAAATATTTCCCCAATATCCCGATTTATTTAACCCGGGTGGACTACCATGCTGCATTGGCAAATTCCAAAGCACTTGAAAAAGCTTCCTTGGACAGTGCCTACTTTGTTGAAGGCGGTGTAATTTCGGTGAACAAGGAAGGCTTGCCAGATGGTATCCTGATCGACAATGCCATGCAATTGGTTCAGAACCATATTCCAAAACAACAGAATTCTGCTCTACTGAAGATCTTAAGAAGAGCGCAGGATTCTTTGCTTTCAGTAGGCCTGACCAGTATTGTAGATGCGGGACTTAGCAAAGAACAGATCGAATCGCTCAAGATATTCTATAATGAAGATTCATTGGCTATCCGGGATTACGCCATGGTATTGGCCACAGACCAAAGTGTAAAGGACTATTTGAGGTCAGGAACCTTTGAGTCCGACCGCTTAACGGTTCGATCCTTTAAGTTAATGGCAGATGGAGCACTGGGCTCTCGCGGTGCATGTTTATTACACCCTTACCATGACGCACCAACCAATGGATTCCTATTGCAAAGCCCTGAAGAATTCGATAAGATCATCAAAAGATTGGCCAACAGCAATTTCCAGGTAAATACCCATGCTATTGGGGATTCTGCCAACAGGATAATCTTGGACACCTATGGAAAATACCTGAAAGACGGCAAGAAACGACGTTGGAGGATTGAACATGCGCAGATCATAGCACCTGGTGATTTCGATAAATTCAAGGATTTTCAGATCATCCCTTCGGTGCAACCGACCCATGCTACCTCGGATATGTATTGGGCAGAAGATCGAATCGGACCTGAGCGTATCAAAGGTGCCTATGCCTACAAGAAACTTCTAGAGGAATATGGATTATTGGCATTAGGAAGTGATTTCCCCGTGGAACATTACAATCCACTATATGGTTTTCACGCTGCTGTAGCAAGGGTGGACAAAGTTGGATATCCTGAAGGTGGTTTCCAGATGGAGAATGCCATCACAAGGGAACAAGCTTTGCGTGGCATGACCATTTGGGCTGCTTACTCATGTTTTCAGGAAAAGAAACGTGGAAGTATTGAAAAAGGTAAAGACGCAGACTTTGTCATCTTAGAAGATGATATTATGACGGCAGCGAACGATAAACTCCGAGATATCAAAACCCTGAGAACGGTTATCGCCGGGCAGACAGAATACCTAAGATCTAAATAAACGATTATTCTAACACATCAAATTCCTTAGGTTTGAAATAGGCTAACAATCCCGAGATCAGTAATAATGCGGGCAGCCCCAGGATTCCAAACAGGAAAAGGAAGTATTTTGAATGGTAGATCGAAAGAATATCCCGGTCCACATCTTGTCCTTTGTAGATATTGATAAAGCCACTTTTAAAATAATCGTGTACCTGTGCCATCTCTTTTAACACCTCATATTGTGCGCCCCTTGGAAAGGCTTCGAAATAATCAAATCCCCGAACGTTCATTTTCTTGAAATGGGCTATTGACCCTTTTGCAAACTCATCATCCAGATGGGCATTGAGTTCCTTCTGACTAAAAATCTTGTTATAAGAAAAGCCCAACCAAGCCTTCGCATGCGTACGGTAGGCATCGGACTTGGAAAAAATGGGTGCAATAAACAGGATACTGACCTGATGTTTACCCATGCTAAAGAAATGTGGGTTACTGATGGTTCGAATGGGAATTACTCGCATTCGATCAACATACCAGTCTTCCACTTCTAAGAAAACTGGGCTTTCACCTGCTTTCAGATCATTGATGCTTTTCAAATGGAGTACCTTGGAGAAATTGTAACGGATTCCCTTTGCCAAAGCAGGAAATAAGATTGCGGTAAGAATGGGAATAAGGACAAATAATAACAAAATCGGCACCGTCTTGATAGAGTTGGGTGATAGGTCGGGATACAGAACACGGAGGATGCGATGAAGAAAGATATAGATAAAAAAAAGGCTTAAGGCAAGGGGAATCAACCATAGGACCCATTCTGGGAGATTAATATTCCAGAAACGGACCAGGAGGAAATAGGCAAAACTGGTGACCAGGAGCAATAGCAGCTCTAGAAGCAATAAAGGAATAAATATTCTATTGAAAAACATACAACACCTTATTGATATTGGTTAAAAGTAATGTATTTCAAAAAAAAATCCTTAGAATTCTAAGGATTTAATCTTTATTGCATATCGAAAAGATGTTTTTCGGCGTGGTAAGAGGATCTTACCAATGGTCCGGATTCTACATATTTGAATCCCATTTTCAATCCGATTTCTTTATATTTTTCAAATTGTTCAGGTGTAACCCAATCAATTACCGGGTGGTGTGCTTTTGTAGGTTGCAAGTATTGGCCGATGGTCAAGATATCGACACCAACATTATACAGATCTTGCATAGTTTCAATTACATCCTCTTCATTCTCGCCTAAACCTAACATGATGCCCGATTTTGTGCGAAGGCCTGCTTCAGAGATTCTTCTTAGGCATTCCAATGAGCGATCATATTTAGCTTGGATACGAACTTCGCGAGTCAGTCTCCTTACGGTTTCTATATTGTGGGATACCACCTCAGGACGAACTGCCAATACGCGGTCTAGGTTTTCCCATTGCCCTTTAAAGTCAGGGATCAAAGTCTCTAAGGTTGTTTCCGGACTTTCTCTACGGATAGCCAAGATTGTTTCAGCCCAGATCTGGGAACCTCCATCCTTTTGATCATCACGGTCTACTGAAGTAATCACGCAATGCTTAACCTGCATTAATTTGACAGAATTTGCAACACGATTTGGTTCATCATGGTCTACAGGTAATGGTCGACCAGTAGCTACAGCGCAGAATGAACACGATCGCGTACAGATATTTCCTAGGATCATAAAGGTAGCAGTACCTGCTCCCCAACATTCACCCATGTTAGGACAATTTCCACTTTCGCAAATGGTATGCAGCTTATGTTCATCAACCAAACTTCTTACATGTCGGTATTCTTTTCCAACAGGTAACTTTACGCGTAACCAATCAGGTTTGCGTTGAGTCTGGTTTACAGGAATTACAGGAAGTTCAATCATGCAACAAATTTAATAATATTTACAGTATTTATGTTAAATGAATGTTAGGATAATCTCATAAAAAACATGTCTCTACTTTTATTGTTATCTAAATATTATTTTTTTAGGATATTTGCTAAAAATCAAACCCCTATTCTCCAATATGGTTAAGCATCTGCGTAAATTACTCTTTTTGACCTGTCTGTTGCCCTTATGGCTTTCTGCCCAAGAACAAGAAATTGCCATCATTCCACGACCTGTCAAAGTCCTTTCTATGGAAGGAGAACTCAACCTGAATCAAAAACTGGATCTCTACTATACGGAAGAATTTTCGCAGGTTGCAGATTTAGTGAATGAGATACCAGGTATCCATATTGGAAATTCAGAATTAGTAAAAAAGATCAAGAAACAGCATCAATCGGGCATCCGTTTGTTTAAAGCAGAAGAATTTGATCGCGTGGATCCTAATGGCTACCTGATTGAAGTGGATGAACATGGAATTCTAGTGAAGGCACATTCTCCTCAAGCCATGATTCCCGGAATCTATAGCTTGGTGCAATTGAGCTACCTGAACGATTCGAAGTCCTTGCCTTATGTTCGCATCGAGGATAAGCCAAGGTTTCCATATAGAGGCATGCACTTGGATGTATCGCGCAATTTTATGCCTTTTAATTTCCTGAAGAAATATATAGACCTATTGGCCCTTTATAAATTCAATTATTTCCATTGGCACATCACAGATGGTGCTGGATGGAGATTGGAGATCAAGCAATACCCAGAATTGACGAAGAAGGCTGCCTGGAGAACACATACGCTATGGAAGGATTGGTGGAACAATGGCAGGCAATACGTCGATGAGGGTACTCCAAATGCCAGTGGTGGCTATTATACCCAAAACCAAGCAAGGGAATTGGTGGCCTATGCTGCCAAGCGTGGTATCACCATTATTCCTGAGATTGAAATGCCTGGCCATTCCGAAGAGGTATTGGCGGTTTATCCTGAACTATCATGTACTGGAGTCCCATATACCCAAGGTGAGTTCTGTCTGGGAAATGAGGATACCTATAAATTCCTGAAGAACGTTTTGGACGAGGTGATGACCATCTTCCCTTCCCCATATATCCACATTGGAGGAGATGAGGCTGATAAATCACATTGGAAAAATTGTCCAAAGTGCCAGGCCTTAATGAAAAGGGATAGCTTGAAGTCGGAAGAAGAGCTACAATCCTATGCTATCAAGCAAATGGATGAATACTTGCAATCAAAAGGCAGAAAGCTGATTGGTTGGGATGAGATATTGGAAGGCGGATTGACTCCGGGAGCAACGGTGATGAGTTGGAGAGGTGAAGAAGGCGGTATCAAATCGGCAAATGCCGGTCATGATGTGATCATGACGCCGGGTGCTTATCTATATTTTGATGGCTACCAAACCGATCCAAGAACACAACCTGAGGCATTGGGTGGATTTCTTCCTTTGGAAAAGGTATATAGTTATAATCCTATTCCCGAAGGCATTCAGGATGATAAGAAGAAACATATTTTAGGTGCACAGGCCAATGTATGGACCGAGCATATCCCGACCTACCAACATGTGGAATACATGGCATTCCCTAGGGCATTAGCGCTTTCGGAAGTGGTCTGGACAGATAAAGACAGTAAATCTTGGCCTGATTTCCAGAAAAGATTGCAACAGCAATATAAAATATTGCAGAAGCTGGAGGTGAATTATTACCGTCCTTCCTATAATGTGATCAACAAGGTGGAATTTGATTCTGCTCAGGTTAAGAATACCATAAGTTTAAGTTCGGAACAGTTTAAACCATACATTCGCTATACGATAGATGGAACGGAACCGAGCAAATCATCGACCTTATACAACCTTCCGATCGAGCTTTCCAAATCAGCAGTAATCAAAGCGGCCTCATTTTTGGATTCAGCGCGAGTAAGCCCAGTGGAGACCATAGAATTGGATATCCATAAAGCGATTGGTAAAGAGGTGATCTATAAAACGCCTTGGGAAGGATATCCGGCGCAAGGAAACAGGACACTGACCAACGGCATTAAAGGAACGTTGACCTATCAGGATGGGCAATGGCAAGGATTTACCAAAGGGGTTGATGTGATCGTGGATTTTGAAAGAAGGGAAGAGATAAAATCTGTAGCCCTGAATTTTATGCAGATACCTGCTCCGGGGGTCTATTTTCCGGGAGAGTTTACGGTGTTAGTATCGGACAATGGAAAAAGTTACAGAGAATTAGGAACTGTAAAAAATCAGGTGAGCACTACAGATCCAGCCTTGAAATTCCAAAAGTTTGAAATCAAGCTAGAAAAGCCGATAATGGCAAGATATATACAGATCAAGGCAACCAATCCGATGAAGGGTTATCTATTTGCCGATGAGATCGTCATTTATTAAAGGAAAAAGGGAATTCAAAACAATGAGTTCCCTTTTTTATGGACATTGCTTTTTGTAGGCTGGGGCATAAAGGGTTTAATGCGATTAATTCATGATGAATTTCCTAAATAAGCGTATAGGAAACTTCAATTTTTTCGATGAAATAATTCGTTCATTATTAAAATAAAAATGTAACTTTGCACTCCGACAAAGCAGTCGGAAAAACACCTCCCATTAAGGCAATCTCTGTCTGCAAGCGTCCACTTAATTATTTGTATTTAACAATTGAAATAAAAAATAATGCCTAGAAACACCTCCATCAATTCGGTATTAATCATTGGATCTGGACCTATTGTTATCGGACAAGCCTGTGAGTTTGACTATTCAGGATCACAAGCAGCATTGTCTCTGAAAGAAGAAGGAATCTCTGTATCCATCATTAATTCAAACCCAGCTACAATCATGACCGATAGTGTTGTAGCAGATCACGTTTATTTACTTCCATTAACTTGCGAAAGTATCGAGCAGATCCTTCAGGAACGTCAAATCGATGCTGTACTTCCGACTATGGGTGGTCAGACCGCTTTGAACCTATGTATTGAAGCCTCGAACCGTGGTATTTGGGACAAATACAATATTAAAGTGATAGGAGTTGATGTAGCTGCTATCGAGAAAACTGAAAACCGTGAAGAATTCCGCCAATTGATGATCGACATCGGTGTTGGTGTTGCGAACTCTAAAATCGCAAACTCCTTCTTGGAAGGAAAGGAAGCGGCTCAGTTGATCGGATTCCCATTGGTAATTCGCCCTTCTTACACATTGGCTGGAACCGGAGGTGGTTTTGTGCACAAGAAAGAAGAATTTGACGCTGCCTTGAACAGAGGTCTGCATGCATCCCCTACCCATGAGGTATTGGTGGAACAAGCGGTATTGGGTTGGAAAGAATTTGAATTGGAATTATTACGTGACTCGAACGATAACGTAATCATCATCTGTACCATCGAGAACTTTGACCCAATGGGTATCCATACCGGAGACTCCATTACCGTTGCACCGGGAATGACCCTTTCGGACAAATGTTACCAAGATATGCGTAATCAAGCAATCAAGATGATGCGCTCTATCGGTAACTTCGCCGGTGGTTGTAACGTTCAGTTCTCAGTAAATCCTGAAAACGAAGAGATCATTGCCATCGAGATCAACCCACGTGTATCCCGTTCATCAGCATTAGCTTCTAAAGCTACAGGTTACCCAATCGCTAAGATCGCTGCGAAATTGGCAATCGGTTATAACCTGGATGAATTACAGAACCAGATCACTAAAAATACTTCAGCATATTTCGAGCCTACTTTGGACTATGTAATCGTAAAGGTTCCACGATTTAACTTTGACAAGTTCAAAGGTGCTAACAAAGAATTGGGCTTACAGATGAAGGCTGTAGGTGAGGTAATGGCAATCGGCCGTACTTTTATCGAAGCGCTTCAAAAAGCTGCTCAATCGCTGGAAACTGGCCGTGCTGGTTTAGGTGCGGATGGTCGCCAATCTAGAAACTTAGAGGAAATCATGTATAGCTTGGAGCATCCAAGTGCTGATCGCCTTTTCCATATCAAAGATGCTTTCGAATTAGGTGTTCCTTTGGAATCAATCCGTAAAGCTACCCTGATCGACAAATGGTTCTTATTGCAAATTCAAGAGCTGGTTCAACTAGAAGGTGAATTGCGTAGATACCAATTGAACAATATCCCGCGCGACTTCTTCATGACCTTGAAACAAAAAGGTTATTCTGATATCCAAATCGCTTGGTTATTAGGAAATACTACAGAAGACGAGGTTTATGCACGTCGTAAAGAGCTGGGTATCCGTCGCGTTTATAAAATGGTTGATACTTGTGCTGCGGAATTCCCTGCACAAACTCCATATTACTACTCTACTTTCGAAGATGAGAACGAGTCTGTAGCATCTGACCGCAAGAAGATCATCGTATTAGGTTCGGGACCAAACCGTATCGGTCAAGGTATCGAGTTTGATTACTCCTGTGTACACGGTTTATTGGCAGCAAAAGAATGTGGTTACGAAGCCATCATGGTGAACTGTAACCCTGAGACTGTATCGACAGACTTTAACATGGCTGACAAACTTTACTTCGAGCCTGTATTCTGGGAACATGTTCGTGAAATCATCGAATTGGAGAAACCAGTAGGTGTAATCGTTCAGTTGGGTGGTCAAACTGCCTTGAAAATGGCTGAGCGCTTAGAAGCTGAGGGCGTGAAGATCATCGGAACAAACTTCGCTAACATGGACTTGGCAGAAGACCGTGGAAGTTTCTCTGACTTATTGAAAGATTTAGATATCCCTTATCCTAAATACGGTGTTGCGACATCTGCAGAAGAAGCCATCAAAGTTGCGAATGAAGTTGGTTACCCAGTTTTAGTTCGTCCTTCGTATGTATTAGGTGGACAAGGAATGAGCATCGTGATCAACGATGAAGACTTGGAAAAAGCAGTAGTGAACCTATTGAAAAACCTTCCAGGTAACCATATCCTGATTGACCACTTCTTGGATAGAGCTGAGGAAGCGGAATCAGATTCGATCTGTGACGGTGAGGATGTTCACATCATCGGTATGATGGAACACATCGAGCCAGCAGGTATCCACTCTGGTGACTCATCAGCGGTATTGCCTCCATTTAGCTTATCAGAAAATGTTCAGCAAAAAATGGAAGAGTACACTATCAAATTAGCGAAAGCCTTGAATGTTATCGGTCTATTGAATATCCAATTCGCGATCAAAGATGAGAAGGTATTCGTAATCGAGGCGAACCCTCGTGCATCCCGTACGGTTCCATTTATCGCGAAGGCTTATGATGTACCTTACATCAATATCGCTACGAAGGTGATGTTGGGCGAGAACAAATTGAAAGACTTCACGATTGAACGTAAATTGAATGGATACGCGATTAAAGAACCTGTGTTCTCTTTCTCGAAATTCCCTGAGGTAGATAAGCAATTAGGCCCTGAGATGAAATCAACTGGTGAAGCGATCCGCTTTATCAAAGATCTTAACGATCCACATTTCAGAGAATTGTACAGCAAGAAATCAATGTTCTTGAATGCGCAGTAGTACTAAGTACGAAGTACTAAGTATTTAGTATTTAGTATTTAGTATTTAGTATTAAGACTAAAAAATACAAAAAAAAGGTCTGAGATTAATTTCTCAGACCTTTTTTGACATACATATAGTCTAAATACTAAATACTCTCTACTAAATACTTCTACTAAATACTACTCTTGACACACCTAAACCCCACATTATTGGTTGGTGAGTTGATTTCTCCTTTGCCGCGGCTGCCGGCTTTATAGCGTTCGCAATATTGGTCGTTGCAGAGGAAAGAGCCACCGCGTTGTACGCGTTTGATGGTTCCGGGTTCTTGGGGGTCGTAAGAGTCCGCAGGTCCTTTGGGATTATCTTTGGGACTGTGCTGGTAGTAATCTGGCCTGTAGAAGTCAGAACACCACTCCCAGACATTGCCTTCCATATCGTAAAGGCCATAGGCATTCCCTGGAAAGGATTTAACGGGTGCTGTGGTTTCGAATCCATCTTCCTTGGAGTTCTTGGTTGGGAATTCACCTTGGTAAATATTGGCTAACCATTTGCCATCTTCTAGCTTTTCGGATCCCCAATAATAGGTTTCCGATTGATGCTTTCCTGCTTTGGCAGCGTATTCCCATTCTGCTTCAGTTGGGAGCCGCTTACCAGCCCATTTTGCATACGCTTCTGCATCTTCATAAGCAAGCTGCGTGACAGGATGGTTCTCCTTTCCTTTTATGGAGCTCTTAGGGCCTTCAGGATGGCGCCAATTTGCGTCGGGGACATATTCCCACCATTGCAGGTGATCTTGCAAACCTTGGACTTGTTTGGGAGCCGAGAAGACCGCCGAACCTGGGACCAAGAGTGCAGGGTCAGCTCCTGGAAAATCTTTTGGGTCCAATGGACGCTCTGCTACCGTTACATATCCAGTTGCTTTTACAAAAGCTTCGAATTGCGCATTGGTCACCTCATGCACATCCATGTAAAAGCTATTGACCGTAACCTGATGTAAAGGCTGGGCATCTTGGAAGTTATTGCTCCCCATTTCAAAGGTTCCGCCTTCAATCTTGACCATCTCCGATTTATCCTCTCCTACGATATTACTAATTGAATCCTTCTTCAGGCTTGCGAAACGCGAAGGGATCGATGAAGTATGACAAACGGCAACCGAATCAGAAAAAACAACCTGCTCTTTATTCTTAGCACCTGATTGGCAAGCAGTAAATAGTAAAATGGATATAGGAATAGATTTGAAAATGTTCATAGTACAGGATTGAAAGTCTCCTTTTACAAAGATAACAGAGTAATTGAAAAATGAAAATCTGGAATAAGTAGGACTGGAATCAAAAAAAGCTGCCTGTTGAGGCAGCTTTAATGAAAATATAGGATTTTTAACTATTTCACGTTTAATTGAACATCCTTCGCATTCACCTTTGGACGGATCTTGGTGTTACCACCACCGTTCAAGGTCATGTCATGAGGCTTGTTTGTTTTCCAGTTACCTCTTGTGAAGTCAGGGATATCCACTGTTCTGCTGTTTTTAGAAACAGATTCAACACTCAATGGAACGATCGCACTCCATACAGCACCGTCATAAACAGTCTGATCTAGAGGAAGGCCATTACGTAGACAGTCGATCATTCTCCAGTCCATCATAAAGTCCATACCACCGTGGCCACCTACTTCCTTAGCTTGTTCACCGATGAATTTCACTAATTCTGGAGTATATTGATCGTATAGTTTCTTAAGTTCTTCTGGTTTCACGAAGCTATGTCCAAAAGCAATTCCTTCTTGCGGGTATTTCTGCGCAAAGCCTTTTGTACCGCTCAATAAGTGGATACGAGAGTAAGGACGAGGTGAGGTAACATCATGTTGAACCATTAATGTTTTACCTTTTTCAGTTTTGATCAAGGTAGTGTCCATATTACCTCTGTATTTCTTACCTACGAATTCTTTGAAGAAATCATCTGTGGCAGCCAATTCTCTAGCTTTATCAGCCATCATGAAGTCGTTAGACTGCATAGCTACCAAGTGGGTCAATTTATCCCCACAGTTGATGTTCATACATTGCGCGATTGGGCCGATACCGTGAGTTGGGTATAAGTTACCGTTCATTTTAATGTTTTCGCGCAATCTCCACATGTTATCATAACCGTTCTTATCGAAGTTTAGGCTCAATAAGTCGTGGATATATGCACCTTCGGCATGTACCAATTCACCGAATAATCCCTGGCGAACCATGTTCAATGTCAACATTTCGAAGAAGTCATAACAACAGTTCTCCAACATCATACAGTGTTTCTTGGTTGCTTCAGAAGTTTTTACCACTTCCCAGATTTCAGAGACAGTCAATCCCATTGGAACTTCTGTTGCTGCGTGAGCACCAGATTTCATTGCTTCAATAGCCATTGGAGCATGGTATTCCCAAGGGGTTGTGATATATACAAGGTCTAATTCTTCGTTTTTCAACATGGTTTTCCAGCCATCTTCACCAGAATAAGCTTTCGCTTCCTTCAGACCTTTTTTAGTTAAAATAGTTTGAGCTTTCGTAACACGGTCAGCATGTTTATCACATAGAGCTACGATGTCTACTCCTTCGATGTAAGACAGACGGTCCACAGCACCAGGACCACGCATTCCGAGTCCAATAACGGCTACTTTAACTTTATCTATTTTTGGAGCAGCAAATCCAGACATATTGAAGTTGGAACTTGCAAACACCTCGTTTTGCAAAGAGGGCAATGTGATTGCTGCGCTGGACAACAAACCAGCCTTCTTTAAAAAATCTCTACGGGAGTTATTCATAGTATAAATTTATTATCTAACTAATTTACAAAATAAAGGGGGACATAGTCCCCCTATAAATCACCTATTTTAAAACAAACTAAACAGTCAAATTTTGATTTATCACAAATTAACGAATGGTATAATTTGGTTGAGGGGCTTGATTATCAAACCACTAATACAATGATAATACGATTTTTGATAAAACAAAAACAATTTGACCACGCAAACGTTTGTCCAATTTGCACAACCGTTTGCTTTCTGTCAAAATATTGAGACAAAAGGCTATAGATTGATATTCCCGATCATTTCCTTCAGCGCCAGCTCCGAAAGCTTCGCCTGTAACCTGGAAGAATTGAACCTCGATACCGCATTGATGAAGTTTTCTTGGGCATCTCGGAACTCCACGGCGGAAATGGTTCCTATCTTATATTTTTCAAGGGTAATATTGAGGTTCTGTCTGGCGATATCGGCATTATTCTCCTCTAAACGCGCTAAAGACAGGTTTGTTTGATATGATTCATAAGCGGTAGACATGGCTGTACGGATCAATAGATTCTGTTGATCGATCATCAAGCCTGAGTTTTCCAATTGGATCTTGGCAACCCTTTCATTTCTCCGTTGATTAAATCCATCGAAAATATTGATCGAAGCGGTAACACCATAATTAAATCCTCGGGAGTTCGAACTGGAAACGAATCCTAGACTGGATTCCGATTCTGAAAAATTATAGCCTGTGCTCAAGCGAACAACTGGATACCGATTCCCTTTGACCCGCTTGATTTCCAATTCAGCCATTCTTTTATTAATCGCAATGATCTGCAGATCTGGATTGTACTCTTTGGCTTTGTTCAATAGTTCATCGTAGATCAAAGAATCATCATACTCCACTTCTCTTTCTACATCAAACTCAATATTGAGTTCGCGCGCCATTAGGCTGTTCAGGTTAATCTTTAGGTTCTTGACTACATTGGCTTGCCTCAATCGGTTGGATTCATCTTCATTCAGGTTCACTTGCACGTTCAATACTTCCAAACGAGAAGCTTTTCCGATCATGAATCTATTTTCAGCAGTACGTAGGCGTTCCATGGAGATATTGATACTTGAATCTATGGCATTCAGGAGGTTCTGTTGCTCCACAATGGTATAGTAAGTAGAGATGACATCAGATACCTTAGCCAATATGGTTTTTTTAAGCTCAAACTCGCCTTGCTTTTGCAACTCCTTGAGTTGATCATATCTTGAAAACATGGCGAAACCATCAAAGATGGTCCATCCAATGCTTACGCCATAGCTCATACTATTGTTTTTCGCATTCCTTAAGGATCGCTCATCGCCATTGGCTTGCACCTGCGAGGAGTTCATCACAGAGTTATTCTGCGAAAAATTACCGGTCACATTCGGCAACATACCTGCATTGCCATAGGTGGTATTTTCCTGTGCAATACGAAGGTCATTCTGCGATAGTTTTATTTCAAAGTTATTCTCAAGTGCAATCTGAACAGCATCTTTAGCAGTCAATAATCCCTGCGCATGCAAATCCAGCCCTGCTAACAGGATCAAACAGCCTAATAAGACAAGTTTCTTCATTTTATTCTTCAATTTCCTCCAGCATTTTAATTTCTTCCAATTCCGGATGTAAGTTCTTCTTCCTTGACATCATCAGGTAAAATGCAGGAATAACAAATAAAGTCAATATTAAGGCGAAAATAGTTCCACCAACAATCACAACCCCCATGCCGATACGGCTGGTTGATGCAGCCCCTAATGAAAGGGCTATCGGCAATGCGCCTAATGCAATCGCCAATGAGGTCATCAAAATAGGTCTCAGCCTCGCTTCCGAAGCCGTAACCACGGCATCGTACTTATTATAGCCTTCTTCCCGCAATTGATTCGCAAACTCCACGATCAAGATCCCGTTCTTAGTTACCAATCCAATCAACATGATCGTTCCGATCTGTGAAAAGATATTCCAAGATTGTCCGAAGAGCCATAGTGAAAACATAGCCCCGGCAACAGCCATCGGAACGGTAATGATGATGATGATAGGGTCAATGAAACTCTCGAATTGTGCGGCAAGGATCAGGAAGATTAGCAAAACTGCCAATCCGAATGCAAACATGGTATTCGATCCACTTTCCACAAAGTCTCTGGACTCACCACCCAAATCGGTAGTGAAAGTATCATCCAAAACCCGTTCTTTGATCGCTTCCATTGCTTCGATTCCATCCCCCATACTCTTTCCAGGCGCTAGGCCAGCAGAAACGGTCGCAGCCATATAGCGGTTATTGTGGAATAACTGCGGCGGACTGCTTCTTTCTTCGATTTCCACGATATTATCCAACTGGATCAATTCTCCTTGACTATTCTTGACAAAGATGGACGCAAGATCCATCGGTGTCGCTCTATCCTTACGGTCAAACTGCCCCATCACTTGGTATTGCTTCCCATTCATCATAAAGTAGCCAAAACGTTGACCAGAAAGGGACATTTGCAAGGTCTGAGCCACATCCAACACCGAGACACCCAAGGATTGGGCTTTTTCCCGGTCGATACTCACATATACCTCTGGTTTGTTAAATTTCAAATTGACATCCGTAATGGAGAAAGTATTGTCTTTTGCCAGCTCATCCATAAATTCAGGAATCTTTTCTTCCAATTTCTGGAAGTTTGGCGCCTGTATGATATACTGAATAGGAAGACCTCCCCTTCTATTTACCGAAATGGTAGGTTGCTGCGATACAGAAACCCGTCCCTCGGAGTAGCCTCGGGTCAATCTCGAAAGGTCATCCGCAATTTCCTGCTGCGTCCTTTCTCTTTCATTCGGCTGCACTAATCCCAAACGGACAAATCCTGAATTGGATGAAGCAGAACCAAAACCTGGAGATGTAATTACCAAACTAACTTTTTTCTCAGGCACCGAATCATTGATCAACAGGGTCAGGTCAGTCATAAACCGATCCATATAATCATAGGATACCCCTTCAGGAGCCGTTGCCCTCAGACTGATATAACTACGGTCATCGTAGGGCGCTGTTTCCTTTGGCAATAATTGATAAAAGAAATAGATCAATGCAAAACAAGCTAGAATCGTGGCAAAACTAAGCCATTTCATCCGAAGGAAACCTTTCAAGGAATCTGCATAGCTTGAGTTCATCATTTCAAAATAACGCTCAGTACGCATATAAAACTTCGATCTCTTCTGCTCGCCACCTTTCATCAAGTAGGCATTCAACATGGGGGTCAAAGTCAATGAAACAAAAGCTGAAATCAATACCGCTGCCCCGATGACGACGCCGAATTCCCGGAATAGCCTTCCCACGAATCCTTCTAAAAAGATTACCGGTAAAAACACCGCTGCTAGGGTGATAGAAATCGAGATTACCGCAAAGAAAATCTCATTCGATCCTTTAATGGCTGCCTGAATAGGCGACATCCCTTCTTCCACCTTCTTAAAGATGTTCTCAGTTACCACAATACCATCATCCACCACCAAACCGGTGGCCAATACAATGGCCAGCAAGGTCAATACGTTGATGGAGAAACCACAGAGGTACATAATAAAGAAAGTGGCAATCAATGAAACTGGGATATCGATCAATGGCCTAAAGGCAATGGACCAGTTTCGGAAGAACAGATAGATGATCAACACAACCAAAACGATAGCGATCAGCAAGGTTTCTACAACTTCCAAGACAGCCTTTTTTACGAATTGAGTATTATCGATCGCTATATTCAATTCAAAGCCTTCCGGCAATTCATTTTGCAGGCGATCATACTCCTTATAGAACTGATCGGCAATTTCCAGGTAGTTTGTACCGGGTTGAGGGATTACCGCCAAGCTGACCATTGGAAAGCCTGAGTCGGACATCTTGGTCTCAAAGTTTTCAGCCTCTAATGCAGCTTTACCTACATCCGAAAAACGGACGATCCGGTTGTTATCCGAACGGATGATAATATTATTGAATTCTTCCTCTGTTGCTAAGTTACCAATGGTTTTAATGGCCAGTTCAGTATTGGCACCCGTTAATTTCCCTGATGGTAATTCCACGTTCTGAGTGGTCAATGCAGACCTCACATCCAATACGGTCAAGCCATAGGAAGCTAACTTCACGGGATCTATCCACAAACGCATGGCAAATTTCTTCTGCCCCCAGATCTGAACCGAACTCACACCAGGAATGGTCTGTAGCCTTTGGGCAATGACATTTTCTGCATAATCCGATAATTCCAACACATTCTTAGTGGCACTCTGCATCGTCATGGTCAGAATAGGTTCCGAATCCGCATCTGCTTTGGAAACCACCGGCGGGGCATCAATATCTTGAGGCAAACTCCGCAAGGCCTGCGAAACCTTATCCCGCACGTCATTTGCTGCCTCTTCTAAGTTTTTGCTTAGGTTAAACTCTATGGTAATATTACTGGAGCCCTGATTGGAAGAAGAAGATATATTCCTGATCCCATCAATGGAATTGATGGATTTTTCCAAAGGTTCGGTTATCTGCGATTCAATGATATCGGCATTGGCACCTGCATAGTTTGTTCGAACGGATATCTGGGCAGGGTCAATGGACGGAAACTCACGGACCCCCAAGAACGTATATCCAATGATTCCAAAAAGAATCAGGATCAAGTTCATGACTATCGTCAGGACAGGCCGCTTAATACTTATGGTAGATAAACTCATTTTTTTCTCGATTATTGAAGGTTCACCTGAACTTTAGAGCCATTCCGCAAGGACATTACTCCCGAAGTCAGCACAGTATCTCCTGTCTGGATCCCCGAAGTAATCAATACGTCCTCATCCGTTCTTGCTCCTGTTTCAACCATGACCTCATTCGCCATACCATTTTTCATCACAAAAAGCTTTTTACCATTTTGAACGGGTATCAACGCTTCTGCCGGAACTAACAAGCCGTTTTCCAAAGTTTCCAATGGAAAGATAATATTGGCAAAAGTTCCTGGAATGATACGATCTGAACTGTTAGATGTGATTGCTTTTACTAATAATGTCCTGGTGTTTGCTTCCACTGCCGGTTCCGTTGCATAGATCTTGGCAGTAAATTCCCCTTCCACACCTTGAACACTAAATTTAATTTGATTATTGAGGGTTACTTTATTGGCATATTTTTCTGGAATTGAAAAAGAAACCTTCAACCTATTGGTATTTACCAGTTGTGCAATATTGGTTGTCGGAGTCACATAACTTCCTTTCGAAATACTTCTTAGACCGATACGGCCCGAAAAAGGAGCACGGATAACCGTCTTGCTTAACTGCGCCTTGATCAATTGGATCTGCGATTGCGCAGTCCGGAAGTCGGCACTTGCGATATCGTATTCTTCTTGAGAAATAGCTTCCTTTTCCAACAAGAGCTTAGCTCTTCTTTCATTTTCAGCAGCTAGGTTATTGCGGGTTTGAGCTTGAGCCAATTGAGCTTGCAGCTCCGCATCATTGATGGTCAAAAGAGGTTGACCTTGAGAAACCCTGCCCCCTTCCGAGAAATTGATCGACTCTACGATACCCGAAATCTCCGTATGCAGCTCAATCTGTTCATCTGCCTCGATGGCACCCGATAAAGAAAGGAAATCAGAGAAAGGTTGGCCTTGAACGACAGTCCCATAAACTTTTACTGAGGAGTTGCCACCTCTAGGTCCCTGTTGTGCCGCTGCTTTTTCTTTATTTTTGTTGATCCTATAGAAGACCATTCCACCAACAACCAATACTGCTATCAATAATATTACTATGGATTTTCTTTTCATTTCAGGTTAGATAAAAACTTATCGTTTTCACGTTTTATAAAACTGAAAAATAGAAAAAAAAGGAATAGGATAGTGTAATATTGTTATTATACTATTATTAGCAGAGAATTAACACAAGAATACTATGCAGAAGGAACCTGCACAGAGCTCACAATATTAAGCTTTTTAAGGATGACTTGGATCAATTGCCATAATTTATCCACTGTTATTTCAAAGTGCTTAGCAATATTATTCAGGCTAAACCCCTCTAATAAGCGATGCACTATGGTCAATTCACGCTTGGACAACTTTCTCCTCGATTGGGGAGGTTGTTGGATCCCAAAGAACAGGGATTTAGTAATTTCAGGACTGACATAAGAAGAACCATTGATCACATCAATGATTATATTCATCATGTCCACGGATTTAGTTCCTTTTTTGACAAAGGCATTAGCGCCAGCAAGTAGGCTCTTACGAACAATGGCAGGGTTATCAACATCCGATAGCATGAGGATATGTACATTGGGATAAAGCGCCTTAATAATCGGGATACCAGAGATCCCATCGATATCAGGCATCATGATATCCAAGAGGATTACATCAGGGATTTCTGAATTAGCGGCTTTCGTTTGGAAGTCCATGATCGATTCAGCCTCGATTACAAAATCAAAGTGAACTGCATTGATATTCATAAGCTGGAATTTCGTCAAAGTACGACAAAAGACGCTATCATCAATTATTCCTAATTTAATGCTCTGCATATTTATTAACTTAAATCCACTAAATTGATCCTTGGGCAAATCAATATTAACAACTTATTATGTTTCCTTATAAATATACAATTTGTATGCAAATTCAGAAAGAAACTATATGTAAAAGTAGGATTATTTTTTATAAATTAATTAATTTATAAAAATAAGAGATAATATTTTTCAGTAGAGATAAACGAAATAATTTAAACAACCTTAAGTAAAAACAAACAAAGATTTATACAATTTATTTGTTACAACTTAAGTATTAGGTTAAATTTAAGAAACATAGATTGAAATTCAATAAATACATTGAATAATTAGAGGTTTTCTCCATGAATTATTTAGATAAAATTACAAAAACGGTAAAGCAATAAGAAGGATTGATATTGGATTAAGTGAAATAACCTTAAAAAAGCTTGACTAAGGGGGAACTGAGATAATTTATTAATTGTTGGGCAATTGAAGTTGGATGGGAAGGATGGTTGAACCAGGATGGATGGGATGGGAGGATTGTTTGAACCAGGATGGATGGGATTGGAGGATGGACCAAGACCGTCATGGAAAACATACTTCCGCCTGAACGTCCCCCATTCCGTAGGGGCGGATCGCATCCGCCCGCCGCCATGCACCGGACCTGCCTGTTCCCTTACCGCTTTCCCAATGTCCATAAAAACAGAAAGCCCGCTGTCTGTTGACAGCGGGCCTCTCTATAAAATTAGGCACCGACCTACTCTCCCACCTGTTACGGCAATACCATCGGCTCTGGCGGGCTTAACTTCTCTGTTCGGAATGGGAAG
>NZ_JBIXGO010000013.1:0-6767 GCF_046161205.1 Sphingobacterium sp. BS-2
TTTCTAATTTTTTATATTTTTTTTTATTCACCCGGGTGGGTTGTGGTGGGGGAGTCCACAATCAAAAATATCATATATATTATAAAATATAAAAAAAAACGCGACCCTAAAGTCGCTTTTTTTTATTTACCTAAACATTGAATCGGAAGTGCATAATGTCCCCGTCTTCAACGATATATGTTTTTCCTTCTACGGATAATTTCCCAGCTTCTTTAACTGCTGCTTCTGACCCGAATTGTACAAAGTCATTGTATTTAATAACTTCAGCACGGATAAATCCTTTTTCAAAATCGGTGTGGATTACGCCGGCAGCCTGTGGTGCTGTAAATCCTTTTTCGATCGTCCAAGCACGTACTTCTTGAACACCTGCTGTAAAGTAAGTTGCTAAATCTAATAAAGAGTATGCCGCACGGATTAATTTGTGAACCCCTGATTCATCCAATCCTAGATCTTCCAAGAACATTTTGCGTTCTTCATAATCTTCCAATTGAGCGATTTCAGATTCGATCTGTGCCGAGATAACCAATACTTCCGCATTTTCATCTTTTACAGCTTCTTTTACTTTATCAACATAGGCATTTCCTGTATTTACAGAAGCCTCATCAACGTTACATACATATAGAACAGGTTTAACCGTCAAAAGGGTCAAATCATCGATAAATTCGAAATCCTCTTCTGAAATAGGAGCAGTACGAGCAGATTTACCGGATTCCAAATGAGCCTTTACTACGGAAAGGACGTCAAAAGTTTTCTTAGCATCCTTATCACCGCCAGTCTTAGCCATTTTTTCAACTTTCTGGATGCGCTTTACTACCGTATCCAAATCCTTAAGTTGCAATTCGGTATCGATGATTTCCTTGTCACGGATTGGGTCTACTGAACCATCCACGTGGATTACATTCCCATCATCAAAACATCTCAACACATGGATAATAGCATTTGTGGTACGGATATTACCCAAAAACTGATTACCTAAACCTTCACCTTTGGAAGCCCCTTTTACCAAACCGGCGATATCGACGATTTCGATGGTATTAGGAACGATACGTTGCGGATTTACGAGTTCAGCTAATTTGTTCAAGCGTGCATCCGGAACTGTAATGACCCCAACATTGGGTTCAATGGTACAGAACGGGAAGTTTGCTGCTTGCGCTTTAGCGTTTGATAAACAGTTAAATAAGGTTGATTTACCTACGTTTGGTAGGCCTACGATCCCACATTGTAATGCCATATTGCTATTTTGTTAAAATTGCGACAAAGATAACAAAAATGCTGATAGAATCGGGTAGGGCAATCCGAGTATTTTTTGACAGGTTAAGGCCATGTTAAATTTTAAAATATGACAAAAAGATGAATTTTAAAGGCTTGATTCTGAATGCTGTAGCTGCCAATTTACATTTTTTAACATTTCCTGATTAATCCTTCCCTTCAAAATGCCTGTCAGAACATTAAAAATAACCGGACGTTTGGTCCTAAAGATATAAGGAGGTTTTTATGAAAAAGTTATTCTACGCAGCATTATTTTTTGGAGGATTGTTCTTCGTCAAGCCCGCAGAAGCCCAAGTAAACGTAAGCTTAAATATTGGTGTACAACCTTCCTGGGGCCCCGTTGGCTATGACTACGCCAGGTACTATTACATGCCCGAGTTTGATATGTACTACGATGTTTCTAATCGTTACTATACTTACTACGATGGCCGTACATGGGTGTCACACAGGACAATACCTAGAAGATATAGAGGTCGCGACTTTCATAGAACCTATAAGGTAGTGATCAATGAATCTAGACCTTGGAGAAACCACAGACATTATCATGATCGCTATCATGGTTACTCAAGGAACTATTCGCAAGTTACTATCCGTGATGGCGGAAGACACCATCACCGTGCCGATAAACGCTATCGCAAAATGGAAAAGGAACATTACAAGTACCATAAAAAAATGGATAAGCGTTGGAAAAAAGGTAGACATTACGATGATTAGCAATTAATATAGGGATAAATGGGATGGGACTTCAGCTTGAAGTCCCTTTCTTATATCGACAAATATTTTTAGCTTTGTACAAATTTTAAGAGACCCTCAAAGGCTATGTTGAAGAAGACTATTGTCGCTGCTATTGCCGCTATTTCCACACTAATATCCGTTTACTCCTGTAATTCTATTGTAGGTTCACCTTCCAGCTCTAATCCTTTGGATTCGACCGAAAATTCCTTGGTTGATGGCCAAAGCCCTTTAAAGCAGGATACCGTAAAATTGATGGATCTACTTGATTCTTTGAATAAGGGCAAGATTCATTTTCCAGCCGTTGATTCCTTAAATAAAATCGAACCTAAGCAAGCTAAAAAAATGCTTAGGGATTCTATTTACCGTGAACTGAATAAAAAGGATAAGCATATCTATCTTACCTTCGATGATGGTCCATTGATCGGTAGTTCGGCAATCGACTCGATTATCACCGCAAAAAACACCAAGATTTCCGCCTTCTTAGTCGGTAAACATGCTGGCATGAGCAAAAGATTGAAACGTGATTTCGACCGTTACATGAACAATCCTTTGGTGGAATGTTACAATCATAGCTATTCTCATGCTGCCAATAAATTCCATGTATTTTATAGCAACCCGGACCTTGCCGTAGCAGATTTCGAAAAATGTGAAACAGATCTGGGATTGAAACATAAGATCGTCCGTATGCCAGGTAGAAACATCTGGTTATTCGATGATGTTCGCCGTGTAGATTTAACTTCTGGTAGCCAAACGGCTGATTTACTGGGAGTCAATGGCTATAAGATCTATGGATGGGACGTAGAATGGAAGATCAATGGTTTGAGCGGTAAGCCTGTTCAGTCTGTGGAAGAGATCTATGGCCGTATCCGTAACATGTTAGGGAATAAGTCTACCTTGAAACCCAACAATATCGTTTTGCTGATGCATGATGATATGTTCCAAAATAAAAAAGGACAACAATTATTGAGCAATTTAATTGATAGCCTGAAGCAACACAAAGATTATAAGTTTGATTTCATCGAAAATTATCCTATAAAATATTAGTTACAGAGAGCTTGGCCTTAAACTTTTTGAGTACTTTAAAGTTTACATTTTATGACCATAACCCAACTCTTTAAAAAAGTATTACCCTTCACCAAGCCGTATAAGAATCTTATTTTTTATACACTTATCCTGACGGTTGTAGGGTCTTTCGCTGCACAGGTCAATGCTTTTATCCTAAAGTACACCGTTGACACCATCAGCGATCTTTTAGTCAACAAGACACCCCTTCGAACTGGCCTCTATCTTTTGGGCGTTATTTCAGCCATATTGCTGGGAAAGGAAATAATCTATTCCATTGTCCAATTCGGACAAAAGTACTACGGCGAGAAACTGAGGATCATGATCGCTCGAGACTTTTCTCAAGCTATTGTCGATCGTATCCTGACCTATAAGATGGCTTTCTATACCTCAAGCGTCAATGAGTCCGGAAAACTCCAAACCCGTATCGACGCCGGAATCAGTTCCCTGACCAGATTAGTCCAAAACTTCTTTATCGATATCCTGCCGCTATTTGCAAACGCCATCGTCGCATTGGTCTGTATGTTCCTGGCGAATTTCTATGTGGGCTTGGTAGGGCTATTTATCATTCCGATCTATTTTTATGTATCCCAAATGCAGGCCAAGAAACTTTCGGGTTTCCGAAGGAATATGCGCCAGTATCGGGAAAATAAAAGTAACCAATTGATCAACCTGATTGATTCCATCACGGTGATCAAATCCTTTGTTCGGGAGGAAACCGAAGCCGAAAAGCATAAGAAGATCCAATTTGAGATGACCGAAAACCAGATGGCTACGCGGAAGACCTCATTTATCTTTGAAAGCATCAAGGGTTTTATCGAGCAGATCGGTGTCGTGATCGTCATTATCTTAACGGCTTATTTCGTGTTAAACGAACAGATGTCCATCGGAGCCATTATGTTCCATATTATGTTATTCAATAACGTATCTGCACCGATCAGGCAATTGCACCGGATCTATGATGAGGTCAATGATGCCTTGATCTATTCGGAAAGCTTCTTTGGGATCCTCGAAGATGAAGGACAGAAGGAACCTTCGGGAACCTATAGACCAGATAGCATTCAAGGGTTGATTGAAATCAGGAATGTGGATTTCAGCTATCCAAATGGCCATCAGGCCTTGCACAATGTTAGCATGCAGATCTGTCCAAATGTTAATACAGCATTGGTCGGCTTATCGGGAGCTGGAAAAAGTACCATCATTAATCTGTTGGATAAATTCTATGAACCTAGCTCGGGTGCTATTTATTTAGATGGGGTAGACCTCAGGGAATATGATACCGAGTTTTTAAGGGAGAATATAGGATTGGTTTTACAAAGGAACCATATCTTCAAAGGAAGTATTGCCGATAATATCCGCTATGGTAAGACCGAAGCTAGTATGGAGGAAGTCATTGAGGCTGCTAAGAAAGCTTCTATACATGAGCAGGTACTTGACTTGCCGAATGGATATGATGCCGAAGCCCACCTTCTCTCAGGTGGTCAGCAGCAGCGGATCGCCATTGCTAGGATGTTCTTGAAGAACCCACCAATTATCTTCTTGGATGAACCGACGGCCAATTTAGACGCCATCGCAACAGAACAGATCAAAAACAGTTTAGATGCCATCAAAGTGGGCAGGACAGTGATTATCGTTTCGCACAGTATTTCCCAGATAATTGATGCCGAACATATCATTGTAATGGAAAAAGGTAGGGTGGTCGAGGATGGTAGCCATGAAGAGCTATTTGACCTGCATGGCGCTTATTATAAGATTTTTAGCGCAATGGCGAATAGCCTCAATATCCATAAGATTACCGAATCCATGAAAGAAGATTAGTATTTGTTAAAATTAGGCGTGTTTTTTGTTATAGGAAAATTTGGATTCTAATTATTGAGAATATTAATCTATGCTTTATCCAATCCTAAGATCATTTGTCAAACTGGGCATGAACTGGTACGTGGCAGATTGGCAATTAAAAAACCTGGAACTTGCAGCGAAGAATGAACCAGCTGTTATTGTTTCAAACCATCCCAATTCATTTTTCGATGCTTTGGTTCTATCAGTGCATCAACCTACGGAAATATGCTTTCTGGCTAGGGGAGATATATTTGCCAAACCTTTGGCGAATTGGGTTTTGCGCAGTCTTTTTATGTTGCCGATCTATAAGAAGCATGATGATCAGGATGCCGATATTAGCAATGGGTTTACCTATGATGAATGCGTGCGCCAATTGAAAATGGGGCGAAAGCTCCTGATCTTTCCAGAAGGAGTATCCAGGAACCAAATCGACATGAAGCCTTTTATGACTACCGGCTTGACCTCCATTATCAAACGTGCAGTGCAAATGGATGTTCCCATTCAGGTTCAACCTTATATCCTTAGCTATAATTCCTTCGATGATGTTCCTAAAGCAGTTTATTTGGAAGCCTTGAATCCCATCGACTCCACGGATTATCTGAACAATTCTGAAGTAATGACGAGTGAATTGATCAAGAACCTCAGGGAGGAAATGGATGCCAAAATGTTAAATCGTTATGTAGGAGCAAGGGATGGCATTCAACAGGAACGTGCATGGATGAAGTACCCAGCATTATTGGGTCATTATTCCCATAATTGGTTTTATCAACTGGTCAAAAAGAAAATAAAGCAGAAAACGGAGAACAGTATATTCTATGACTCCCTATTGTTTGGTGTACTGTTGTTTTCTTATCCGGTTATCGTTCTATTGCTAAGTATCATTATTGGGAATATATTCAGCTTCTGGTGGGGCTTTCTTGTATTTGTTCTCCTTCCATTTCTATCTTATTGTTGGGTTCAATACCAGCCAGTCAAGGTTGCCGAGGAAAACTTAGAGGGAAGGGTTAATAGGTTGAATCCTTAAATTTATTCACCTTAGGTTTCCTTCTGATTTTGTCCAATAGCTTTTTGCCATATTTTATGGCTAGATAAAGGATCACTATAACCAGTATTCCCGCTAGGATAGGTAAGAAGATCGCCAAGATGCTCATGATGGTAGAGCCGATGGTTTCTACCGTGGAGATGACGGGATTGGCGAGCCCAGCGGTCGTTCCAGAGGATGCCGCTCGAGTGCCTGCAAATACCGAACTGATGGTCGCTGCGGTACCTCCACCGGCAATCAATGCCAAGGACCATTGAATCCAACTGCTCACTTCGGTAAATTGTGTTGCAAACAACAAGGACCCGGCAATGGTAGCTAAAGGGACGGTAATGCTATCCAAGATATTATCGACAAAGGGGATGTAATAGGCCAAAATCTCAAATAAAGTAGCCAAACCCGTTGCGATGACAGCTGGCAAACCACCCACCCAAGCATAACTCTCATCCAATGGAATCCATCCCAAATAAGAACCCAAACTCAAAAAGAAGATAGGCAGGAACACCCTAAAGCCCGTAGCAGCAGCAAGTCCAATTCCCACAAATAGCGAAATGATAAAAGGTAGAATGTCGGTCATGATCTGGTTTTAATAAATCCTGCACAAATTTCCAGCCAATTGTGAAATTTATGTGGGGACCAATGCTCTTCGTTGATTAGGAGTTGGTTTGAACCAGGATGTTCGGGATGGGAGGATGGACCAAGATCGAGGAAAAGAACCAGGATTGGGTTCGGCTCCCCTTCGGCTTCGCTCAGGGTACAGCTCACCCACCGAGGATGGGAGGATTGACCAAGTTTATGGAAAAGATCCAGGATAGGGTTCGAC